>NZ_CP104174.1:6111538-6417115 GCF_025200925.1 Bradyrhizobium sp. CB1015 | reverse complement strand
TCGGCACTCGCCACGTAGCCGTCGGGCAGGTGCCGGAAGTCGAGCTTCACGCCGGGCTGGAAGCACCATTCCAGCGGCACCTCGTCTATGGTCCATGACCGCTCGCCCCGGTTCATGGTCGGATGGAAGTGCCAGGGCGCATCGAGATGGGTACCGTTGTGGGTGGATAGCGACACCTGCTCGACCGCCCAGCCCTGGCCATCCGGAAGGTCTTCCGCCTTGAGGCCGTCGAAGAACTGCAGCATGCGCGGCAGGCCCTGTTGGTGGTCGATATACTGGATCGTCGGGTGATTGCCCGGCGGATCGGCGGTCACGTCGTTTCCGAGCGGGACCGAGATATCGACCAGCTTCCGCGGCATGGGCTTTCCCTCGAGACGGTGCAGTGTTCGGGACATCTTGAGGGGCCTCGATTGGAGGCGTCAAGTCACGGGCCAGCGACGTCGAGCCAGCCCGCCATACCCACCATAGTGCGAATTGCGCCAGAAATCGATCGATGCAAGTCTTGCATCGATCGATGCCGGATTTGGCTTGGACAGAAAATGCCGCCCGCCCTAGGGACGACATTGGCGCTTGACTTCACACTTGAAGCGGAGCGACCCAAGGCGGCCTGCAGCCGGGCCGACAACGATATAATTAATTCATCAACCCAGGAGGAAAGCCCAAATGAAGACGCTCACCGGTATCATCACAGCCGTTGCACTGGCGGTCTCAGCACCCCTGGCCACCGCACGCGATTTCCGCTCCGCCGACGTTCACCCCGCCGATTATCCGACCGTCGAGGCGGTCAAGTTCATGGGCCAGCAGCTCGCGGCGGCAAGCGGCGGCAAGCTCGGCGTGAAGGTGTTTCCGAACGGCGCCCTGGGCTCGGAGAAGGACACGATCGAGCAACTCAAGATCGGCGCGCTCGACATGATGCGGATCAACGCATCGCCGCTGAACAATTTCGTGCCCGAGACCATCGCCTTGTGCCTGCCCTTCGTCTTCCGGGATACGCAGCACATGCGCACCGTCCTCGACGGTCCGATCGGCGATGAGATCCTGGCAGCCATGGAGCCCGCGGGCCTGGTCGGCCTTGCCTATTACGACAGCGGCGCGCGCTCGATCTACACCGTCAAGGCACCGGTCAAATCGCTTGCCGATCTGAAGGGCCTGAAGATCCGCGTCCAGCAATCCGACCTGTGGGTTGGCATGATCCAGAGCTTGGGGGCCAACCCGACGCCGATGCCCTATGGCGAGGTCTACACCGCGCTCAAGACCGGCCTCGTGGACGCTGCCGAGAACAACTGGCCGTCCTACGAATCCTCCCGTCACTTCGAGGCCGCCAAGTTCTACAACATCACCGAGCACTCCCTGGCGCCCGAAGTTCTCGTGATCTCGAAAAAGGTCTGGGACACGCTGAGCAAGGAGGACCAGGCGATGGTCCGCAAGGCAGCCAAGGAATCGGTGCCCGTCATGCGCAAGCTCTGGGACGCGCGCGAGCAGGCCGCCCGCAAGACCGTCGAGGCCGCCGGGGTTCAGGTGATCACGATCGGCAACAAGGCGGAGTTCGTCGATGCGATGAAGCCGGTCTACCAGAAGTTCGCCGGTGACGAGAAGCTGCAGAGCCTCGTCAAGCGCATCCAGGACACGAAGTAAGACAATTCGGGGACCGGGTCCGGCGTCGCCGCAAGGCGGCACTGGACCCCGTAAGGAGGCGCGGGATGACAGACCCACACGTCGCAAGTCACGAGCCGGGGGCCGTAGCGGCACGCCCATCCACGGGCTTGCTGTCGCGGATCAATGCCCCCGTCGCCCGCCTTGGCATGTACCTGTCGGTGACCGGGCTGCTCGTCATCGTCGCCATCGTCTTCTACCAGGTGTTCGGACGTTACGTGCTCAACTCCAGCCCGACCTGGACGGAGAATCTGGCGCTAGTCCTGATCCTCTACGTCACGCTGATCGGCGCCGCCGTCGGCGTACGCGATGCCGGGCATATCGGCATGGACAGCCTGCTGGTCATGCTCTCGCATCACGTGCGGGAGAAGATCGAGATCGTGATCCACGTTCTGGTCGCCGTGTTCGGCCTCGCCATGGCCTATAACGGCTGGATCCTGGGCGCGTCGGTCGGCACCGTGAAGATCCCCAATCTCGGTCTGCCCGAGGTGATCCGCTATGTGCCGCTGATCGCCTCCGGCATCCTGATCGTCTCATTTTCCATCGAGCACATCATTGCTCTCCTGCGCGGCGAAGAGGTCGTCCCGTCATGGAACTGATCATTCTCGGCGCCACCTTCTTCGGCTTTCTGATCCTCGGCGTGCCGGTCGCCTTCGCGATCGGGCTTTCGGCGATCTGCACCATCCTCTACGAGGGCCTGCCGGTCGCCGTCATCTTCCAGCAGATGATGTCGGGGATGAACATCTTCTCCTTCCTCGCCATTCCGTTCTTCGTCTTCAGCGGTGAGCTGATGCTGCATGGCGGCGTTGCCGACAAGATCGTGCAGCTCGCCAAGAACCTCGTCGGGCACATCCGCGGCGGTCTCGGCATGTCGAACGTGGTCGCCTGCACGCTGTTCGGCGGCGTCTCGGGCTCCCCCGTGGCCGACGTGTCGGCGATGGGCGCGGTGATGATCCCGATGATGAAGAAGGAAGGCTTCGACACCGATTACGCCGTCAACGTCACCACCCACGCCTCGCTCGTGGGCGCCTTGATGCCGACCAGCCACAACATGATCATCTATGCGCTGGCGGCCGGCGGCAAGGTCTCGATCGGCGCGCTGATCGCCGCCGGTCTCCTGCCGGCGCTGGTGCTGATGATCTGCATGCTGGTCGCCGCCTACGCGGTCGCGGTGAAGCGCGGCTATCCGGCCGGCAAGTTCCCCGGCTGGGCCGAGGTCGTCGGCTCGCTGGCGGCCGCGCTGCCGGGGCTTCTGATCGTCGGCATCATCCTAGCGGGCATCCTGTCCGGGGTCTTCACCGCAACCGAATCGGCAGCCATCGCCGTCACCTACACCATCCTGCTGACCTTCTTCATCTACCGCACCATGACCTGGGGCAACTTCCTGCGCGCCGCCGCCAAGGCGGTGAAGACGACGGGAGTGGTGCTGCTGCTGATCGGCGTCTCCACCATGTTCCAGTACCTGATGGGACTCTATGAAGTGGCGGATCTCGCCGGCGCGATGATGAGCAAGGTGTCGACGCAGCCCTGGATGATCTTCCTGCTCATCAACATCATCCTGTTCGTGCTCGGCACGTTCATGGACATGGCGGCGACCATCCTGATCTGCACCCCGATCTTCCTGCCGATCGCGATGAAGGCGGGCATGGACCCGGTGCAGTTCGGCATGCTGATGCTGATCAATTGTGCCCTCGGGCTCAACACGCCGCCGGTCGGAACGACGCAATTCGTGGGCTGCGCCATCGGCGGCATCTCGGTCGGCGCGGTGATGCGCACCATCCTGCCGTTCTATGCTGCGCTGATCGCAGCACTGATGTTCGTGACCTACGTCCCCGCATTCTCGCTGTGGCTGCCGCGTCTCTTGATGGGCTACAAGGGCTAGCAGCACCAGGGAGATATTGTCAGTGACGGACTATCGCAAGCTCTTCGATCTCACCGGCAAAACCGCGCTCGTTCTCGGTGCCGCATCCGGCATCGGCAAGTCGTCGGCCGAAGCGCTTGCGGATCTCGGGGCCCGCGTCGTCTGCGCCGATCGCGCGCTCGACGCAGCGGAGGCGACCGCCGCCGGCATTCGCGACAAGGGCGGCTGGGCGGAAGCAGCTAGCTGCGATGCCGCGAGCGCCGCGGACGTCCACTCACTCGCGAAAACCGTGATGCAGAAGTTTCCGCGGCTCGACATCGCCGTGACGACACCCGGGCTCAACATCCGCAAGACCATCCTCGACTACACCGAGGAGGACCTCGACCGCGTCCTCAACCTCAACGTCAAGGGCACGGTCTGGTTCTTCCAGGCCTTCGGCCGCATCATGGTCGCGCAGAAGGGCGGCAGTATCATCGCCTGCTCCTCTGTGCGCGCGGTGACCATCGAGCCGGGCCTCGGCGTCTACGGTTCGACCAAGGCGGCGATCGGCCTCTTGGTGAAGGGCTTTGCCTCCGAGGTCGGCCATGCCGGCGTGCGCGTCAACGCGATCGCACCGAGTATCGCCGAGACCACGCTGACCGGCCCGTTCAAGCAGCGCCCCGACATCTACAATCTCTACGCCGGCCACACCGTGTTCAACCGCTGGAGCAGCGCCGACGAGGTCGCAACCGCCGTCGCCTATCTCGCCTCGGATGCCGCGAGCTATGTCAGCGGCAGCACGCTGTTCATCGACGGCGGCTGGACCGCCGTCGACGGCCCGCCGACCGGTCTCACCCAGTTGCACAAATAGCGAAATGCGCAGCTTGGATTGCGCTTGCACGTAAGCGCGGCCCACTGGCGGGCCTCCTTCGCAATCGCAGCAGGAACCTCCGGCGCGTGCGCTTTGAGCAAATCGCATGGGCCTTGGCGGATAATGCCCTCGGCTGGCAGGTATTTTGGTGTTACGAACGAGGACATGAACCAGCACGCCAAGATCGAGATCCGCCATTCGACCTGCCCCCATGATTGCCCCTCGGCCTGCGCCCTCGATGTCGAGGTGGTCGAAGGCAACAGCATCGGTCGCGTCCGGGGTTCGAAGAAGCAGACCTACACCGCCGGCGTCATCTGCGCCAAGGTCGCCCGCTATGCCGAGCGCATCCATCACCCCGAGCGATTGATCTATCCGCTGCGCCGCACCGGGGCCAAAGGTTCAGGCCAGTTCGCGCGGATCTCCTGGGACGAGGCGCTGGACGAGATCGGGCATCGCTTCAATGCGGCCGAGCGCGAGTTCGGCGCGGAATCGATCTGGCCCTATTACTACGCGGGCACGATGGGCCTCGTGATGCGCGACGGGCTCAACCGCCTCACGCATGTGAAGAAATATTCGCGTTTCTATCAGACCATCTGCGCCAACGTCGCGCGCATCGGCTTTGCGATCGGCACCGGCAAGATCGCCGGCGTCGACCCGCGCGAGATGGCGCTGTCCGATCTCGTCGTGATCTGGGGCACCAATCCCGTCAACACCCAGGTCAACGTGATGACGCACGCCTCGCGCGCCCGCAAGGAGCGCGGCGCGAAAATCGCGGCGGTTGACATCTACGACAACGAGACCATGAAGCAGGCCGATATCAAGGTCATCCTGCGCCCCGGCACCGATGGCGCCTTCGCCTGCGGCGTCATGCATGTCCTGTTCCGCGACGGCTATGCCGACCGTGCCTACATGGACAAGTACACCGATTGCCCGGCCGAGCTCGAGGCCCATCTGCAGACGCGCACGCCGGAATGGGCCTCGGCCATTTGCGGCGTCCCGGTGGCGGAGATCGAGGCGTTCGCCAAGGCGGTCGGCGAGACCAAGCGGACCTTCTTCCGTCTCGGCTATGGCTTCACCCGCTCGCGCAACGGCGCGACGCAGATGCATGCGGCGCTGTGCATTCCCGCGGTGACCGGCGCCTGGCAGTATGAAGGCGGCGGCGCCTTCTTTAACAATTACGCGCTGTGGCGTTTCAACGAATCTATCATCGAGGCCCACGACGCCATAGACAAGTCGACGCGCGCGCTCGATCAGTCGCAGATCGGACGCATCCTCACCGGCGATGCCGAAGCTCTGCAGGGCAAGGGTCCGGTCAAGGCGATGCTGATCCAGAACACCAATCCGATGACTGTGGCGCCGGAGCAGGCGCTGGTCCGGCACGGCTTTGCGCGCGAGGATCTGTTCGTGGCGGTGCACGAGCAGTTCATGACCGAGACGGCGCAGATGGCCGACATCGTGCTGCCGGCGACCATGTTCATGGAGCATGACGACCTCTATTACGGCGGCGGCCATCAGCACATCTCGGTCGGGCCGAAACTGATCGACCCGCCCGGCGAATGCCGCTCCAACCACGAGGTGTTGCAGGCGCTGGCGCCGCGGCTCGGAGCCAGGCATCAGGGCTTCGAGATGAGCCCGCGTGAATTGATCGACGCGACGCTGAAGCTGAGCAATCACGGCGACATCGCCGGCCTCGAAGCCGACCTCTGGCGCGATCTGCAGCCGGATTTCCGCACCTCGCATTATCTCGACGGCTTCGGCCATGCCGACGGCAAATTCCATTTCAAAGCCGATTGGGCGCATCCGCCGTTCGGCGTCACCATGGGCGATGTCGACAAGATGCCCGATCTGCCGGACCACTGGGCGGTGATCGAGCACGCCGACCAGGGCCATCCGTTCCGGCTAGCAACCAGCCCCTCGCGCAGCTTCCTCAACACCACCTTCAACGAGACACCGTCCTCGCAGGCGCGCGAAGGCCGGGCCAGCGTGATGATTCACCCGCTCGACGCCGCTGCGCTCGGCATCGCCGATGGCGACGCGGTGACGCTCGGCAACAGCCGCGGCGAGACCACGCTGATCGCGATGCTGTTCGAGGGCGTGCGGCGCGGCGTCCTGATCGCCGAATCCGTTCATCCCAACAGCAACCACATCGGCGGCCGCGGCATCAACATGCTGACGGGCGCGGACACCATCGCGCCGATCGGCGGCGCGGCGTTCCACGACAACAAGGTCTGGATCAGGAAGGCGGCCTCAGCTTAAGGCACGCACTCCGTCACGCCGTAGCCTGCGAATTCCTTCGCGATGTTCGGGTTCATCGACTTCGCCTGCGCGATGTCGGCGGCGCCGTCGCCGCCGCTTCGGCGCGTAGCGATGCCGCGGCCGAACAGCGAGGATGAGGCGTGCGGGTTGCGCTGGATCGCGTCGGTATAATCCTTGGTCGCCTCGGCATTGCGCCGGAGCTTGAGGTTGACGAGCCCGCGGCTGTCGAGCGCATCGCTCAAGCCGGGATCGACCTGGAGCGCCAGATTGCAATCGGCGAGCGCGCCTTGCAGATCGCCGGTCGCAGCTCGGGTCCAGCAGCGGTTGTTCAAGGCTTCCGCGTCCTTGGGCGCGCGGCGGAGCACCGCGTCGAAATCCTGCATTGCGAGCGGATAGGCGCGCTTGATCGCGTAGACCTGGCCGCGCTTGTAGCGCGAGATCGCATCGTTGGCGTTGGCGGTGATCTTGCGGCTGAGATCGGCGAGGACGGGATCTCGCGCCAGCTCGTCCGCATTCGGAGCGGGCTCCGCCTGGGCCACCTCGCAGACCGGCTTCTGCGGCTCGGGTGTTTGCGCCTCCGGCTTGATCGGAGCCGTCTCGTCCCGCGGCCGCGTCGCCGCGCTTGCGAACGAGAAGTCCGGCGTCAGCGAGGAGGACAGCCAGGGCACTTGCTCGCGGTTGGTGGCGGCAACCACGCCGTTCTTGGTGTTGGTCAGGGCCTGCTCGGCGCTGATGTTCGGCGCGCGCATTTCGCGCAGCAGCTCGGCGATGAACAGGCTGCGATCGGTCTTGCCGCTCGCCGTGACCGCGCCGAGCGCGGCGGAGTAGAGCACCAGCGAATTGCTCGGTGCGATCGCCGGTGCGAGGCCGGCCGAATAGCGGCGGAAGCGCCGCTCGAACGGGTTGCGGCGGGAGGCGTCGATCAGCGCGATCTTGATCGCGGCACCGCGCGTGTTCATCTCGGCGAGGATGGTATCGAGGCTGAAGCCGTCGCGCGTGACATCCGGCTCGGTCCAGATCTGGGCGTCGACCGGCAGCAGATAGGTCTGACGGTTGGACTGGATGGCAAATCCGTCGAAAAAGATCAGCGCCACCGCGCCGCGCTCGATGCGGTCGTAGAAGCGGCCCAGCACCTGCCGCATCGCATCGCCGGTGAGATTGCTCAGCCTGTCGACGACAAAGCCGCCGCGCTTCAATTCCTCGGCGATGTCCTGGGCATCGTTGGCGACGTCGCTGAGGACGAATTCATTGTCGGGATATTTCGCGTTGCCGATCACCAGCGCGATCTTCGCGGCGTCGGCCGCAGGACATGCGGCACCGCCGCTCAGCACGACCAGTCCTGCCAGCAACAACATGAATGCGGCGCGCATGAAATGGCTCATCGGTGATCAAATCTCCGGTCAGGATAGCGCGCGCAAGCCCCAATTCAATCGCGAAGCGAAGTTGCGCCCACACGCTATGGTGACGCGACCTTGCAGATTGTCCTTGCGCGCATCGCCCGTCCTGCCGCAAATGGCTGCAAAGCGGGACCAAGCAAGCGAGCATGCCATGACCGACCCCACAGCTGTCATCGCCGAGAAGCGCGGGCAGGCGTTCTGGATCACCATCAACCGGCCGGAGAAACGCAACGCGCTGAACGGCGAGGTGATCGCCGGCATCACTAGAGCATATCGCGACGCGCATGACGACAAGGATGTCCGCGTCATCGTGCTGACGGGCGCGGGCGACAAGGCGTTCTGCGCGGGCGCCGACTTGCAGAATTCCGGCGCGGCTTTCGCGATGGATCATTCTAAACCAAATGTCGACTATGCCGATCTGTTACGTTTGTCACAGAACGCCACCAAGCCGGCGATTGCGCGGGTCGGAGGCGTCTGCATGGCCGGCGGCATGGGCCTGTTGTGCATGACCGACATGGCGGTTGCGGCCGATCAGGTCGTCTTCGGCCTGCCGGAGGTGAAGGTCGGCGTGTTCCCGATGCAGGTGCTGAGCCTGCTTCAGCGCATCGCTCCGCCCCGTCTCGTCAACGAATGGGCGCTCACGGGCGAGCCGTTCGAAGCCAAGGCCGCGCAGGCCGCAGGCCTGCTCAACTATGTCGTGCCTGCCGCCGAGTTAGATGCCAAGGTCGACTGGCTGATCGGCCGCATCGTCGACAAATCCCCGACCGCGATCCGCCGCGGCAAATACGCCATGCGCGCGATCGCCTCGATGTCGTTCGACGAGAGCATCGCCTACACCGAAAGCCAGATCGCGCTGCTCGCGATGACCGAGGACGCCAAGGAGGGCCTGAAGGCGTTCAGCGAGAAGAGGAAGCCGGTCTGGACGGGAAAATAGGTGATCATTTCAGTTGGACGCCTTGGTCGTTCAATGCACCGCCATGCCGCGGAATGACCGGCGTTTAGTCGAATAGCGAGTGATTTTGTCCGATCGAGCGACGCTCTTTGGCCGTGATCAGCTGCTTCCCGGTGCGCTTGGCGTAGGTTGGTAGTTGGCGGCTTGCCACCGTGACAGGAGGCGTTCTAGATTGTCATTTCTGACACCGCGTATTGCTCGGCACTAAAGGCCGGCTGTGCTGTGAGCAAAGATTCGCGAGTTCTCAATGTTCATTCCGCCATCGGGACGAGCCTGAGCCGACGCATCACACTGCGGTTTGGCGGGTCTTCGGTGCGCCTGGAAGCCAAGTTGCTCGACTTGTTCTGAACGGAATCGTTTGCTTCGCTAGGAGCACCGTCTTCGAAATTCGCCTCAACGCGAGGCTTGATCGAATCTGGCATTCCGGGGGTACGTGACAGCTTGTTCAGGATGAGCTCTTCAATAGCCTCGATGCCTGATACCATGACTCGAGAGAGATAATCATTATCCCCGATTAACACTCCATCACCTCACTCAGGCGATCTTTCCTTCGAGTAAAGCTGTCGGGCCTGCTTTTCAAGCTTGCGAATGTTCGAAGCGCTCGCAGATGATCCCGAGTTTGAATACCTGATCGTTGACTCCACCATTGTCCGCGCCTACCAGCACGCCAGTGGCGATTGTCGCGGGCCGTCGATCCACGTTCGTCCGGCCGACCGATGATCCAAGCTGGAAATGCGGTGCCATTGCGGGTCGCTCAGGACGAGCCGATCCATTACACCCAAGGCCTTCCTCCTAAGAGAAAGCCTTGAATCACATTCCGTCTGATTTGAGAATCCCAAGAGTCCACACAGTCTAGAGCTGCTGCGAGCCCTCTTACGCTCAACCGCGAGGGCGCCGGGTTAGGTTGATAGTCAAAACAAATGGAGACTGCAGGCAAAATTGCGCCGGGGCCGAATTTGAACACGGTCGTTCCGAGGACCGTGGCAGCACCTATCATCAAGACCAAAATTAACGTGTGGAAAAGCTCGTCAATGGGAAGCTAACGTTCTTTAGCTTCCCGACCGGATTTGAGCTGCTTGGTCCCCAAGCCTTATCCTTGATGCCTAGTCTTCGGCGTCTGTGTCGGAGCCTCATAAATATACACCAGGAGAGAGTAAATGTCGACCAAAACGCTTTCGACGGCGGATATCAAGACCTTTCTCGAGGGGCTGTCCCACAGCATCGAGCTCGACCAGATCTACGTGGACTCGTTGCCGAGAGAGCGGTTTTCGAGGACATACGACGATGGATTGTGGCGCGATTGGCGTCGCGATCATCGCGCGTTCATCGACAAGTTGATCGCGTCCGCCGACCGCATGAGTCCCTCCACTCTGCTGAGGCTGACCGACGTGGCCCTGAGCTTCGACCCTGCGGTCGTCGAACACATCATGCTGGAGACTTTCGCGGGCGTGGTGGGCGGCGCTTACGCGGAAGACTGCGAGACAGCGCAGCGCTTCTTCAAGTGGGTGGGAGACGAAGTCGTGCGGCAGGGGCGTGGAAAGCGAGCCAACGGGTCCGCCACCAAGGCGATCTCGAAGTGGCGGTCGACGGTCGACCCGCTCCTCATCGCGCAGGATCCCGAGTGCGGCTATCCGGTGCGGGGCGCGCGTGCCCGTTCCCGGCGCAGCACGAACCGGTCGGCGGTCTGAACGGCGCGTCGGCGGTCTCCGAGCCAAGCGCGTCGAAAATGTTGCGATGAAGTTCGGAGCCGCGTGACCCGCGCCAGGCCACGTACGAACTCGCTTCATCGTCCGACGCGAAGGCGCCACGGGGGTCGTCATCAAACTTGGCAGCTTCGGTGTCGATACGACCAGCAGCTCGGCTTCGCGCTCGAAGTCGTCGGAAGGTTCGTCGGCGCCCACTCGATCGAATATTCCCTGATCGCCTAGGCGAAGCGGATGTGCATCTCCTGCTGAGAAAGGCGCCGCATCTTGAGATGCTGCCATTCCGCATCGAACCGCGACATGCGATGGGCCTCTGCCCGTCGGTGAAATAATCGGCCGAGGACGAAAGGCGACTGCTGCGGCCCATACCTGCGACAGCCTGGCTAAGCGAAGCGCCAGGCGCCAGATTGAAGTTCAGCCCGGTCAGGCTGGTGATAGTCGGCTCAATCGGCGCCGATCGCTGCTGGAAATCACGATGATTGACAGTCGTCGGCATAGCCGAATTTGACAGCGGCGATCTCCAGGACCTCGGTGCGCGTGGTGTCGAGGCTCGTCGTCTCCAGGTCGTCGATCAGCCCAATCCTATCATTTGCGGAGCGAGGTTGGGGCGTCCGGAGGACCAGGCCGTTCAGCATCTTGTAGTTACCTGTGGCCTCGAGCGTGCGAGCCATTGCCTCCTCGTTCCCGTAAACTTGGCCAGAGCAATCTCCGGCGGGCTCGGCACTTGAGTGGCGGCTTTGACTAGAGAGTCCTAAAGGATTTGCCGGTCGTCTCCACGACAGGCCAAATGGAGTGTTGGGAGGTTATTTGGACATGGCGGTATGGCCCTCAATTCCGGGTGGCCTTGGCGTCTCGGTCGCGCAGGATTGCCTCGATGATGCGACGCAGCCGTCGGACCGAGCCGCCACGCCAGCTTCGCGCGGCGACGGTGCGCTCAGTCCTGTCGAGCGGCAGAAGCCAGTTCGTGGCGAGGCCGCGTTCCTTCGCGAGATCTGCGATAATCGCGGGCAAGAGTGCGTCGAGATCAGCGGACGTCGGTTTCGGAAATCTCACCACCCGAAACCGATCCCGGATCGCGGAGGGCAGAGGATCTAGGCTGTTGGCGGTCGCGACGTAGGAGACCTGCGACAAATCGAGATTTATCTGCAGCGCTGGGTCCGGATAACGAGCGTTTGTTTCGGGTTCGAGAAATCCGAGCAGGCAGTCCCAGAGCCGACCGTAGTCATTTCGCGTTGCGCTTTTTTCGATCTCGTCGATGAGGATCAAAGGGTTGGCAATTTTGCCCTGCGCCACGGCGAGAAAGGGATGGCAGGGTTCGGCGCTATACCACCGGCGATCCGTGCCGCCGAACGCCGCGCCATCAGCGCGGCTGGCATCCGTGCGCCAAACGTTGATGCCCAGTAGCTCTCCCAGGCGCCTGGCGAATCGGCTCTTGCCTCCACCGGGATCGCCCACGAATAGCAAGGGACCAAGGCGAACAGTGACCCGGCCGACAAGATCAGCCAGCGCGAAATCAATGACGTCGGCGGCATAAGGGAATTCGAAAATAAGGGTATTGCGCACGGCATGCAGCGACGGTGAGGGCACGAGTGGCAGGGCGACGTTGACGACACCTTTGAGCGGCGCAAGCACCTCCTTGAGTTTGGTGTTCTTCATCTGCTGCTCGGAAAGCCGTGCCACAACAACACTATGTTCCGGCGCAGGCGGCGTCGAGGGCTCATCATCGGGAGCTGGACTCACCAAGTCCGACCGCCTCCGTCGCTCTTCCTCCTCTTTCAGCTCGCTGCGCAAGGCGATCCTGGCCGCCAGCTATTTCCAGCGTCGCCGGCTCAGTCTGCATCCGGCAGGCGGTGAGTAGAACTCGAGGCTTTCGGGCAGGCAAATGACCGGCGAAAACAACGGCCGCCGTCTGGAAATACGAAACAGTTTCGGATTTGAACGCACGGCGTCTCGTTTAATTCTTGCAAAATGAGAATTCGGCCTACATGATTTCCTTGAGCTCCCGCTCGAGCCAAGCGGTGATGCTGCCGACCTGTTCTGGCGCGTCGTACCTCATCTCAACAGTCTACATCGCAGCGTTGTCGCGGCTTGCCGCGATGCGGGTAGGCCCAACGAGGGGTGTGTGCCATGAGCAACACTTTTGACTACTCGGCGTTTTTGCCGTCTGAGACTGCCTTTTTGCAAGCGTCCGCCAAGCGTGTGCGTGCTCTGATCCGCCGCACCACCCATCAGCTCATCGAAATCGGGGACACTCTTGCCGAGATCAAGAGCCGGATGCCCCACGGGCAATTCACCGCGTTTTGCAACGCCGAGTTGGGTCTCGAGCTCCGCTCGGTGGAGAATTATATGTCGCTCGCTGAGTTCGCCAAAACCTATCCGCCGGCTCTGGTAGCGCGGCTGCCTGCACGTGCTGGCTATAAGCTCGCTGAAAAGTCTGCCCCCGCCGACACTGTTGCGGAGATCATGAGCGAGGTGTCCAACGGCAAGCTCTTCACCGCCAGCGAGGTGAAGAACCGTCTCGAGACCGCAAAGCACGCGGAGCCTTCGTCGACGGCTCCGGATATCGCTTACCTCGCGGACCGGCTGCTCAACGCACTCGACGTGCACGACGTCGGAGATCTCGTGCTTCTTCTGGGCACTGCGACCCGGTCGACGATCGCCGCGTTTTGCGAGCGCTTGCAGCAGGGTCTCGAACATCGTCGCTCGACCACCGCAACTACACTGATGTTGCCTCAGAACCACTAGCCGATCAACTAGCGCCGGTGGGACACGCATCGCGCGGTGCTACCGGCGACTTAGACTTCTCGCAGACGATGGCGCGCATGGCCGGATGCCTTACACCCGAGGTCGCGACATGCGTTGGGTGCGTGCTGATCTCCTTTCAGAGCGGTGTCCTTCGGGCGAGGGCTCTCGCGTTCCAAGCCTCCGTTTCCTCCGACGTGGAGCCCATTACTGAGGCCGCAAGCCCGGATCCTGCTGCACGCCACGCATAGCCTCCGAGTGTTCCTGATCATCACGGGCGTCATCGAAGCATAGCTGTTTGACGTCATGCCGCGTCGTCAGCCGCAGTATCGTCGGTGACTGTTATTATCGCGGCATCACGGCTCACAATGCTGATCATCGGGCGCGTTGATCATGCCGCGCTTGAATGCTACACATCCGCTTGATGTTCGCCCCAATTTGTCTGACTTTTCAGGTGTTTGGTGGGGAGCGCAGGCTGGCTGAGTACCTTCAGGGTCCCAGCCCCGCAAAGGGGCCATGTTGGGTTGATCCAGGTCTCATCGATTGAAGACGAGCCTGCCGGGATCGAGCCCGGCCTGCGGAAGCGCCAGCGCTGGCGCCTACAGGAGATGTCGGCGCGAGCTTGTTCGAGTGCGAACAGTGTTTTTTTGCGAAGCCGCTCCCCGCGCAGGAACAGCCAGACCGCGTTGTGCGAGACTTTGACCCACGGGCTGCCAGTTCCGCCTTCAGACCATGTAGCGCCAGGTGCGGCGTCTGAGTGATCCGCTCGACGATGAAGGTGCGGTGCGGGTGGTAAGCAAACTTCATTGTGCTATTTGCGTTCGGGACAGGCGTAAGCTCAGAAGTCGCTCCGGATTGCTGATAACCGATCGATTTGATTTAAGCCCGATTTCTGCTTCTCGGCCACAAAGTGCTTGACTTGGTTGCCCAGCACTGATGAGCCCCACCAAATAGAAAACTTATTCAGCAAGACCGGTTTGGGCTAGCCCGCGCTCGCCTTCAACCCCGCCGCCTCGATGGCCGCCACCGCGCAGGCCTCGTCATTGTCCGACGTATCGCCGGAGACGCCGACCGCGCCGAGCAACGTCGCGCCGTCCATGATCAGCACGCCGCCGGGGACCGGCACCAGCGCGCCCTTGGCAATCGTGTTTACGGCATCGATGAAATAGGCCTGCTCCTGCGCGCGCTGGAACAAAGCGCGCGAGCCCATGCCCATGGCCAGCGCGCCATAGGCCTTGCCATGCGCAATCTCGGCGCGCATCAGGCTGGTGCCGTCTTGGGCGGCCGCGAGCTTGAGCACGCCGCGCGCGTCCAGGATAGTGACGACCAGCGGCTTCAGCTTCAGCTCGCCGGCTTTCGCGAGGGCGGCGTCGAGGATTTTTCGTGCGGTGTCGAGGGTGAGATCAGCCATGGCTGGTTTCCTTTGCCGCTGGAGAAGTGGCGTTGGACTTGGCGCGATCGAGGCTCATGGCCAGCACGCGCGCGACGTGAAGCGCTTCGCGCTGGGTGCCGTCCTCGATCTGGTGCCGACAAGAGGTGCCATCGGCGACGACCAACGTGTCCGGGTCCGCGCGCCGTACGGCGGGCAATAGCGACAGCTCGGCCATTTCGATCGAAGCATCGTACGTGTCCGCACCATAGCCGAACGCGCCGGCCATGCCGCAACAGCTCGACTCGATGGTCTCGACCTTGAGGCCCGGGACGAGGCGCAGCACCTGCTCGACCGGCTTGAAGGCGCCGAAGGATTTTTGATGGCAATGGCCGTGCACCACGGCCTTGTCGGCGACGATGCCGAGCGGCAGTTGCAGCCTTCCGGCCTCGGCCTCGCGCACCAGAAATTCCTCGAAGGTGAGGGCGTGGGCGCCGATCGCCTTGGCTTCATCGTCCTTGCGCAGTGAAGCGAGCTCGTCGCGCAGCGTCAGGAGGCAGCTGGGCTCGAGGCCGACGATCGGCACGCCGCGCGCCGCGTAGGGCGCGAAAGCCGAGACCAGCCGGTCGAGCTCGACCTTAGCTTCGTCGACGAGACCGGCAGACAGGAAGGTGCGGCCGCAGCACAGTGGATGGCTGCCGCTCGCAGGTTTTGGTAGATGCACGCGATAGGCGCCTGCCGTGAGCACGCGCAGCGCGGCGTCCAGATTCTCGCGCTCATAGATGCGATTGAAGGTGTCGGCGAACAGCACGACCTCGCGGCCGGTCTCCGGGCCAACGCTTTCGGCGGGCGGCACGAATACATCGCTGCGGAAGGCGGGGAGGGCCCGGCGCGCGCTGATGCCGGCAAAGCGCTCGAACAGCTTTCGCAACAGCGGGCTGCTGTTGCGCAAATTCGCCAGCAGCGCCAAGCGCGAAGCAAGGCCGGCATAGCGCGGCAGATATCCGACCAGCCGGTCGCGCAGCGTCAGGCCGTGAGAGGCGGCGCGCGCCGCGAGCACCTCGATCTTCATCTTGGCCATGTCGACACCAACAGGGCATTCGTGGCGGCAGGCCTTGCAGGAGACGCAGAGTTTGAGCGTCTCCATCATCTCGTCCGACGACAGCGCATCAGGGCCGAGCTGGCCGGAGATCGCAAGGCGCAGCGTGTTGGCGCGGCCGCGGGTGACGTCCTTCTCGTTGCGTGTGGCACGATAGGACGGGCACATCACGCCGCCCTCGAGCTTGCGGCAGGCGCCGTTGTTGTTGCACATCTCGACCGCGCCCTGCAATCCGCCGCCGGCGCCGGGATAAGCGGACCAGTCGAGTTTTGTCTTGAGCTCCGCGACGCGATAATCGGGCTTGAAGCGGAATAGCGAGCGGTCGTCCATCCTGGGCGCATCGACGATCTTGCCGGGATTGAGCACGCCGGCGGGATCGAAGCGCTGCTTCACCTCCCTGAAATCGGCGACAAGACGCTCGCCGAACATGGTCTCGTGGAATTCGGAGCGCACCAGCCCGTCGCCATGCTCGCCGGAATGCGAGCCCTTGTACTCGCGCACCAGCGCGAAGGCCTCTTCGGCGATGGCGCGCATCGCCTTGACGTCTTTCTCCAGCTTCAGGTTCAGAACGGGGCGCACATGCAGGCAGCCCTCCGAGGCGTGTGCGTACATCGTGCCGCTGGTGCCGTGCTTGGCGAAGACTTCGTTCAGCCTAGCCGTGTAGTCGGCAAGATGCGGCAGCGGCACGGCACAGTCCTCGACGAAGGAGACCGGCTTGCCCTCCTGCTTCATCGACATCATGACGTTGAGACCGGCGGCACGGAAATCGGCGATGCCGCTCTGCAGCGCGGGCTCGGTGATCTCCACCACGCCGCCCCATTTGCGGGTCTCGTTGCTCCAGCCGAAGCCGAGATCGCCCATCAGCTCAGTGAGCTGCTTGAGGCGCGCCAGATTGTCGGCCTGATCTTCTTCGGCGAACTCGACCACCAGCACGGCATCCGGATCGCCCTTGATCGCTGCCGAGATGATCGGCTTGAACATCGCGATGTCGCGGCCGAGCGCGATCATGGTGCGGTCGACCAGCTCGACCGCGATCGGCTTCAGCTTGACCAGGTACTGGGCCGCATCCATCGCTTCGTAGAAGCTGCCGAAATGGCAGACGCCGAGCACCTTGTTGCGGATCACCGGCCACAGCTTCAGCTCGACCTTGGTGGTGAAGGCGAGGGTGCCTTCCGAGCCGACTAAAAGATGCGCCATGTTGTTCGGCGCGTTGCGCGGCACCAGCGCATCGAGATTGTAGCCGCCGACGCGGCGCTGCACTTTTGGGAAGCGCGCGGCGATCTCGTCGGCCTCGCGGGTGCCGAGGTCGAGCATGTCGCGGAACAGCGCGCGGGCGCTGTCGCCGGCCTTAAGGTCGGAGAGATCGCGCGAGACCTCGCCAAAACGGCCCAGCGTGCCGTCGGCGAGCGATGCCTCCATCGAGAGCGTGTTGTCGCGCATGGTGCCGTAGCGCAGCGAGCGGCCGCCGCAGGAATTGTTGCCGGCCATGCCGCCGATGGTGGCGCGGGAGGCCGTGGAGACGTCGACCGGAAACCACAGGCCGTGCTTCTTCAGCTGCCGGTTGAGGTCGTCGAGCACGATTCCGGGCTCGACCACGCAGGTGCGGCCTTCGACATCGAGCGACAGGATTTGATTGAGGTGCTTGGAAAGATCGACCACCAGGCCGTCATTGACGGTCTGGCCGCATTGCGAGGTGCCGCCGCCGCGAGGGGTGACCTTCAGCCCCTCGTCGCGCGCGATCGCCAGCGCCCGCAAGGCCTCGTCCATGGTCTTTGGGACCACCACGCCGGCCGGCATGATCTGGTAGAACGAGGCGTCGGTGGCGTAGCGGCCGCGGCTGAAGCCGTCGAATAGGACGTCGCCAGTCAATTCCGACCGCAGGCGCCGTTCGAGCGAGGAGGCGTTCGTCATCCCTGATCCCGGACTGATCCAGTAAGGCTCGGCCTTGCTGGCTTATTCATTATGGTTCCCGAGCGATTATATTGTGAATGCAAAATGAGCAAGCCGGGCGCCTTCAAAGCGATGCCGGCGCGCCCTCTTGGGGCTCGGTCAGGTGCTCGATCGCGGCCGTTCGCTTGTTGCGCAGATGCTGGAACAGGATGTCGCTGAGCTCGCTCGCGGCCCGTCGGCGCAGCGCATCGAGGATGGCCTCGTGCTCGCGCATGGCTTCCGCCCAGCGCTGCCGCTTGCGGGCGAAATTGGCGGAGTAGCGGACGCGGCGGATCCGGCCGGCGAAATTGGCGTAGGCTGTCTTCAGCGTCTCATTGCGCGCGGCCGCGACGATGCTCTCGTGGATGCGCTGGTTGGCCTGGAAATAGCCGTGCATGTCGCGATGCAGGTAATGGCCGTACATCTCGTAATGCAGCTGCTCGATCGCCGTGATTTCCGCATCCGTAATGGCCTCGCAGGCGAGGCGCCCAGCCAGGCTTTCCAGGCCCGCCATGACGTCGAACAGTTCTTCCAGGTCGCGCTGACTGAGCTGGCGCACCCGCGCGCCGCGGTTGGGCAGTAGCTCGATCAGGCCCTCGGCGGCGAGCACCTTGAGCGCCTCGCGCAAGGGCGTGCGGGAGATGCCGAGCATCTCGCAGAGCTGCCGCTCGGGAATGCGCGCGCCTTCAGGAATGTTGCCTTCGACCACGTAATCGCGCAGCCGCAGCAGGATCTCGCCATGCAGCGAGGCCTCGTAACGGTTTTCCTGGCGCTCGCCATTGCCGGCGGGCGGGGTGATCGGAACCCCGGTGTTGGGAATCGTGGATTTCATTTGCAGCACAGTAGTTTGCCCGGTTGATCACGTCGACGCTCGCAATTGAATACCAGATTTCGATTGCAAGGATAAAAAATGAATGCAAAATAGCCGACTGAGCCTGCCATAGTCCGTCGAAAGGGAGCTCTTCATGCCTCAGGGACGCCATTTCCTGCAGATTCCCGGCCCGAGCCCGGTCCCCGAGCGCGTCCTGCGCGCGATGGACATGCCTGTCATCGACCACCGCAGCGCCGAATTCGGCGAGCTCGGCCGGACCGTGCTCGAAGGCAGCCAGAAGATCTTCCAGACCAAGGGGCCGGTGGTGATCTTCCCCTCGTCGGGGACCGGCGCCTGGGAGGCTGCGATCGTCAACACGCTGTCGCCAGGCGACAAGGTGCTGATGGTCGAGACCGGCCACTTCGCCACGATGTGGCGGCAGATGGCCGGCCGCTTTGGCATCGAGGTCGATTTCGTCCCGGGCGACTGGCGCCGCGGCGCCGATCCCGCATTGATCGAGGCCAAGCTCTCCGAGGACACCGCGCGCACCATCAGGGCCGTCATGGTCGTGCACAACGAGACCTCCACCGGCGCGACCAGCCGCATCGCCGAGATCCGCGCCGCGATCGACCGCGCGTCGCATCCGGCGCTCTTGATGGTCGACACCATCTCCTCGCTCGGCTCGGTCGACTACCGCCATGACGAGTGGAAGGTCGATGTCAGCGTCAGCTGCTCGCAAAAGGGTTTCATGCTGCCGCCGGGCCTCGGCTTCAACGCGATCTCGGACAAGGCGCTGGCTGTGTCCAAGACCAACAAGATGCCGCGCTCCTATTTCGACTGGGAGGAGATGCTCAAGCCCAATGCCAAGGGCTTCTTCCCCTATACGCCCGCGACCAATCTGCTCTACGGCCTGCGCGAGGCGATCGCGATGCTGCTCGAGGAAGGGCTCGACAATGTTTTTGCGCGGCATCAGCGCTTGGCGGCCGCGACGCGTGCCGCCGTCAATCATTGGGGCCTCGAAGTGCTCTGCCAGGAGCCTTCGGAGTTCTCGCCGGTGCTCACGGCCGTGCTGATGCCCCCGGGGCATGATGCCGATCAGTTCCGGAAAGTCGTACTCGACAATTACAACATGTCGCTCGGCTCGGGCCTGTCGAAGGTCGCCGGCAAAGTCTTCCGCATCGGCCATCTCGGCGAATGCAATGCGCTGACGCTGCTCGGCGCGCTCACCGGCGTCGAGATGGGCCTGTCGGTGGCAGGCGTACCGCACCGCTCCGGCGGCGTTGACGTTGCGATGAAGCTGCTGGAGCAACGCCCGCAGGGCAATGCGGCGCCGCATCTGAAGATCGTCGGCACGTAAAGGTGGTCGCGGCGGGGTGGCTGCGGGCAGGCCGGCCCACTATGCACGAAAGGCCCTTTGGAGAAGGGGACAAGCCGGTCAAATGGTGCTATTCGGCGCCCATCAAATTCAAGGCAAGACCGGGAAGGACGCCGATGACCGTGCATACTGGAAGGCATTTCCTACAGATTCCAGGACCGACCAACGTGCCCGATCGGGTGCTGCGGGCGATGGACATGCCGACGCTGGACCATCGCGGTCCGGAGTTCGCCGAGCTCGGTTTTGCCGTGCTTGCCGCAATGCAGCGCGTGTTCCGCACCAAGCAGCCCGTGATCATCTTCCCCTCGTCCGGCACCGGCGCCTGGGAAGCGGCGATGGTCAACGTGTTTGCGCCAGGCGACAAGGTCCTGATGTGCGAGACCGGTCAGTTCGCCGTGCTGTGGCGCGGCATTGCCGACAAGTTCAAGCTCGACGTCGACTTCATCCCGAGCGATTGGCGCCATGGCGCCGACCTCGCCGAGATCGAGAAGCGCCTTGGCGCCGACAAGCAGCACGCCATCAAGGCGGTCTGCGTCGTGCACAACGAGACCGCGACCGGCTGCGTGACGCCGCCGCTGGATGTGCGCAAGATTCTCGACCGCACCAAGCATCCAGCGCTGCTGATGGTCGACACCATCTCCGGCCTCGGTTCGATGGAATATGAGCACGACGCCTGGGGCATCGACGTCTCGGTCGCCGGCTCGCAGAAGGGTCTAATGCTGCCGCCGGGCCTCGGCTTCAACGCCGTCTCGGAGAAGGCGCTCGCGGTCGCGAAGGCCAACCCCGGCATGCGCTCCTACTGGGACTGGCAGGAGGTCATCAGCTTCAACAAGCTCGGCACCTTCCCCTACACGCCCGCGACGAACCTGCTCTACGGCCTGCGCGAGGCGGTGAAGATGCTGGAGGAGGAGGGGCTGGAGAACGTCTGGACCCGCCACAAGCGCCACAGCGCCGCGACGCGCGCTGCGGTCAAGGTCTGGGGGCTGGAGACGCAGTGTGCCGATCCCGCCGCGCATTCTCCGGCGCTGACCGGCGTGCGCGTGCCCGAGGGCTTTGATGCCGACGCCTTCCGCAAGGTGGTGCTGGAAAATTTCGACATGTCGCTCGGCACCGGCCTGAACAAGGTGAAGGGCAAGGTGTTCCGCATCGGCCATATCGGCCATTTCAACGATCTGATGCTGATGGGCACGCTCGCCGGCGTCGAGATGGGCCTCGACCTCGCAAAGATCCCGCACCGGAGCGGCGGCGTGCTCGCCGCCATGGACGTCCTGAAGGGACGCGACGTGGTGCCGATGACCAAGGCTCAGGTTGCTTAAAGGCAGCCTGACTGAACTTCAGTGAAGAAAGTGAGCGCGCGATGAACCTACCTGCGGCTGCCAACGAAGACCTGCTCTACTCCGTCACGGAAGGCATCGCGCGGATCACCTTCAACCGCCCGCAGGCGCGCAACGCCATGACCTTCGCCATGTATGACCGCATGGCGGAGATCTGCCAGGAGATCAACGCCGACCGCTCGATCAAGGCGCTGATCCTGACCGGCGCGGGCGACAAGGCGTTTGCCTCCGGCACGGACATCTCGCAATTCCGCGCCTTCAAGACCGCGCAGGATGCGCTCGACTACGAGGCGCGCATCGATCGCGTGCTCGGCACGCTGGAGCAGTGCCGCGTGCCCGTGATCGCGGCCATCGCCGGCGCCTGCACCGGCGGCGGCGCGGGCATTGCGGCCTGCTGCGATCTTCGCATCGGCACCGAGACGACGCGGATGGGTTTTCCGATCGCGCGCACGCTCGGCAATTGTCTGTCGATGTCGAACATCAGCCGCGTCGTCGCGCTGGTCGGTCCCGCCCGCACCAAGGATCTGATCTTCAAGGCGCGCCTCGTCGAGGCGCCGGAGGCGCTGGCGCTCGGCCTGCTCAACGAGGTCGTGCCTGATGTGGAGACGCTGCAGCGCCGCGCCGACGAGACTGCAAAGCTCGTCGCCAGCCACGCGCCGTTGACGCTGGAAGCGACCAAGGAAGCGGTGCGCCGTATCCGCCGGACGCTGTCGCGCGAGGAAGGCGAGGATCTGATCCTGAAAGCCTATATGAGCGAAGATTTCCGCGAGGGCATGGATGCCTTCCTCAACAAGCGGGGGCCGGTCTGGAAGGGCAAATAAGTCTCACGGGCTTTCGGCTTCGTCAGTCGAAAGTCATATGCGCTGAACGGCCCGTCTGCTTGAACTCGTCGGTATTAGTCCGCACTATGCAGGGATAGACGTTTCCGCACTACAAACTTGAAAAAACATCAGGGGACGAAACTCGTGCGAATTCCAGTGAAAGCCGTCGGTGCCGCGACGGCGCTGTTGTTGAGCGCGCCGGCCTTCGCCGGCTGGGAGCCGACGAAACCGGTGGAGATCGTGGTGGCGGCGGGCGCGGGTGGCGCCTCCGACCAGATGGCCCGGATGATGCAGGCCGCGATCCAGAAGAACAATCTGATGAAGCAGCCGATGGTCGTCTCGCTCAAGGGCGGTGCCTCCGGCGCGGAAGCGCTGATGTACATGAAGTCCAGCGAGGGCGATCCCAACAAGGTGCTGATCGCCTATTCGCTGATCTACATGCTGCCGCTGTCGGCGAAGATCCCGTTCAACTGGCGTGAGTTGACGCCGGTCTCCGTGGTCGCGCTCGACCAGTTCGTGCTGTGGGACAACAGCGCAGGCCCCAAGACGGTGAAGGACTTCGTCGCGGCCGCGAAGGCCGCGAGCGCGCCGTTCAAGATGGGCGGCACCGGCTCCAAGCGCGAGGATCACGTGCTCACCGTGTTCCTGGAGCAGAAGACCGGCGCGAAATTCTCCTATCTGCCCTACAAGTCCGGCGGCGAGGCCGCGACCCAGCTGGTCGGCAACCACACCGAGGCCAACGTCAACAACCCGTCCGAAAATCTCGAAGTTTGGCGCGCCGGCCAGGTGCGGCCGCTCTGCGTGTTCGACAGGGAGCGCATTGCCTACACGACCAAGGTGACCGACACGCAGTCCTGGGCCGACATCCCGACCTGCAAGGAGGAGGGCGTCGACGTGCAATATCTGATGCTGCGCGCGATGTTCCTTCCCGGCAAGGTCACGCCGGAGCAGCAGGCGTTCTACGTCGATCTGTTCCACAAGGTGACGCAGACCGCGGAGTACAAGGACTACATGGAGAAGCAGGCCTTGAAGCCGATCTTCCTCACCGGCAAGGACATGGTGCAGTTCCTCGAGGAGGACGATGCGCTGAACAAGTCGCTGATGACGGAAGCCGGTTTCGTCGCGAAGTAGCTTTGTCTTCTCCCTCTCCCCGTTCTTACGGGGAGAGGGCCGGGGGTGAGGGGCTCTCTCCGCGAGTCCAGCTCTCACCGTCCCTGCGGAGACCCCACCCCTCTCAGCGCGAGCGAAGCTCGTCGCGGCCCCGCAAGCGGGGAGAGCGGCAACTGAACGCACTCCGTCCCTAACAGCCCATGTCCCAAACCGATATCGAAATCGTCGTCGAGGATCCCACCGCGCCCGAAGACGATTCCCCTTCTGTCGTCTCTTCCGGCACGATCGAGATCGTCGTCTGCCTCCTGCTGCTCGCGCTCGCCGTCACGCTCGGCTACGACAATTGGCGCACCGGCGCGTCCTGGGATGCGACCGGGCCCGAGCCCGGCTATTTCCCGTTCTATCTGTCCGTCATTCTCGCAGGCGGCAGCCTCTACGGGCTGATCGCGGCGCTGCTGGCACGGCGCGCCTCGTCCGGCACCTTCGTCACGCGCGCCCAAGGCCGCCGCGTGCTGGCGGTGTTCGTGCCGACGTTGCTGTTCTGCCTGGCGACGCAGTTCCTCGGCCTCTATGTCGCGAGCTTTCTCCTGATCACGGGCTTCATGCGCCTCGTCGGCCGGATCGCGCTGTGGAAGTCGCTGCTCACCGCGTTCGTGTTCACGGCGCTCATGTTCGTCACCTTCGACGTCGCCTTCGACGTCATCATGCCGAAGGGGCCGCTCGAAGCGGCCCTCGGCCGCTAGGGGGCCCACGCGCGATGGAAGCTCTCGGTCTCCTGCTCCACGGCTTTGCCGTCTTGCTGACGTGGAAGACGCTCGTGCTGATGATCGTCGGGCTGGTGCTCGGCATCTTCGTCGGCGTCCTGCCCGGGCTCGGCGGCCCCAACGGCGTTGCGATCCTGTTGCCGCTCACCTTCACGATGGACCCGACCTCGGCCATCGTGATGCTGTCCTGCATCTATTGGGGCGCGTTGTTCGGCGGCGCCATCACCTCGATCCTGTTCAACATCCCGGGCGAAGCCTGGTCGGTCGCGACCACTTTCGACGGCTATCCGATGGCGCAGCAGGGCAGAGCGGCGGAGGCGCTGACTGCAGCGTTCACCTCCTCCTTCGTCGGCTCGCTGGTCGCGGTGCTCCTGATCACCTTCCTCGCGCCGATGATCTCGTCCTTTGCCCTGAAATTCGGCCCGCCCGAGTTCTTCGCGGTGTATCTCTTGACCTTCTGCTCCTTTGTCGGCCTCGGGCGCGAGGCCAAGCACAAGACCGTCATCTCGATGTCGCTGGGCCTGCTGCTGGCCGGCATCGGCATGGATACGGTATCCGGCAGTCTGCGCATGACCTTCGGATCGCCGGAGCTCTTGCGCGGCGTCAACTTCCTGGTCGCCGTCATCGGCCTGTTCGGCATCAGCGAGATCCTGCTGACGATGGAGGAGCGCCTCGCGCTGCGCGGACATGCGGCTAGCATCTCGCTGCGCGTCGTGCTCGGCGTCTGGAAGGACCTGCCGAAATACTGGGTGACGCTGCTGCGCTCCTCCTTCATCGGCTGCTGGCTCGGCATCACCCCGGGCGGTGCGATCGCGGCCTCCTTCATGGGCTACAATCTGGCGAAACGCTTCGCCAAGGAGCCTGAGAGTTTTGGCAAGGGCCGCATCGAGGGCGTGTTCGCGCCGGAGACGGCGGCGCATGCCTCGGGCACCTCGGCGCTGCTGCCGATGCTGGCGCTCGGCATTCCCGGCTCGGGCACCGCGGCGATCCTGCTCGGCGGCCTCATGGTGTGGGGCCTCAATCCGGGGCCGCTGCTGTTCGTCGAGCACAGGGATTTCGTCTGGGGCCTGATCGCCTCGATGTATCTCGGCAATGTCGTCGGCCTCGTGCTGGTGCTGACGACCGTGCCGATCTTCGCTTCGATCCTGCGCGTGCCGTTCGCGGCGGTGGCGCCGATGATCGTGGTGTCCTGCGCGATCGGCGCCTATGCCATCCAGAACGCGATGTTCGACATCTGGCTGATGCTCGGCTTCGGCGTGGTCGGCTACGTCTTCAAGAAGATCGGCATTCCGCTGGCGCCGTTCACCCTGGCGCTCGTGCTCGGCAACCGTGCCGAGGATGCCTTCCGCCTGTCGATGATCGGCTCCGGCGGCACCTTGAAGGTGTTCTGGTCGAACGGCCTGGTCGGCTCGATCACGACCTTGGCGATTCTGCTGCTGTTCTGGCCGGTGATCGACGGCCTGCTCGGCCGTATTGGCAGGAAGGCGGCGGGGCAAAAAGGCGGCGCAACGGAAAGTTGAATTCTATCAGTGCCTTAGTTTAGTGTGTCCTCACAGTCCGGTCGCTGACGCCTTGTGATTGTTTCCAGATGTTGCTGTTGCGCGACAGCCTGGGCCGGGCTTGGCGCTTATGCTTCCCATAGATTTCTTTCCTTTTCACGGGGGCATTGCAATGAAGCAGGTTGTGATGGGAATTGTGGCGGCATCGCTGGTCGCGAGCACCGCACTGGCCGCTGATCTGGCATCGAAACCCTACGTGAAGGCCCCGGCCGTCGTCGATCCGGTCTGGAGTTGGACGGGCTTCTATGCCGGATTGAACGCCGGGTACAGCTGGGGGAGGGCGGAGACGACCGTGGCGCCGATCGCACTGCCGTTCCCGGCCATACAATTCAGCTCGTTCGGCCAGAATGTCGACGGTTGGCTGGCTGGCGGACAGCTGGGCTACAATTGGCAGGTCGATCCGAAATGGGTCGTCGGCCTCGAGGGCGACATTCAGGCCACCGGCGAGCGGTCGTCGCGCACGGTGACCACGACCAGCGCGCGCTACGGTTCGAACATCATCGGTCTGCCCATCGGCACCGACTTCAACTCCATTGCGTCCCTCACCGCAAATCTTTCCTATGACCTGCGGTGGTTCGCGACCTTCCGCGGGCGCGTCGGCGTCCTGTCGGATCCGCAGACCCTCTGGTACGCAACCGGTGGTCTTGCCGTCGGCGAGTTCAAATATTCGTCCGCGACCACCCTTGGCATCCAGGTTTTTGGGCCGGGTCTCGGCGGTACGACCCCGCTCGGCGGGTTCAGCTTTCCGATCGGGCCGGGGGCGACCAGCACCGATACCCGCGTCGGCTGGACGGTTGGCGCGGGCGTTGAACGCAAGTTCACCCGCAATTGGTCGGCCAAGCTCGAATATCTCTACATGGATTTCGGCAGCAAGACATACTTCGCGGGAACCGCCAACCAGGCGGACGTCAGCTTCCACGATCACGTGCTGCGAGCTGGATTTAACTACGCTTTCAACCCAGCCCCGGTGGTCGCGAAGTACTGAAATCATAAGGCCGCAACCTGCAGCAAAGCCCGGCCTCGCGTCGGGCTTTAGCGTTTTCGGCTGGGGCGATCCGTACGCATCCGGCGAAGGCCCCGGCTAGCCGCGCATCGCCGCGCGCCCCGGCTGGAAGAAAATGCGAAAACAACCCCCTGCACAGTAGGGGTGATTAAATACCTCAACCCAAGCCCACTTCGCTATTGGCCAGTCCGGCCGTTGCCGATACCACTCAGCCCGCCCCGCCGCGCGGACAATGGAACCGATCATGCCATTTGAGAGCTACAAGAATAGGCGCATCCTCGTAACGGGAGGCGCCGGCTTCATAGGATCGCACATCTGCGAGCGACTGCTCGATGCCGGCGCCGAGGTGGTGTCGGCGGACAATTATTTCACTGGCAGCCGGCGCAACATCGCCCATCTGATCGCAAATCCGCTATTCGAGGCGGTCAGGCACGACGTCACCTTCCCGCTCTACATCGAGGTCGACGCGATCTTCAACCTGGCCTGCCCGGCGTCGCCGATCCACTACCAGCGCGACCCCGTGCAGACCACCAAGACCTCGGTGCACGGTGCCATCAACATGCTCGGCCTCGCCAAGCGGCTGAAGGCGCGTATCTTCCAGGCCTCGACCAGCGAGGTTTACGGCGATCCGCTGATCCATCCCCAGACCGAAGATTACTGGGGCAACGTCAATCCGATTGGCATCCGCTCCTGCTACGACGAGGGCAAGCGCTGCGCCGAGACGCTGTTCTTCGACTACTGGCGCCAGCACGGCCTGCCGATCAAGGTCGCGCGCATCTTCAACACCTATGGTCCGCGCATGCAGCCCAATGACGGCCGCGTGGTCTCGTCCTTCATCGTCCAGGCGCTGAAGGGCGAGCCGATCAGCGTGTTCGGCGACGGCGTCCAGACCCGCTCGTTCTGCTATGTCGACGATCTCGTCGAGGCCACCATGCGGCTGATGCTGACAAGCGAAGACGTCACCGGCCCGATCAACATCGGCAACAATTCCGAGTTCACCATCCGCGAGCTCGCCGAGAAGGTGATCCAGCTCACGAGATCGCGCTCCAGGCTCGAGTTCAAGCCGCTGCCGCAGGACGATCCGCGCCAGCGCCAGCCCGATCTCGCCAAGGCCAAGGCCGCTCTGAACTGGGAGCCGAAGGTGGCGCTCGAGGACGGCTTGAAGGAGACCATTGCCTACTTCAAGCACTCGCTCGAAATCGCCTGAGCCCGCTCGCGCCTTCCATCGTCTCGCCCGCTGCTCGCTGCTGCTGGCATGCCGGACGTGAGCTTGCGGTCGGGCCGCCGGGCCTCTGCAATCGAACGAACCGTCTCGCCCGCGTCAGCCCTCGCCAGAGCGAGTTCGCGAAGATCTTCCGAATAGGGTCGCGTCATCCATGCTGGCCCCCCGTTCCCCAGCATGGAGTTTGAATCAGATATTGCCGCCCCTGGGAATCCCGATTCCGGAAAAAAACAACATGCGCTAGAGCATTTCACATTTTGATTGAAGCGTAACCGGCGTTAGCGAAGTAGTTGGCACATTCACGAGGCTGGATGTCCTGGACGAGGTGACCGATGTGGCGCCAAGTGTCCTCGATGGTGCGCTTTTGAGCCTGCCGCATCCAATGTTTGATCTTGGAGAAGGCCTGTTCGATCGGATTGAGGTCGGGCGAGTATGGCGGCAGGTACCAGAGCCTGGCGCCAGCCGCCTTGATCATCTGCCTGACGGCTCTCGACTTGTGGCTTCCGAGATTGTCGAGAATGACGATATCGCCCTCGCGCAGGGTCGGAAGGAGGAGGTGCTTCACGTAAGCGCGGAAGCATTGGCCGTTGATCGGCCCATCGAAGACGCAGGGGGCGGTGAGCTGGTCGTGGCGGAGTGCGCCGAGGAATGTGAGGGTACGCCAGTGCCCGTGCGGGGCGAAGCCGCGCAGGCGTGCCCCTTTGGGGCCCCAGCCCCGCAAGGGGGCCATGTTGGTCTTGATCCAGGTCTCATCGATGAAGACGAGCCGGCCCGGATCAAGTCCGGTCTGCCAGGACCGCCAACGCTGGCACCTACGAGAGACGTCGGCGCGAGCCTGTTCGAGCGCGAACAGTGTTTTTTTTGAACCGCAGCCCTTCCCGACGCAGGAACAGCCAGACTGCATTGTGTGAGACCTTAACCCCACGGGCAGCCAGCTCCGCCTTCAGACCATGCAGCGTCAGGTGCGGCGTCTGAGTGATCCGCTCGACGATGAAGGCGCGGTGCGGATCAAGCACAGGCTTGCGGTGACCACCCATCTTGCCAGGCGCTACCGAGCCGGTCGTTCGATAACGCTGCGACCACTTCACAACCGACGAGACCGCAACACCAAACCGTGCCGCCACAGAACGGCAGCTCTCACCCTTGGCAACCGCGGATACCGCACGCTTACGTAAATCGTTGGAAATTGGTCGGACCATGGGATGCTGGCCTCCAGCCCAGCCAGCATCTTGAATCATATTCGCCCCAGATCCGGAATCCCTTCCGATTCAATAAATTCGTGAACCGCTCTAGGCTGCTTTTGGCGGAAGGCTGATCGCGCTATGCGGCGTGAGCGACGCTTGAGGCTGCCAATTCCAAGGCAGCAGTTCGTCAATGCGCTTGGCGGGGTGATCCGGTAGGCGCGCCAGCACGTCGGCAAGCCAGGCCTGCGGGTCGATGCCATTGAGCTTGACGGTGGCGACGAGGCTGTAGATGGCGGCCGCACGCCGGCCGCCATCGTCGGACCCGGCAAAGGTCCAATTTTTTCGCCCCACGGCAACCGCCCGTAGCTCACGCTCGGCAGCATTGTTCGACATGCAAAGCCGTCCGTCATCAAGGAAGCGGCTAAATGCATCCCAGCGGCTGAGGCAGTAATTGATCGCTTTGGAGAGCTTGGCGCGCCGCTCGCGCAACCACGCCTCCAGCTCGACGATCACAGGTGGCGGCTACGCTCCTGGCGCATACGCAGGCGCTCCTGCGGAGCAAGGCCGTTGATCTCACGTTCGATGGCGAACAGGACATCGATGCGCTTGACCGCCTCGACCGCGATCGGCGCCTTGCTGAGCCGTGCCAGATCAAAGAACTTGCGTCTGCCGTGCGCCCAGCACGCGGCCTCGATGATCGGACCGCCCTTGCGATTGGCCTCATAGAGCCTGCCAAAGCCGGCGTAGGCGTCGGCCTGCATCAGTCCGGCATAGCCCGCCAGATGCTGCTCCGGATGCACACCGCCACGATCGGGCGAGTAGAAGAATACGGCCGCCGGCGGGGCTGGGCCGGCAAACGGACGGTCGTCGCGCACATAGGTCCAGAGCCGGCCGGTTCGGGTCTTGCCCTTGGCCAGGACCGGCACTGTGGTGTCGTCGGCGTGAATGCGTTCGGCCGCGAAGACATGGCTCCGGATCGCATCCACCAGCGGCATCAGGGTTGCCGCCGCGGCGCCCACCCAGTCTGCCAGCGTCGAGACATCGAGGTCGATGCCTTCGCGCTGGTAGACGTCGCTCTGACGATGGAGCGGCAGGTGCAGGCCGTACTTGGCGAATAGGACATGGGCGAGCAGCTTGGGCCCTGCACGCCCGCGCGCAATCGGGTGCGAGGGGGCCGGCGGCTGGGTGATCGCTTCGCAGGCCCGGCAGACGAGCTTCTCGCGCACGTGCTGGATTACCTTCCACTGGCGCGGAACGAGTTCCAGCGTCTCGGTCACGTCCTCGCCGATCTTGCGCAACCGCTGTCGCCGCAGCATGGGCAGGTCGCAGCCACCGGATAGACAAGGCGTTCCCGCGGCAAATGCTCCGGCAGCGGCCGGCGCGCCGGCTTGCGGCGCTCGAACGATGGCACCGCAATCTTCCGGCTGCCATTTGCGCCGCGGCCTCGGCTTGCGCCGCGTTCTCCTCCAGGTCGGCGAGCTGTAGCTCGAGCTGGTCCAGCAATGCGCCTCGCTCGGAGGATTGTCCGAACTGCTCGTGCCGCAGCTTCTTGATCATGAGCTTGAGCTTCTCGATCAGCAGTGTCCGTGCCTGAGCTTCCGCCTCCGCGGCCAAGCGGGCCGCGCGCTCGGCGCGCAGCATCGCCTGTAACGTGGTCACATCGTCGGGGAGAGAATCATCGGCGCCCATCGCCGACCAAAGAATCACATGACACGCTCTCTGTCCGGACTGCTGGTCGCGCCGTCGATTCAAATCTCGGCGATCAGCCCGCCGCTTGCGGTCGCCAGGTATGTTGTGGCATCCGCCAGTCGATGCCCTCCAGCAGGTAGCCAAGCTGGGCTGGGGTGATTGTCACCACGCCATCCGTCGACGACGGCCAGAGAAAGCGGCCGCGCTCCAGCCGCTTGGCTTAGAGCGACATGCCCAGCCCATCATGCCAAAGGATCTTGATCAGCTTGCCGCTTTTGCCACGGAACACATAGAGGTCGCCACCGTGCGGGTCTCGCTTGAAGGCTTCCTGCACCAGCAAGCCCAGCGAGTTCATGCCGCGACGCATATCGGTGTCGCCGGTCGCAATCCACACCCGTACGCCCGACGCAATGGGGATCACCGGAGGCGTCCATCTGCCAGCGGGCGATCCTGCTCGGCGGCCTCAATGTATGGGGCCTCAATCCGGAGCCGCTGCTGTTCGTCGAGCACGAGGACTTCGTCTGGGGCCTGATCGCTTCGATGTATCTCGGCAGTGTCGTCGTTCTAGTGCTGGTGCTGACGACGGTGCCGATCTTCGCCTCGATCCTGCGCGTGCCGTTCGCCGTTCGCAGCTGTGGCGCCGATGATCGTGGTGTCCTGCGCGATCGGCGCCTATGCCATCCAGAACGCGATGTTCGACATCTGGCTGATGCTCGGCAATCGTCGCAGAAGCTCGCGTCTCGGCGGGTTGGTTAGCTTCTGATCAAAGGCGGTTCCGCCGGGTGCTTAAGGCTATTCACAAGTGGCTCAGATCTACGTTCAAGTGTGACCACGTCAACGCTCGACGTTCCTGCCATCACAGATCTGAAAGGTCTTATCGGCTCGCTGCAAAATCATGCCTGCTGCGAGACTAACGCCAATAACGTATATCCAGCCTGGCACAAAATCGAATAGATGCGAATTGAACAAAGAGCTAACTATGTTTTGTACGATGACGATGAAGCCAAGCCATGGATAAAATCCTAGCCCCCGAAAGAGGGCCAGCTGGCCAAGCCACATTGTGAACAACATTGTACAGCCGATAAGCCCCCATTGTACGGCGACACTAAGAGTCTGATTGTGCGGGTTACTGATGGTTTGTGCTGCAAGTCCGGTTTGACCTTGAGCGGCGCGATCGAACACCATCTGCACTGATCCTGTGCCATGTCCAAGAACTGGAGCCTCTCGAAAAGAAGCGAGAGACTTGCGCCAAAACTCTAACCGCATTCCGGCCGACGTTATCTCATTGCTTACGCTGTATTTTGAATATTCGAGCAGGATGCTGTTCGTCCTGTCTCGAAGTGTAGAAGAGGCAAGCCAAGCGGACCCAACTAAGAAAAGAAAACAGACAATTGCTCCGTAGAATATCGAGCGTGGTAGATAGAACACTGCAAAAAAGAAGAGCATTATAGGAACATATACTAGAGCTGTCCGGGCAAGTACAACGAAAGATAAATTTAGAAGAAATGCGATCGACAGTGCCAGCAGAAGGATCGCCAGACTGACTCTTTGAGATCTGATCAACTCAAGGATCGGCCACGCCAAAACAACGGCGCACAAAGCAAACGATTGGCTTTGATCAATATAATTCTTTACAGGAACGCCAGGCTGTAGACTTGCAGTCGGGGTGAGAGTTGGCACGAGGACTGTGACCCAAGACAGAACCAGGAGAGCAGTACAAGATCCGAGGAATGCCCATAGTATCCATACCGTGCGCGACGACTTGCGGAAGTGATATAGTAAGAAAGGCATCATAAGGAACTTTAGGGTAGGATTTACCCCCCGCAGCCGATCGGCTAAAGGTACGTCGGTCGCCCACAAAGTGCCTAGCAACGCTAGCGCAAACAGGCCCACAGCAAACCCGCTTCTGGAGCGGCGTACCAAGTCGATAAGTTCTTCGATCCGTATCCTTGGACACACACTAAGGACAAAAAGGGCGCTGAAGATAGAAGTGATGGTTGTGGACCATGGCAGCGATGCGACCATGATCACAGCGAGTAGATCGCTCATGGCGATCGAGCTTGAGAGGGTCAGACAGCGCCGCAAATGTTTAGCCCAGGTGTACTGTTTCGTGTCTGCGGTAGATGAACTAAACTGGGTTTCCATAGTCCCTCGAAGGCATACATAGGCCGGGCGCTTCGGGCCGCGGGTCATATTCACAGCTCAACCACTCGAGCAAATCAGACGATGTGGGCTTCTCTCAAGCCTGCGATCTCGTCCGCGCCGAACCCGAACTCTTTCAGCACCTCGTCGGTCTGCTCGCCGAATTCCGGCGGTCGCGCCACCATCCTGCTCGGCGTGCGCGACAGCGTCACGGGCTGGCCGACCAGGCGGATATGCCGGCCTTCATCGTTCGGCACGTCCTGCGCAATGCCGAGATGCTTGACCTGCGCGTCCTCGAACATCTGGTCGATGGCGTAGATCGGCCCGCAAGGCACACCGGCCTCGTTGAGTTCGCGGACCCAGGTCTCGGTCGACTTCGTCGCGGTGCGCTTCTCGATCTCGGCGTTGAGCGCATCGCGGTTCTTGGAGCGGGCAGGGGCGGTCGCATAGTCGGGATGGGCATAGAGCTCCGGTGCGCCGATCGCTTGCGCGCAGCGCTCCCAGATCCGCCCGCCCGTGGTGGCGATGTTGATGTAGCCGTCGGAAGTCTTGAACACGCCGGTCGGGATGCTGGTCGGGTGGTTGTTGCCGGCCTGCTTGGCGACCTCCTTCTCCATCAGCCAGCGCGCGGCCTGGAAGTCGAGCATGAAGATCTGGGCCTGCAGCAGCGAGGTTTGGACCCACTGGCCCTTGCCCGAGACCTCGCGCTCGAGCAGCGCGGTGAGGATGCCCATGGCGCAGAACAGACCCGCGGTGAGGTCGGCGACGGGAATGCCGACCCGCATCGGTCCTTCGCCCGGCGCGCCGGTGATCGACATCAGCCCGCCCATGCCTTGCGCGATCTGATCGAAGCCCGGCCGCTTGTGGTAGGGGCCGTCCTGGCCGAAGCCGGAGATGCTGCCATAGACGATGCGCGGGTTGATCGCGGCGAGGCTGTCGTAGTCGATGCCGAGCTTCTTCTTCACGTCGGGGCGGAAATTCTCGACCACGACGTCGGCCTTGGCGGCGAGGCGCTTGAACACGGCCAGCCCACGCTCGTCCTTCAGGTTCAGTGTCATCGCCCGCTTGTTGCGGTGCAAATTCTGGAAGTCGGAACCGCGCCGCGGCCCGCCCGGTTGCTCGCCGCCGGCATCCTCGGTCAGCGCGTCGATCTTGACGACGTTGGCGCCCCAATCGGCGAGCTGCCGCACACAGGTCGGCCCGGAGCGGACACGGGTCAGATCGAGCACGGTGAAGCGCGACAGGGCTTCCGAGGCATGCGGAAAGGGCATCGTGAAAGGCTCCGGGAGAATTGCTAACCTACCATATTGGCTGACAGTGGAGCGGCAAAGTCCCTCCGGGCGTTGGTTCGCTCTGCACGCGGAAGGACGTCGCGACGGCAGCGTCGATGATTGTCGATCACGGGATGCCAAGGTGGGCCGGTCCCTTGACTTCGAGGGGCCGATCCGCTTGCTCCGAAACAAGACGACCGCGGCCTGACCAGAACAGCTTTGACCGTCTAGTCTGGTCGCACCTATCGCTGTGCAAAAGTCTAGGTTGCGGGAGCCTGCCGATCGGGCGAGCAGGCCCCTACAACCGCATACAGCGAACCAGCGCGGCAGGGCGTCATCTGGAAATCGGATACGATCCCGAAGACGAGGGTAGCCAGGGCAAAAGCAGCGACGAGGCCGATCCAGTTCATTCCACGAGAATACTTGAAGTTGTCCGCAAACCAAGCGGCGCTAGGTGCCCCGGTTAGTCAGTGAATGGGGCCGCGTCTGTCGATCAGGGCAGCGCCACGACTTCCAGAACGGACAGCGGGTTGCTCGTGGAAAGGGGCCGGAAGCCGATACCACATACCAGTTCGGGTTGGATCGTACGGAGAAATGGCAGTTGACCTCATTCAACTCAGCCGTTGTGGCAGTTCTCCCAACGAGCTAGTTCATTTGATTGGCTCGGCCTTCCCGCTATCTGGTCCCAAATCGCTTTTTTCTCCCGATGATAGGCGGCGTGAGGATCGCTATTCTGGCGGACGTAAAGTCGAATCCGGCAGGTTTTGTCTCTCGCCCGCACTCTGTCTGTATCTGTGTGCCACCATTTAGTTTGGTGTACGCGGTGCCGCGGAGTAGGAGAATGTTCTCCGCATGTAAGAGGATCTGCATTGCGGTGCCGGTTATGGACGAACGGCTTACGAGGTTGAAACGACGATAGCTCCTTTGGGCGCAGATTTGGTACGCGGTTTTTTCTTTTAGACGGCGCAGCATGCCGGACGGTCGTTGCTGACTCCAAAATTCCGTACTCATGCTGCAAAGCCTCGGCACGGACCATGCCTCATTCCGACCAATACTGGAAGTGGAGCGAAGTTGCATCATCACAAAATGGGATGATAGCGTGTCTGCACTTGAGCTGGGGGCAGTGTTGAAACGATATCTACTTGCTGCATTGTTAACCGGCGTTGCGGTCACCGCTCTGCAACCCATCTATTTTTTTCTTATGGCGAATTTGGACCGGGTGATTTCTCACGAGCGCACGTGGGAAAATATCCGACAGGCGTTCGATAGGGGAATTCTCGAAACGAGCTTTCACTCTAAGCATTTTTGGATAGCTGGTGGCGACCGCTTTACAGACTGTATTTCGCTGGGCATAGGTTTAGAGCCTGGGGGCCGCGCCACCGCCGCGGGCATCATGGCGACGCGTCCTATCTCGGGCCCGCACACGTGTGACGCTCTGAAGGATGCGGCGGCCAATCCAGCTTCAGTTACCTGGATTCGATATGCTCGTTACTGGCATGGATATCGAGTTTATAGCGCACCGCTGGCATCGGCTCTGCCAATTCTGGCGCTCAAGCTCGTAAATCTAGTGATACTGATCTCAATAGCCGCGCTCTTTTGCGTCGAGGCGGCCAAGCTGATCGGAAGAGTTCCGACAATCTGGTTGTGCGCGCCGGTGTTGTTTATGACCGATTTTGTTCGGCTTTGGCAAGTTACGCCTCACGCTGTCAGCACGGCCCTTATTCTTGGTGGTGCAAGCGTTTTTGCGGCGGCGGTCCGAAAGGGAGCGCCGGATTCAGTGATGGTTCTCTTGGCGGCGGTTTTCGGCTCAATTTTCAATTTCGTAGACTTCTTAGTGAACCCGCCTTGGATGCCGATGCTCATCGCCTTCTTTCTGGTCGCAGGAGGCCGGGGAGCGCCAATCGCCATTGTCTGTGTGGGGGGATGGTTTGCAGCATATGGATACACATGGATAGCCAAATGGGTGGCCGCTTATCTCGTCGAGCCATCTTTCGACATCAAGACTGACGTCATCGATACGGCGTTGTTCAGAATTGCCGGCGAGGACGTCAAAGTCTGGCACGTTCCACTTGCCGCGACGACCAAGGTCATCAAGGAAGTATTTTTGAGTTGGGGAATGGTGATTGTCGTGCCTGCCCTGATCTATTTGGGGGTGCGATTGCCGCGACCGAGCTTTACGTCGGCCTGGCCAGCGCTGATCCCTGTGGTGTGGTTTGAGATCTTAAGCAATCACAGCCAGATCCATGCGGGTGTGGTCTCAAGGAGCGCAGCCGCAGCGATCGGCGTTTGTGGTGCGGCAGCGGCCATCAAACGCGGTATTTCCGTCGGCTCGAACAGCGATCTTGATCGGATGCCAGATGGCATGCAGTCGCCGCCGATGGACGACCGTGCTTAGTGGTCTATGCCCGTTCCAACCACAACAGGCGAGGGGCAAGGATTGGGGCGGCCCACGTTTCGCCCGGGTCAGGAAATGGCAGATATGTTCACCGCGGCAGGCGCTTCAATTCGGCGCGCGCCTTCGCGGCGAGCGGATCATCGCCATGGCGCGCAATGAAGAGCTCGAGGGCCTGCCGCGTTCCCTTCCGGCGGGCGGCTTCGTACTCCTCCTTCACCGCAACGGCAGGATCTCGGGCCATCGGCATGGAGGGCGCGCGCCCTGCCTTGCTGCTGTCCTCCGCCTTCGCCTTCTCTACCATCACAGGCAGTCCTCCGAGACGTTGATGGAACAGTGCAACAAGCGCAATCAAGGCGCCCAACAGGCCGGCCGGGAGTGTGCGTCGTTTCATGAAACCGTGTAAATTACAGGCGTTCCGGGAACCAACTCTATACTCGCGTTCCGTATGTCTACGGTATTTAATGGCTAACACAGCCTTATGGGAGCAGCGCAAACGCCTCGGCCCCATTTAAACCAAACGTTTAACTCTCTAGCTAGAATCATGTGCCCTCGCTGCGAATCACACGACGCGTTGCTTTGGAGATTCAATTGGCTACCGCTGTTAATGTCAGTGCCACCAACAACGCCGAGATCGACGGCCTGCTGTCGGGCGTCAAATGGTCGGGCACGATCACCTACAGCTTTCCTAACGCGCCGAGCGATTATTCCAATCCTTATTACGGAGGCAGCAGCGAGCCGACCACGTCGGGCTTTGCCTCGGCACCCGCGCAGATCCAGACCGCGATCAACTACGCGATCGGATTGATCCTCGGCTACACCAACGCCGACATCCAATATGCGGGCACGAACGGCGCCGACATCATGGTCGCGCAGTCGCCGGCCGCCAATCCGACCGCCTACGCCTACTATCCTGGCAATTATGCGTCCGGCGGCGACATCTGGTTCGGCACGCAATACAATTTCTCGCTGGCCAAGCTCGGCAATTACTACTTCACCACTGCGCTGCACGAGCTCGGCCATGCCCTCGGCCTCAAGCACAGCCAGGAGGCTGGCGGCCCCGGCAACGTCGCGGTGCCGAGCGCTCATGACAGCAGCGAATACACCGTCATGAGCTATCGCAGCTATGTCGGCGCTTCGACCACGGGCGGCTACACCAACGAAGCCTACGGATATTCGCAGACCTACATGGCGAACGATATCCTCGCGCTCCAGACGATGTACGGCGCGGACTACACGACGCAGAGCAGCAACACAGTTTACACCTGGAATCCGACCACGGGGCAGGAGTTCATCAACGGCGTCGGCCAGCTCGCACCGGGCGGCGGCGTCGGCGGCTCGGCGAACCGCATCTACAAGACCATCTGGGACGGCGGCGGCGTCGATACCTACGACCTGTCGAACTACACGACCAACCTGAGCATCAACCTCAATCCCGGCGCCTCGTCGGTGTTCTCCTCCGTTCAGCTGGCCTATCTCGGCGACGGCCACTACGCCTCAGGCAACGTCTACAACGCCTATCTCTACAACGGCGACGCGCGCTCCTACATCGACAACGCCACCGGCGGGTCCGGCAACGACTCGATCGTCGGCAACGCCATCGCGAACGCCCTCAACGGCGCCGGCGGCGGCGATACCATCACGGGCGGCGGCGGCAACGACACCATCGTCGGTGGCTCCGGCACCGATACCGCGGTGTACTCCGGCAACAAGGCGAATTACGGAATCAGCTACAACTCGACCACGCAGTTTTTCACGCTGGTCGACCTGCGTTCCGGCACGCCTGACGGCAGCGATACAGTGTCGGGCGTTGAAAATTTCCGGTTCGCCGATGGCACGGTATCGAGCACTACGCTTGCTAGCCCGCCGGTCGCGATCGAAGCTTTTGGCTCCGTCGAACTCGTGCAATGGGGAGGTTATTACTATCTGGACTCTATTTCGACTGGCACCGGCCCAACTCTCAAATCTGGAGGTGCTGCGATCGCGGTTGGACAGTGCGGGTCTTATGTACCGATCGGTGCGGAGCAGACAGGATCTGGCTACGACGTCGTTTGGAAAAACGGCAGCGCCGACCAGTACGTGGTGTGGAGTACCGATAGCAATGGGAATTACGTCTCCAGCCTTACTTCCGTCGTTTCGGGCACGAGTACGACATTACAATCGTATGAAGCCGTTCTCCATCAGGATCTGAATGGCGACGGGACCGTTGGTGTAACGGCAACCACCACCGCGATCGAGTCGGCAGGCTCCACCACGCTTTCGCAGGTTGGATCCAACTATTACCTCTATACGGGCGGCATCGGCCTCTCGCTCAAGTCTGGCGGTGTGGCGATCACGGTCGGACAGTGCGGGTCTTATGCGCCGATCGGTGCGGAGCAGACGGGGGCCGGCTACGACGTCGTTTGGAAGAACGGCAGCGCCGACCAGTACGTGGTGTGGGGTACCGATAGCAATGGAAACTATGTCTCCAGCCTTACCTCCGTTGTTTCAGGCACGAGTGCGACACTACAATCGTATGAAGCCGTTCTCCATCAGGATCTGAATGGGGACGGGACCGTAGGTGCAGCGCCGGCCACCACCGCGATCGAGTCGGCGGGCTCCACCACGCTTTCGCAGATTGGGTCCAATTATTACCTCTACACGGGTGGCGCCGGCCCCTCACTCAAATCTGGCGGCGCGGCGATCACGGTTGGACAGTGTGGGTCTTATGTACCGATCGGTGCGGAGCAGACAGGATCTGGCTACGACGTCGTTTGGAAAAACGGCAGCGCCGACCAGTACGTGGTGTGGAGTACCGATAGCAACGGAAATTACGTCTCCAGCCTTACCTCCGTTGTCTCAGGCACGAGTCCGACGCTGCAATCGTATGAATCCGTTCTCCATCAGGATCTGAATGGAGACGGGACGATCGCCGCAGCCACTACTGGTCAAGGAGCGGTCGGCGACAATTTCGCTTTTCGAGCAGTGCTCCGGGAAGGAGGAGGTATGATCAGCAGGGTCGAGCCCGCGTCTGGGGATTTCACGTCGTTGTTTCACGCGGTGCAGGATGCGTTCGTAAAGAGTATTGAGGAGTCTGTCCTGAAATCGGTAGACATAATTGAACATGCCGATACCGGTCCTGCGGCTCGGTTTGTCGATCCGATGGACCACTTCCATCTTATTTGAAGTCTTCGATGTCGTTCTACTCATAGAATGACGCATAGTTAGATCGGCAAATTGCCGCCTGAAGCCCGGTCACTCTAATCGTGCCGCCGGTTTTTTACGCTCTTGTCAAACCCGCGATCGCCCCGCGGCCACCGCGCGACGCGCCTGTATAACGGCATATGAAAGCATTATTGCGGGGCGCTCTCCAGCTAGCTTCGTCGAATATCGTACCGACAGCGCGTCAATTCGTGATCCCAGAAATTTCCTTGATCTCATTCACTATCGGCAGGAACTTGCTGACAAAATAGCTGGTAGCGTCATAAGGGCCCTTCAACCAATGCGGTCGAGCAAAGTCTAGCCTTACAGGAGTCGTCTTCTTGTTTCATCAATCGTTAACGTTTATCGATTATTAACTCTTCTAGATCGAATTGGGACTGCTTTGACTGCCCGTCTCGCGGAGATATGGAACCACATGCCAGGTGCATTGCGCGAACTACTTCTGGGACTGGTTGTCGTTGGGGCTCTGTCAACGCCACTGCTGGCCTACACAGAACGCGCGAGCCAGTTGTCACAAGAACAGATAAACGAATTTAGGGCGCAGTTCCTGAAATTGAGAGACGGTAGGAATGTGGCCCTTGATCAACGCGTCGCACTAGGTCGGTAGCCGATTTGAGAGCTCATCGAGTACTCCGCCATGGGGCTTGGATATTTTACCCCTAGCCTAACTTAGCCCCCGTTCTGCGCGATTCGCAACATCTTCGGCCAATGCCTCAACGAGAACGGGCATCAAACAGCATCCAGTCGCTTCCGATCTTGCCCGGACCCCCCATCCAGGATGACATGGTGATCTAGCTCGGGCGCCAATTTGCATGGCGGGCGGCCGGGCGGTTTGCGTGATATTCATTAACTTTTTCAATGGCTTGTAGCGGGTCTTCAGTTGTATTTCCCAGCGACAGTTCCGGATCCGTTAGGGGGACGGCGGCTCATTCGAACTGGCCTCAAGCGGCCGGAGTGGTTAGAAGCGGCCGTCACAAGCCGGGATGCCAGGTCGGGTGGCCCGACGAGAGGGGAGCTGAAACTTTGCGAAAAGTACTTTTGACGGGGGCGGGCGGCTTCATCGGATCGCACCTTGCGGAAGAGCTGGTCCGGCGCAATGTCGCGGTGCGCGCCTTCGTGCACTACAACAGCATGGGCTCGCACGGCTGGCTCGATTCCTCGCCGCCCGACATCCGCAAGGAATTCGACGTCTTCGCCGGCAATGTGTGCGACCCCAACGGCGTGCGCACCGCGATGAAGGGGTGCGACGCCGTCCTGCATCTCGCCGCGTTGATCGCGATTCCCTACTCCTATCACTCGCCCGACACCTATGTCGAAGCCAACATCCGCGGCACGCTCAACGTGCTGCAGGCGGCGCGCGATCTCGGCGTCGAGAAGGTGATCCACACCTCGACTAGCGAGGTCTACGGCACCGCGCAATTCGTTCCGATCACCGAGGAGCACCCGCTGCAGGGCCAGTCGCCTTATTCCGCGACCAAGATCGGCGCCGATCAGCTCGCGCTGTCGTTCGAGCGCTCGTTCGGCACGCCGGTGACGGTGGTACGTCCGTTCAACACCTACGGCCCGCGGCAATCGGCCCGCGCGGTGATCCCTACCATCATCACCCAGATCGCGGCCGGCGCGCGCAAGATCAAGCTCGGCAGCATCCATCCGACGCGCGACTTCAACTATGTCGCCGATACCGTCGGCGGCTTCCTGGTGGCGCTCGATTCCAAGGCCGGCGTAGGCGAGGTCATCAACATCGGCAGCGCCTTCGAGATCTCGATCGGCGACACCGCGCGGCTGATCGCCGAGCTGATGGAAGCGGAAATCGAGATCGAGCATGACGACGTTCGCGTGCGCCCCGAGCGCAGCGAGGTCGAGCGTCTCTGGGCGTCCAACGCCAAGGCGCAAAAGCTGCTCGGCTGGTCGCCGCGCTTCGGCGGCGTGGACGGCCTGCGCAAGGGGCTCGAACAAACCATCGCCTGGTTCACCAAAAAGGAGAACCTGGCCTGCTATCGCGTCAATGCCTATACGTTGTGAGCAAGATGAGCATGTCCTCCGCGCAAGCGAGCCAGAACCGTTCCGCCGTGCTTGACTTCAAGCCGCTACTCGACGCGGTCGATGCCGTGCTCGGGACGGCGCAGCGTCCGGTCGAGCTGCACGAACCGCGTTTCGGGAATCGTGAGCGCGAGCTGGTGCTCGACTGCATCGACACCAACTGGGTGTCGTCGGCCGGCAAATACGTCACCCGCTTCGAAGAGATGGTGGCGGCCGCAACCGGCTCGCGCCACGCGGTTGCGATCGTCAACGGCACCGCCGCCCTGCACGCGGCATTGGTGCTCGAAGGTGTCGAGCCCAACGACGAGGTGCTGTTGCCCTCGATCACCTTCGTCGCGACCGCCAACGCGGTGAGCCATGCCGGCGCCGTGCCGCATTTCGTCGATTCAACCTGGGATACGCTTGGGCTCGACCCGCGCGCGCTCGAGGCGCATCTCGACGCCATCGCCGTGCGGCAGAACGGCGCCTGGGTGAACAAACACACCGGCCGCCGCCTCCGGGCCGTCGTTCCCGTGCACATCTTCGGGCATCCCGTCGACATGACCGCGCTCGGCGCAGTCGCCGCCCGCTACGGTCTCGTGATCGTGGAGGATGCGACCGAGTCGCTCGGCTCGACCCTGAACGGGAAGGGCTGCGGCACCTTCGGCCATTCCGCGGTCCTGAGCTTCAACGGCAACAAGATCGTCACCACAGGCGGCGGCGGCATGATCGTGACCGACGACGAGGCGCATGCCCGCCACGCCCGGCATTTTACCTCGACGGCCAAGAAGGCGCATGCCTGGGCATTCGAGCACGACGCGGTCGCCTACAACTACCGCCTGCCCAACATAAACGCGGCACTGGGCTGCGCGCAGATGGAGCGGCTGGCCAAAATGGTCGCGGCCAAGCGCGTGCTCGCCGAGCGCTATCTCGATGCGTTCAGCGATTTCCCCTGCGCGCGCATCTATCGCGAGCCGAAGGGTTCTGAGAGCAATTATTGGCTCAACACGCTGGTGCTCGACCGCGAATACGCTTTGGAACGCGACCGTCTGCTCGAAGCCCTGCATGGCCACGGCATTCGCGCCCGCCCGCTGTGGACGCCGATGCATCTCTTGCCGATGTACCGCGCCTGCCCGCGTGCAGCGCTTCCCGTCGCCGAGGACATGAACACGCGCTGCATCAACCTGCCGAGCAGTCCCTTCCTGGCCGGAGCCACCCAAGAAGGCGCGAACCAGAGCTGATGCCCCGGATCGTCTTCTTCACCATTCACAGCACGACGGCCTGGTGGAAATACCTGGCCTCGCGCATTGAGTTCGCCGACGCGGTCGTGCTCAGTGACCTGCGAGACGACGGCGACTATTCGCTGGTCGACGATTTCTATCGCTTCGCCGACCGGGACGATGCCGCGGCCGCGGCGCTTGACCGGTTCGGCGCGGACGGATGCGCCGACATCATCCTGCGCTGCCGCGTGCTCAGGAGCGTCGATCGCGATCTCGCGCTCAAAATGATCGGCGGCATGACGCAGGCGATCGAGCAGGCCTTTGACAAGCTTGGCCCCGCCCTCGTCATGACCTTCACTATCGACCGCTATGTCATGGACGTGATGGAGCGCGTTGCACGGCGGCGCGGCATCGACTTCCTGGAGATGACGACCTCGATCATTCCGGACCAGGTGATGCTCATGCGCCGCGGAAAGCCGGTCTTGCTGCGCGAGCCCTCAACGGAGGATATCGACGCGGCGGTCGGCCAGCTCTGCAGGGAAGATTTTGCGCCGGCCTATGTCCGCGATGCCAAGCGGTTCTCGCTGGCAAAATTCTGGCGGATTTTTGGCTACTACGCGCTACGTGGCGCCTTCTTCAACGTCTGGCGGTTCCTCAAGCGCGACCGTTACAACTGCCATTATCTCGACGCGCTGAAGCGGCTCAAGCACAAGGTGCGCATGCGCGACGTGGCCGTGCTCGGCCTGCTCGATCACGACTGGGACAAGCGGCTTGCTGACGTGCCGCGGGAGCGGCGGGTTTTCCTCGGGCTTCAGCTCTTCCCCGAGGCCTCGATGGACTATTGGCTGGGGCCGCAGGGCATGCTCGCGCATGACGACGTGGTGGTGCGCTATTGCGAGGTGCTCGGCCGCGCCGGCTACCGCATCTTCGTCAAGGATCATCCGCTGCAGTTCGGTTTTCGCCAGCGCGAGCTGTTCGAACGTCTGGCGAAGCTGCCGTCCGTGGTGCTGGTGCCCTATGACGTGCCGGCGAATCTGCTGATCGGGAAGTGCGCGGTGTCGGTGACGTTCACGGGCACCATCGGTTTCCAGGCCGCGCTGGCCGGGCTGTGCTCGGTCGCGACCGAGCCGTACTACGCGACCCAGCAGCACTTCCTGCACGTTCGCGACACCGATGAGCTCGACGGCCTCGCCGAGCGGCTGGCGCGTTGGCAATCCCCCGATAGTCTCGATACGACCCGCCGCGCAATCATGCGGCACCTGGCGTCGATCAGCGTCGAGGGCGACTATTTCGGCTGGCGCAAGTTCGATCCCGAGAACGAGGCCGTGCGCGCCGCGGTCGAGCCGCTGGTGCGTTCGCTGAACGCGCACCTGCCGAAATTCCTGAAGTCCTGCAGAACCGCGGCCTGACGTTACAGTGGAGAGCGCGCCTGCAACCGATGTCGACGGCCGGCGGAGATGGAAGAGCGCGATGCGTCTGCTTGACCTCGTGACGCGCCCGGCGGTCGCCGGTACGGTCGCGGCGCTGGTGCTGCGTGCGCTGACGCTTGCGAGCCGCTTCCTGCTGTCGCTCCTTCTGGCGCGCATGCTATCACCGGCCGAGATGGGACAATACGGCCTGTTGACCGCGGCGCTGGCTTTCGCGCTGCTCGCGGTCGGTCTGGAGTTCTATTCCTATACCTTGCGCGAATTGGTGCCGGCGACGCCCGAGCGGCGCGCGCGCATCATTGCGGACCAGATGGTGCTTGGCGTGGCGGCGCTGGTGGCTGTCGGCATCATCGTGGCCGGTGCGATCGCCGCCGGTTCCTTTCCGGCGCGTCTTGCACCGTGGTTTATCCTGATCCTCGTCACCGAGCATGTCTCGTTGGAAGCGACGCGGATCCTGATCATCACCTGGCGGCCAGTGCGCGCCTACATCGGCGTGTTCCTGCGCGGCGGAATCTGGGTGTACGCGATCGCGCTGCTGATGTTCGCGGCGCCGTCGACGCGGACGCTGGAGACCGTGCTGGTCTGGTGGGCGCTCGGCGGCGTGGCATCGATCGTCTTTTCCGCGTTCTCGCTCTCCGAGCTGCCCTGGCGCGAACTCAGGGGATACCGGCCGGATCTCAAGAACATCCGCGAGGGACTTTGGACCGCGCGTCCGTTCATGCTGACGGCGGCGGGAGCATTGGTGATTTCCTATGTTGACCGCTTCGTCATCGACGCGTTCGTCGGGCGTGACGCGCTCGGCATCTATACGTTCTATTCGACGATCCTGATCGGTCTGTTGTCGCTGGGCAGCTCGGTATCGCATCAGTTCCTGCCAAAAGTCATCGCGGGCTATGGCGCGGGTCTGGATGCCTATCGCACGGCGCTGCGCTCCTTCTTCTGGTCGATGCTGGCGCTGGTCTGCGCGACGATGATCCTGTCCGCCTTTGCCATGGCGCCCATGCTGGCGTTGCTCGGGCTGTCCACCTATGCGGCGAGCATCGGCGTGTTCTATGCCATGCTGCCGGGCGTGTTCCTGCGCATGCTGGCGGATGTGCCGTCCTACGCGCTCTACGCGGCCCGGTCGGACAAATATCTCCTGATCTGCAATCTCGGTTCGGCCACGGTGGCGACGGTATTGAACGTGGCGCTGGTCCCTGGGTTCGGCATCTACGGGGCGGCCCTCGCCGGCGGGATTGCCAGCGCCGCGCTTTTCCTGTCCCTGGTGGGCTTCGCGAGCCACAGGATGCGGGAAAGCCTTAGGGAACCTGGCGGAACTCAGCCTGTCGGCCTTCCCAGCGACCCGGATATGCTCTACCCGTGAAGGCTAAGTCGGTATCTCAACGTCAGAGCAATTCTGAATTGTAATCCGAGGGCATTCCTTGAACGGCAACACGCAACAGCGGCTCAATCCGTTGCTCAGCGGCCTCGCGTCCCCCGCGATTCTCATGGTTGTGATCTGGGCCACTACTCTTCTCTTGGTTGCCGGCGGGCCAATCATTTATCCAGGGCAACCGTCTGCCGTTGTGCTCTCGGTGGTTGTGATCGCGCTCGCAATCTTTCTGCTCTCTTATCACGTAGGTAAGCTGTCCTTTGATCGCTGGTCCGAGCAATGGGCAAAATCGTCACACTTTTCCGCACGGGTGCTGGATAGGGTGGTCATGGCCGCGTCGTTGCTCGGGATCGCCGGAATCGCGCTGGTGGCCTTCGATCGTACGGTGCTGAGTGGGGTGAACAATAGTGCCTATTCCGAGTTGCTGCGTTGCGCGCCTCAGTTGGTTGATTCTGTGATGATACGGCGAACGCCGCTGCTCTATGGCGGCTACGCGATGTTCTCCTTCGGATTCGTCTCCATCGTGCTGTTTCTGCTGAAAGGCGAAGAAATCAGGGGATGGGCGGCTGCGCTGGCACAACTGTCCATCGTCTCGCCGGTCGGCTATGCGCTGCTCTATTCGGGGCGGATGCCGATCCTGTTCGTTCTCGTCCTGGTTGCGATGGCGATGCTGGTGCGCGTCACGCAGGGGCGAACCCTCGTGCCGCGTGGCCATTATCTCGTGCTCAAGACCGCCATCGCGGTGGGCCTGTTTGCGGTCTATTCCAGCGCGATCTGGACCAGCAGACAGAATTTCTGCATCCAAATGTCGCCTCTGATCGCCGAATTGCAGGAGGGGAAGAACGAACGTCTGACGTCTCGGGCCGAGAACCGAGCCCGAGCGAATCAAACCCGCCGGCCAAAGGCGACCGAGATGATCACTCCGGCCGAGCTTGACAAACGGCTCGCCGAAGCACAGGCCGCGCCGCGGCTGCCCCAGAAGTCGAATTCGATAGCCACCGCTCTTGATGCGGTGCTGGAGGCCTGGAACGTCCAACCCCGTGGCTATGTCATCTCGGCGATCGACTCCGGCTACCTTTCGTCGCGCAGCGCGATGATCGGCCTCAGCACCTATTTCTATCTGACCCATGGTGTGCGGACGGTTGATCACGTCTGGAACGCCCGCGACAAGTTCACGCCGCAATGGGGCGTGTACGAGGTCGGTGTGCTATCGCCGTTGTTGCGGATATTTTTCCCGGCTAGCGATCAAGTGGCGGTCATGGAGGCGGAGCAGCGGGAGGCGCTGATCTATGGCTTCTTCCCGAGCGCCTGGGCCGCGGCCTTCATCGATTTCGGCCTCGTCGGCGCCATCGTCTACGTCGCGATCTGGGGCGGCCTGGCCGGCTGGAGCGCGGCCGGAAGCCGGCATTCCGGCCTGATGACGCCGCTGCTGCTGCTCGTGTTCGTGCTCGCCAGCGTCCTTCTCAGCCCGGTTCAGGGACCTCTCGGCATGGCAAATTCGGCGCTGGTGTTGGCGTCGATGCTGGCGACCGGGCTGGTGCTTGATTTGGCCAATCTGCGCGCGCGGGCGCCGCAGGACGCCGGCAAGCTCGGGGTCAACACCCTCGCGACCTAATTCAGCGCGCCGAGAGGTTTCGCAGCCACGCGACTGTCGCCGCGACACCTTGCTGCATATCGCAGGGGAGCGGGCCGCAGACCGCCGCGGTCGGCGCGAGATCGAATTGATACTGCGTAAGCACGTTGTTGAGGCGGAACGAATTGAAGGGAAATCGTTTCAAGCCGATCGCGTTCACCGCGTCGCCGCAGAGCGCCAGCGTGCGGGCGACGCCGGCCGGCAGATGCGGGATCGGGCGCGAACCGAAGTAGCTCTGAAACGCGTCGCACCACGCGATGAGATCGATCGGCGTGTAGTCGGCGAGATAGAACGTCCGGCGATGGATCTGGTCCGTCGGGACGCTCAGGAGACGCCAATACTGGAAGGCGATGTTCTCGATGTAGCTGTAGGACTTCCAGAGCGGGCCGTGCCCGACGTGGAAGTAATGGCCGCGCTCTATCATGTGCAGGAAGCGCTGGTAATGCGCGCTCATGCCGGGGCCCCAGACGGTCGTGGGGCGCGCCAGGCACCATTCGCGCCCGGCGCCATCGGCGCTGCGGACGATCTCCTCGGTGCGCACCTTGCTCTGTCCGTACAACGTGTCGGCCTTATAGTCGGTGTCGTTCGCCGGCACATAGCCGATGCGGCAGACGAGCTGCGACGAGGTCCAGATCGCTCGCCGCACGGACGGCGTGCGCCGCACGGCCTCGACCAGATTTGCGACGCCCTCGATATTGGCGGTGTAACCGGAAAGGTCGGTCTTTTCGTCGAGATCGATGCGTGCGGCGAGATGAACCACCGCGTCCGGCGCGGTGCCGGCCACGGCCTTCGTCAGGCCGTTGGCATCGAGAATGTCGCACACGATGTCGGTCGTCTCGGCCGGAACCTTGTCGAGCCCCACGACGTCGCAATGTTCGGCGCGCAACCGCCGCACCAGTGCCTGGCCGATGAAGCCGGAGCTTCCGGTCACGAGAACTTTCATGCTGATGTCGCTGTCTTTGCCGACGGGATGGCCGCTTGACCGGCTTGCCGGGCTGATCTACCAAACCGACCAGTCGATTGCAAACTCTGACAAATCCATCGTGTGTAGAGGCATTTTGCGGTCGCGATCCTTCACCTCGGCTCTAGCCCAACCGGCGTTCGCTTCATGAAGGCATTCGTCTCTGCCGCGTTTCAGGCCATCAACAACATTCTGGAACCGATCGGTTTGCGCCTGATGCGCGCCAACGCGCCGGTCAGGAATTTCGGCCTGTTCTTCAAGCATCTGAAGTCGCTCGGCTTCGATGTGAAGACGGTGGTCGACGTCGGCATCGCCTTCGGCACGTCGCCGATCTACGACGCGTTTCCTCGTGCCAAATATTTCCTGATCGAGCCGGTGGCGGAATGCCGTCCGATCCTGGAGCAGCTCAAGCAGCGGCTCGACGCCGAGTATTTCCTGGTCGCGGCCGGCGCCGAGAATGGCGAGATCACGTTCAACGTCCACGACGACATCTCGGGCTCCAGCATTTTTGCGCAGGTCGAGGGCAAGGCGCTCGACGGCGAGGCGCGCAAGACGCCGATGCGGCGGCTCGACTCGCTGTTGCCGGAGACGCTGGAGCATCCGGTGTTCCTGAAGGTCGATACGCAGGGTGCCGAGATCGAGGTGCTCAAGGGGCTCGGCGCGCGAATCGGCGAAATCGATCTCATGATCCTCGAGACCACGATGATGCCGATGAGGCACGGCATCCCGCAGTTCGCCGACATCGTGCGCTTTTGCGACGAGGCCGGTTTTGCGGTCTATGACGTGCTGGAGGGGCACATGCGCTCGCTCGACGGCGCGCTTGCCCAGATCGATCTCGCCTTCATCCGCAAGGACAGTCCGCTGCGCAGCCAAGCGGCCTATTTCAGCCCCGATCAACTCGCCGAATACCTCAAACGTCCGAGCAAGCTGCGCGGCGCGTAAGCTTGCGTCGAAAGCGTCGCGTCAGATCTCCGCGAGCAGGATGAACAAGCAGCGGCGCTCGCCCTTGTTGACCATGCCACCGCGATGCATGCCATTGCCGTCGAACAGCACGCAATTGCCGTAGTTCGAGGTCGCGGCGAAGTGGCCCTCGCGCAGGCGCGCGACCTCGGGCGAATTGTCGGGGAGGTCGCCGCCGAAGTCGGCCTTCTTGCGCAGGAATGCGGGCAACGCCATGAACTTTTTGCGTGCGTCGTGCCGGCGGCCGGAGAAGCCGGAGAAATCGTTGGTGCGCCGGACCATGCCCTCGAACCAGCCGATCTTCGCGTTCTGGCTGCCGCGGATGTAGCAGAACGGGCCGCCGTCCGGACCGATGTCATGGACGTAGATCGCGCATTTCAGCATGCCGTAGGTGGCATCGATGTGCAGGTAGCTGCCCCAGGGATCGGCAAGCTGGGTGTCTGGGAAGACGCGCCTCCAGAACGCGAGGTCCTGGTCGTTGATCTGCGCGTTGACGTGCTTCACGCCGGCCGGGCGGCCGAGATAGGCGCTCGCCGCTTCCATGATGCCGTAGCGCTTGAAGATGGATTCGACCGTCGCGAATGCCTGCGGATCGGCGGAGCGCGTGCACCAGTAGACGTTGTCGTCGAACTTGCGCTTCTCCGACGGAATGTTGGCGCGGCGCTCGTCGAGCTTGGCGAAGCCCGGATTGGTGACGCTGCGGATCTGCTCGATTTCGTCGGGCGTGAGGTTCAGGCAGACAATGCCGTCGGACTTGATCTTGTTGAGCAGCGCCAGATTCGCCGGCTTTGCGGGACGCCGCGTGCCGGTCAGCGTGCCGATCGCGCGGCTCGCGCGGATGCGCGCATACATCAAGATGTAGCGCAGCGCCGTCCGCGCGTTGAGGCCGCTGAAGCCGGCTTCCTTGGTCAGCAGTGGCATGTTGTCGTAGTCGACGATGCGGCGGATGGTGACGAAGGCGAACGTGCGTACGAACACGTTCAGCGCGTAGAGGCGCTCGCGGAGGGTCGGCTTGGGAAACATGCCGCCATAGGCCGGATGCTCGTCATAGTCGATCGCGGGAAGCGTGTTGCCGCGATAGGGCGGAATCGGAAGTTCACCAATCTCGATGGCGCGTGCCACCGGCGTCGCGTCGGAAAGGGAATCGATCGTCGTCATGTCGCGTTCTCCCGGAACGAGCGCGGTTCGTCGCAAGCTCGCGCCGATCTATACAGCCTGGGGTGCTGCACAGGCAATAATCGCGGGCAGTTATCCGGTCGTTCCGGGCAGTTCCGATGTGGCCGCTAAATCATGGAAATGTTTCGGGAAAGCGCGCGTTAGGTCGATCTTTCGAAGGGTTCCAGCAATGGCCTCGGAGGCACCGCCGCGGCCATAGGGCGGCGGAGGCTCCGGATCGGGCCGGAACCGGCCCTCGAAGATGCGCATCAGGCTTGCGAGGATGGTGGCCGAATCGGCCGGGCAATCGATGATCGAGGCGGCGCGCAGCCGGCCCTTCTGGCGGTCGCCGATATTGATCGTGGGCACGCCGACGGCCGGCGCCTCCAAAATGCCGCTGGAGGAGTTGCCGACCACGGCGTCCGCAAGCCGCAGCGCGGCCCAGTAGCGCTCGCTGCCGAGCGAGGTGAAGAGATGGGCGCGATCGCCTCGCACCGCGACGAACGCCCTGATCGCATCATCGATGGCGCGATAGCCCGGATCGGCGTTGACGCCGGTGAAGATGAAGCTGCGGTCCTCGACTTCGGCGAGCGCGCCGAGGAGGGCTGCGACGTTGGCGGCGTCAGCCTCGGGCTGCGCTGTGGTCGGATGCAGCGTCACCAGTAGGAAGCGCTCGGGGCCGGCGATGCCGAGCCCTGCGAACAGCTCGGCGCGGGTCAGCGGCGCCGCGCTGTCCGCCAGATCGAGGCCGGGCGCGCCGACGTTGAAGACGAGATCGGGCTGCTCCCCCATTTGGATCACGCGCTGGCGATATGGCTCGGCCGCGACGAAATGCAGGCAGGCCATCTTGGTGATGGCATGACGGATCGCATCGTCGAAGGCACCCGCGGTGATCTCGCCGCCATGGATATGCGCGATCGGGATGTTCAGCAGCGTGGCCGCGACCGCGGCAGCCAGCACCTCGTAGCGGTCGCCGAGCACGACGAGGATGTCGGGCGCGAGTTTTGGCAGCGCCTCGGCAAAGCCGGTCACGCCAATGCCGGTGCCGCGCGCGATCGTCTCGGCGCGGTCGTCGTCGAGCGCGAGATCGATTTTTGCCGCGATTGGAAAGCCGTCGGCCTCGATCGCGCGCCAGGTCTCGCCGAAGCGCGGCACCAGATGCATACCGCAGGCTATCACGCTGAGCGCGAGGTCGTCGGCCGCCTTGAGCCGCGTCAGGATGCCCCGCAGCAATCCATAATCGGCGCGCGAGCCGGTGACGACGGCAATGCGGCGGCGTGCGCTCATGCCGGCCGTCGCCAGCGTGAGGCGTCGAGCATGCCGTGCTCGATGACATAGGACGCGTAGGCGAGGTCGGCTGCGCTCTCGATCTCGATCGAATGCATGCGGTCCATCATGATGCCGTAGCTCGCAGACGGGTCGGCGTAGATCTTGCGATGCTTGCGCATCGCATCCCAGCCAACGAGATAAAGAGCGCCGTTCATAGTGACCTCGATCGCCTGGTCCTGCCGCCGCTGCGCCGTGGTCGTCAGCATCTTCTCGACGATACCGCCGATCGAGCCGTCCTTGCCAAGCGTGCCGACGAAGATCGAGGAGACCTCGGTCTCGCGCATGCCGACGACGAGACTCGCCTTGCGCGCGGCGAACAGCTCGACCGCCTCGTCAAAATGCTCGGGTGTTGCGAACGGCGACGAGGGCTCGAGCAGCATGATGGCGTCGTAACGCTGGTTCTCATGCGTCTCGATCCAGTCCATGGCGTGCAGCACCACGTCGTTGGAGGAGGCGGTGTCGGTCGCAAGTTCGGCCGGCCGCTCGAACAGCACTTCGGCGCCATGCCTTTTCGCCTCGGCCCGAATCTCGGCGCTGTCGCTGGAGACGATCAGGCGCGAGCAATAGCGGGACTGCCTTGCCGCAATCGCCTTGTAGCCGGTCAGGCTGAGGCCGCCGATCTCGCGCAGATTCTTGCCGGGCAGGCCTTTTGATCCACCGCGGCCGACCAGCAGGAACAATATCTCGGGCGAGTTCGTCATGGGTCTCAACAATCCTGCGTTCAGGCTACCTGCGAATCGGCCTGATTCGTCACCAGGCGAGGCTGTTATGGGGTCTTTGGGAACACCGCAAGGCGCCCGCTTGCGTTGCTTTTACCAGCGTGCTCGACTAAGACAACCGCTTGATTGGCGGGCGATTTCGCTTCGCCCCAGCGACGAAACCCTATGCATCGCAGAACCCTGATCATTGCTGAGGCCGGCGTCAACCACAACGGCGACCGCGCACGTGCGATTGCGCTGGTGGAGGCGGCGGCGCGGGCAGGGGCCGATGTCGTCAAGTTTCAGTCGTTCCGCGCCGACAAGCTTGCCACCGCGGAGGCTGCGAAAGCGAGCTACCAGCAGGCGACCACCGGCAAGGCGCAGTCGCAGCTCGACATGCTGCGCGCGCTCGAGCTCAGCGCCGACGACGAGGAGCAGATCGCGGCGGCCTGCGCGGCGGCAGACATCACCTACATGTCGACGCCGTTCGACGCCCACAGCGCCACGCATCTGGTCCGCCGCGTCGGCGTTTCGACGCTGAAGGTCGGCTCGGGCGACCTCACCAACGCGCCGCTGCTGCTGCATCTTGCGCGGTTCCGCCTGCCGATCATCCTGTCGACCGGTATGGGGACACTTGCCGAAGTGGAGCAGGCGCTCGGCGTCATCGCCTTCGGCTATTTGGGCGATGCGACGGCAAAGCCGACGCCAGCCGACTTCGCAAACCTCCTGCTGGACCGCGCGAGCTGGACGGAGCTCCGCGCAAAAGTCACGCTGTTGCATTGTACGACCGAATATCCGGCCGATCCGCAATCGATCAATCTGCGCGCGATGGCGACGCTGCGCGATGCATTTGGTCTTCCCGTCGGCTTCTCCGACCACAGCCGCGGCATTCACATCGCGGCGGCAGCGGTAGCGCTCGGCGCCGCTGTGATCGAAAAACATCTGACGCTCGACCGCAATCTGCCGGGGCCGGATCACCGCGCCTCGATCGAACCGGACGAGATGGCGGCGATGATCGCCTCGATCCGCGACGTCGAAGCCGCGCTCGGTGACGGGCGCAAGGTGCCGGCGCCGGAGGAGATTCCGAACCGTGCGGTGGCGCGGCGCAGCCTCGTTGCGCTTCGCCCCGTGCGTATCGGCGAGCGCTTCACGGAAGACAATCTGGGCGTCAAGCGTCCCGGCAACGGCGTGCCGCCGATCGAATATTGGAGCTATCTCGGCAAGACCGCGCAGCGCGACTACGCGGCCAACGAGGCGCTCGAGCCATGAGCCTGATCGTGCTTTGCGCCGGCGGTCACGCCCGCGTCGTCATCGAGGCGTTGCTAAGCCGTGGCATTCGTCCCGTTGGTGTCACCGACCGCGACGCTGCGCGCGTCGGCGAGGCCATCGGCGCCGTCAAGATCACGGGATCCGACGACGACATCATGAACATGGCCGCCGATGAGGTCGAGCTCGCCAACGGTCTTGGCAACCGCGCAACGCGCACCGATTCGGGGCTGGCGGGCCGGCGCGTGCTGTTCGAGCGGTTCACTGCGCTGGGTTACAAATTTCCGGTGATCGCGCATGCGTCCGCCGTAATTGCCTCTGATGCGCAACTGGATGATGGCGCGCAGGTGATGGCCGGTGCCGTGATTCAGCCCGCGGCGCGGATCGGGCGGAACGTGCTGGTGAATACGCGCGCGGTGGTCGAGCACGACTGTATCGTCGGCGATCACGCGCATGTCGCGCCGGGGGCCGTGCTGTGCGGGGGAGTTTCGATCGGCGAGAGCGTCCATGTCGGCGCCGGCGCCGTGGTGTTGGTCGGTGTCAAAGTGGGCGCCGGAGCCGTCGTTGCCGCAGGGGCGGTGGTTACAAGGGATGTCGCGGCCGGCGGGTTCGCCGGCAACGAGTAGGATTGGTTTGTCATGAAGGGTGCCTTCGTTGTCAATGAAGATACGCCGCTGATCGAGACGCTACGGCGCATCGATCAGGGCAATCTGCAACTAGCGATCGTCGAGCGCGAGGGCAGGATCGTCGGAACCGTCACCGACGGCGACGTGCGGCGCGCGCTGCTCGGCGGCGTCGGCCTCGACGCCTCCGTCAACCTCGTGATGAACCGCACGCCGATTACGGCGCCGGTCGGCATCTCGAATCCGGCCGCGCTCAACCTGATGCGCAAGCATTCGATCCACCAGCTTCCGCTCGTCGATGCGGAGGGGCGGGTGGTCGAAGTCAAGCTGATCGACGACCTCGCGCTCGCGCAGCAATCCGATCATTGGGTCGTGCTGATGGCCGGCGGCCTCGGCTCGCGGCTGAAGCCGCTGACCGACGACATCCCCAAGCCGCTGATCCGCGTTGGCGACAAGCCGATCCTGGAGACCGTGCTCGGCGGCTTCGTGAAGGCCGGCTTCGGCAAGTTCTTCATCTCGGTCAACTACAAGGCCGAGATGATCCAGGACTATTTCGGTGACGGCTCGGCCTGGGGCGTCGAGATCAACTATCTCCAGGAGAACGCGCGGCTCGGCACCGCCGGTGCGCTGTCGCTATTGCCGGAGCGGCCGAGGCAGCCGTTCTTCGTCATGAACGGCGACCTGCTGACCACGGTGAATTTCGAGCAGATGCTGAAGTATCATCGCGAGCATCAGGCCTTCTCCACCGTCTGCGTGCGCGAGCATTCGGTGACTGTGCCGTTCGGCGTGATCGACTTCGACGACCATCGCCTGCTCGGCATTCGCGAGAAGCCGACGCAGAAGTTCTTCGTCAATGCCGGCGTCTACCTGCTCGATCCCGGTGTGCTCGATCATCTCGACGCCAACGAAGCTGTGGACATGCCGACGCTGATCGAGCGCACCATCGCCGAGGGCAAGCCGTCGGTCGGATTCCCGTTGCGAGAATACTGGATTGACGTCGGCCGCCTCGACGATCTTCAGCGTGCGTCCGACGAATTCCAGAGGATCTTTGGATGAGCACCGAACGTTCGCTTCGCGAGATGATGTCGCTCGACGGCCGTGTCGCTGTTGTTACCGGAGGCGCCGGCCATATTGGCCGCGCGATCGCGGGCGGCCTTGCCGAGCTCGGCGCTGCCATCGCGCTGGTCGACATCGCGGCGTCCGCCGGCACCGAGGCCGCCGCGAAGCTGACGGCAATGCATTCCGTTAAGGCTGCGATGTTCGACTGCGATTTCGAGCAGGGCGAACCGGTGAAGGACCTGCCGCGGCGGGTGCGTGAAGCCCTTGGCGGCATCGACATCATCGTCAATTGTGCAGCCTTCGTCGGCACCAGCGGGCTGGAAGGCTGGGCGGTGCCGTTCGAGCAGCAGTCGGATGCGACCTGGCGGCGGGCGATCGAGGTCAACCTCACCGCGCCATTTGTCCTGATTCAGGCCGCGGCCGAGGATCTCGCCAGATCAGGCCGTGGCAGTGTGATCAATATTTCATCGATCTACGGTCTCGCCGGGCCCGATTGGCGGCTCTACGAGGGAACCCCGCTCGGGAACCCGGCCGCCTATGCCGCGAGCAAGGGTGGCCTGATCCAGATGACGCGCTGGCTGGCCACCACCATGGCCCCAAAGGTGCGAGTCAATGCGGTGGCGCCGGGTGGCGTCTTCAGGGCCACGCCTGAACCGTTTTTGAGCCGCTATGTGGCCCGGACGCCGCTTGCACGCATGGCGCGCGAGGACGATATGAAGGGTGCTGTGGCCTATCTGGCGAGCGATCTGTCGGCCTATGTGACGGGCCAGTGCATTGCGGTCGACGGGGGGTGGACGGCGTGGTAAACCGACAGCAAATCATGCAATCGCGAGAATTCCCGAAATGTTGAGCTGTAGCAAATGCTTGTTGCCGGAAACGGCGGAGGCCACGTCGTTCGACGAGTCCGGTTCGTGCAGCGTTTGCCGTCAGATCGAGGTCCGTGATACCCAGATCGATTGGGACGACCGCTACAAGCAGCTCCAGGAGCTGGTCGGCCAATACCGCGACAAGGGCCTTTATGACTGCATCTTGCCCTATTCGGGCGGCAAGGACAGCGTGTTCCAGCTCTGGTACGTCGTGCGCAAGCTCGGCCTCAAGCCGCTAGTCGTGCGCTTCGACCACTGGTTCTACCGGCCGCTGATCGAGGAGAACAACACCAGGGTGTTCAAGCAGCTCGGTGTCGACGTCCTCAACTTCACGCCGAACTGGCACGTGGTGCGCGAGCTGATGCTGGAATCGCTGAAGCGCCGCGGCGACTTCTGTTGGCACTGCCACACCGGCATCTATGCTCACACCATGCAGGTCGCGATCCGCTACGAGACGCCGCTCCTGATCTGGGGCGAGAGTCTCGCGGAATACCAGTCGTTCTATTCCTATGACGAGATGGAAGAGGTCGACGAAAAGCGATTTAACCGCGCCATGAATCTCGGCATTACCGCCGATGACATGTACGAATTCCTCGGCGGCCGCGTCGCCAAGCGCGACCTCTATCCGTTCGTCTATCCGCCGCGCAAGGAGCTGATGCGGATCAAGTGCCGCTCGGTCTGTCTCGGCAGCTACATCAAGTGGGACACCAAGAAGCACGTCGACATCATCAAGAGCGAGCTCGGCTGGAAGGGCCAGGAGGTCGAGGGCATTCCGCCGGAATACGATTACGAGAAGATCGAGTGCTTCTTCCAGGGCGTGCGTGACTACCTTAAATACATCAAACGAGGCATGGGCCGGACCAACCATCTCGCCAACATCGACATCCGCAACAAGCGCATGACCCGCGAGCAGGGCGAGGCGTTGGTACGCGAGTTCGACGGCAAGCGGCCGCCGAGCCTCGATCTGTTCCTCGATTATCTCCAGCTCACCGAGGAGCAGTTCTTGGGCATCGCGATCAAGCACGAGGTCAGTCCGTGGCAGTTCTCGCCGAACACGGTCGAGCCGGGCCGCCGCATGCCGGACATGGACAAATGGAACAACACGCAGGTGCCGTGGCCAAACCATCCGGGTGTCGAAATCGGCGGCGGCAAGGGATAGGCTAGAGGGATAGGCCAGCGAGGATCGATCGGCGGCGCGTCTCGCGCCCGGGGGGGAGCAGGCGATGTCACGCGTAGCGATCGTCGATTACGGCATCAACAATGTGCGCTCGGTGAAGAATGCCGTCGAATATTGCGGCTTCGATCCGGTCGTAACCCATGATGCGGATGCGATTGCGGATGCCTCCCACGTCATCCTGCCCGGTGTCGGCGCGTTCGGCGATGCCATGAGCAACATCCGCGCCCGCGGCATCGACGAGATGCTCGAGCGCCATGTCCGCGAGAAGGGCAAGCCGTTCCTCGCGGTCTGCCTGGGCATGCAACTGCTCGCCAACACCTCCGAGGAGCACGCCGACGACGGCGTGGCGCATCGCGGGCTCGGCTGGTTCGATGCCGACGTCCTGCGCTTGATGCCGAACGATCCCACGCTGAAAATCCCGCATATGGGCTGGAACATGGTGGCCAAGGAGCGCAACCATCCGATCCTCGCCAATGTCCGCGAGAGCAATCTGGCGTTCTATTTCGTGCACTCCTTCGCCATGCGCTGCAGGGATGCGGGCGACGTGGTCGGCTTCGCCCAATACGGCCAGCCAGTGACCGCGATCATCGCGCGGGACAACATCGCCGCCACGCAGTTCCATCCCGAAAAGAGCCAGGACACCGGGATCGAGCTGATGAGCAATTTCCTGCGCTGGAATCCCTGACGTCGATGTTGAAGAAGCGCCTGATCCCAAAATTCCTGCTGCGCGACGGCAGGCTCGTCAAATATGTTCGCTTCTTCGAGAACGAGCGAGCCGCCGGCAATCCGGTGACCACGGCGAAGGTCTACAACGACTACGGCGTCGACGAGCTGATCGTGCTGGACATCGTGCCGAGCGCGGCCTCGCGCGGCCGCGTCGTCGACATCATCGAACGGATGTCGGAAGAGATCTTCATGCCCTTCACCGTCGGCGGCGGGGTCAAGACGCTCGACGACGTCAACATGCTCTTGCGCGCGGGCGCCGACAAGGTGTCGGTGAACTCGGAGGCCGTGCGGCGTCCGGAGTTCCTGCGCGAGGCGGCACGGACCTTCGGCGATCAGTGCATGACGGTGTCGATCGACTACAAGAAGATCAGCCCCAACCACGCCAGTGTGTTCATCGACGGCGGACGCGAGCATGTCGCGCTCGATCCGATCGAATGGGCGCGGCGCTGCGAGGATCTGCATTGCGGCGAGGTGCTGCTCGGCTCGATCGACCGCGACGGCACCATGTCGGGCTACGACCTCGATATCATTCACAAGGCGGCGAACGTCTTGAGCGTGCCGCTGATCGTCTCCGGCGGCTGCGGTTCGCTCCAGCATGCGATTGACGCGCTGGAGGCCGGTGCGTCCGCGGTGGCGATCTCCTCGATGTTCCTGTTCACCGACCACAGCCCGATCAAGCTGCGCAGCCACCTGTTCTCGCGCGGCCTCGACGTTCGCGCCAGCTCCTCAAGCAGGAATTAGCCCCCCGTGCAGCTCTCGCTTGCCCGCAACGACCTCGCCCTCTATGTGCGCAAGCAGTTCGAGAACCTGTTCCCTGACGGGACCGACCTCGGCGATCTCCCGAGATTCGTCGATCTCGCGCTCGGTCGGATCGACCATTGTTTTTCGCGTTTCCGGCTGAAGGGATTTTTCGCCAACGGCGAGGCGCGGTTCTCGCACTGGCACTCCGACCAGTATGCGATCTTCCTTTATTATCTCGCCAATTCAGCCTTTCGCGAGCGGCCCGGCCATCCCATCGCGGACAAGGCCTATGCGCTCAACAAGGCGCTGCACGCGCTCGATGCGTTTTACGAGGTGGAGCTGCCCGACGTGTTTGCGGTCCAGCATCCGGTCGGCACCGTGCTCGGGCGCGCCAGCTATTCGGACTATTTCATTTGCTATCACAATTGCACGGTCGGCGCGAACCTCGACAACGACTATCCCTCGTTCGGCCGCGGCATCGCGATGTATGGTGGCAGCCGAATCATCGGCAAGACCGCGGTGGGCGACAACACCTTCGTCTCGACGGGCGCTATCGTGATCGACGGCGGCGCGCTTGCCGCCGACAGCATTTTGCACGGCATTTATCCGAAGGCAGCGAGGTCGCCGACGTCGCGCAACGTGGTGCGCGACATCTTCGGCAGCTAGCGTTCTCCGCCGATCGGCTTGCCGCTCAATTGCGAGCGCCAGATCCCGAACGTCAGCAGGGGCCAAAGCGCATAGGCGTGATTGCTCTTCCTCTCCGCGTGTTCCTGCCAGAGGTCGCGGACCGCGTTCGGCTCGAGATAGGGTTCGAAGATCTCGCGTGAGCGCACGAAGAGGTCCGTGCAGAGCGGCCTGAGCGCGCCACGCAACAGCGCGGCAAGCGGACTGTTGAACCCGCGCTTGGGGCATTGCAGATGACTTCATCCGCGCCCTTCCGCCGGAGGGCATCGCGCGGCAGCGGCTTGGTCGGTTCGCGCAGCGGCGCGATCAGTCGAGGCTGCACTGACCCGAAAATTCCATGATCCCCCGATCGAGGAATGGAATGCGGATCTCGACGCCATCCGCCATGCTCATTGCGTCAGTCTTCATCAGAAGGCCGCTCGGCAGGTGGTAGGTCTGGCCGGCGATCAGACAGCGATCCAGATGGTCCGATCCGTCGGCACCGTCGATGGCGAGGCGATAGCCGGTCGTCGGGCTGGTGCGCGCGAGATGATGTAACGCGGGCCCATAGAGTGCTGGAATCAGGAACTCCGGAATATATGGTCGCCATTCCGCGTGTGCATGTGGGCCGCCAGGGGCCAGGCCGAGCAGAAACCGTGACAGCAGTGCGGCCCGGGGCAGCCTCGATTCGTTGGCGCCGAGGCCGGAATAGGCGAGTCGGCCGATCGATCGCGCGATCCAGTCCGGAACGAGTGGGCCAAAGGCTGATGCCAGGCGCAAGGCCCGGTAGGTCGGATATTCGCCAAAGAACTCGTCGGCGCCGTCGCCTGACAGAGCGACGGTCGAATTGCGGCGAAGCTCGCGCGTCAGGAGCAGTAGGGGACCGGCGCTCTCGTCGGCCACCTGCCCGTCGAAATGGTGGACGACGCGCGCGAGCGTTGCGGCCGAATCCGGATCGCTGCTGATGGGAACGATTCGGTGCGGCAGCGAGGTTTGCGCGGCGACGATCGCGGCAATCGCTGTCTCATCGTGGCTTTGCTCGGAAAACGAGGCGGTCACGAGCAGGAAGGAGTCGCGGTTCGCCAGCGAATAGGCGATCAATGAACTGTCGATTCCGCCGCCCTGGAGCAGTCCGACCGGCACGTCGCTGATCAGTTGCTCTGCGACGACCTGATCGAACAGCCTGACGAAAGCATCCGTCGCTTCCTTGAGATCGGCAAAGCGCGCCTTGCGATGTGGCCGCGAGCCTTCGGCGGCCTTCGAGGTTCTCAAGCGCAATCTGGCGGAAGAAGCTGGTCGCGTGATCTTTCTGAACCTTGCCGGACACGAGATCCCGACCGACGCCGAGTTCGATTTCGTCGTATCGATCGGCGTGATCCACCACATTCCTGACCCGAATCCCATCATTGCAGCTTCGTTGCGAGCGTCCGGGCGGCAGGATGATCGTGTGGCTCTACGGAAAGGAAGGAAGCGGCCTCCTCGTGCAGAGCATTCGCGCTTTGCGCGCGGCGACCACGCGGCTGCCGTACGTGATGGTGGCGGCCATCGCCTCGCTCCTGACGCTTGCGCTGGATGTCTACATCTTCGGGTGCCGCTACGTGTAGTGGTTGCCGCTCCGCGACTACATCAACAACGTTGTGGGCCGTTTCTCTCGCTCGAAACGCTATCTGGTCGTCTACGATCAGTTGCGCCCCGCCTATGCGAAGTACTATGGCGAAGCGGAAGCGCGAGCGCTTCTCGAATCAAACGGCTTTTCGGACGTCCGACTGCATTTTCGCCATGGGTACAGCTGGACGATCGTTGGAACGCGGCCAGAGGTCAGGTCAGCCGCTTGAATCCGGAATGGGCGACGGGGCCGCGCAGCAACTGCTTGACGGCCTTCTGGTCGACCGCGGTGCGCAAGTCCCGGAACACCTCGGTCACCGTCTCCAGGTAGCGGTCGACATGGGCGTCGGTGTGGGCCCACATCGCGTAGAACGAGCCGGTGGCGAGGATGCCGCGGTCGAGCATCATCTGCGTGAACAGCGTGCGCACCTCCTGCGCATCGGGCAGGTCGAAGGCGAAATGGCCTAGCGGCGAGATTCCGGAGACGTGCAGCGGCATGCCGGTGGCTTGTGACGCCTCGGTCCATCCTTTCTGGATGCGACTGCCGATCCGCATCAGGTGCCCGGCGACGTTCTGTTCACGATGCTTGCGCAGGGTGGCAAGGGCCGCGACCGGGCCGACCCGCTCGGTCCATGCCGTCGAGCTGACGAAGGTCTCTTGCGCGGCATCCATCACCGAGGCGCGGCCGACGATCGCGGCCATGGGGAAGCCGTTGGCGATGGCCTTGGCGAACACGGCGATGTCGGGGTCCACACCGTAGGCGAGATGCGCGCCGCCGGAGTTGATGCGGAAGCCGGAGGTCACTTCGTCGAAGATCAGCGCGGCGCCGCAGCGGTCGGCGAGCGCGCGGATGCCCTTGATGAAGGGGGGCTCGGGCTCGCTGGAGCGCACCGGCTCCATCACGATCGCAGCGAGCCGCTCGCCATGGGCGGCGACGATCGCCTCGATCTCGTCGAGCTTGTTGAAATGGAACGGATGCATCAGGCCGGCGAGACCGCGCGGCACGCCCTTGGTGTCGAGGCCGGGCAGCAAATGGCCGTCGAGCGCGGTGGTTTCGCCCAGATTGGCGCTGAGATACCAGTCGTGCCAGCCGTGATAGCCGCAGAACGCCACCATGTCGCGACCGGTCGCCGCACGCGCGATGCGCACCGCAATCGCCATGGCCTCGCCGCCGGCGCGGCCGAAGCGCACCATGTCGGCCCAGGGGTGCAGCTCCACCAGCAGTTCCGCGAGCTCGATATCCTCGGCGCAGTTCAGGGTCGACATCGACCCCATGTCGATCGCGGTCTTCACGGCCGCATCGACGTCGGGATCGGCAAAGCCCAAAATGGTGGCGCCGATGCCGCAATAGCTCATATCGAGATAGGTCTTGCCGTCGAGATCGACGACTTCGGCGCCCTTGGCCGATTTGAAATAGGTCGGCCACTGCTCCGGCAGGAACATTTCCGGCCGCTTTGAGAGCAATTGCGTCCCGCCGGGCATGACCTTGCGCGCGCGTCGGTACATCGTCTGAGCAGTATTCGACATCTTCGTCCGCCGAAAGATTATCGTCGTCGTTATCGGAAACTCCGTGAGAAGGCAAGACCGGAGAGCCTAGGAAAATCTTTGATGATTGAATAACTTAGTCAATCACAGTTGACGAGGCTTTCTAGTTCGAAGTACGAGGGCATAAAGCTGGGGCGGTCGTCCTGCATCCGAGACTTAAGAGCGCTGGGTCTGATAAGGAGTGTGCCCAAAGCCGAAAACTGGATGCTCTAAGTCATTCTCATCACGTGGTGCGAAGGGATGCTGTTATGAGGGACGTAGGGTCAATTCCCGAGATGACTGAAGCGGTCCGCCGCCCGGGGAAGATATCCATCGTAATTCCCATCTTCAACGAAGAAGACAATATAGAGCCGCTTTACGCCGCGCTCGTAAAAGTAAGCTCGACTTTGGATCGAGATGTCGAAGTGATCTTGGTTGATGACGGATCGACCGACCAATCGAGAAAGCGTCTTGAGCGTTTGGCAGCTTCTGATCCGCGCTTCAAAGTGATTGCCTTTGCCAGAAACTGCGGCCAAACAGCTGCGATGATGGCCGGAATTGATGCGGCCGAAGGTGATATCATCGTGCCTATGGACGGCGACCTGCAGAATGATCCGGCCGACATTCCCCACCTCCTAGCCAAGATGGAGGAGGGATTTGACGTCGTGTCGGGTTGGCGTCGGGATCGGCAGGATAACGCCCTTTTCAGAAACTTCCCATCTCGACTGGCAAACCTGCTGATCTCCTGGTTGTCTGGCCTCTCGCTTCACGATTACGGCTGCACACTGAAGGCGTACCGCGCCGATCTCCTGCGTGGCTTTCGCCTTTATGGAGAAATGCACCGTTTCATCCCGATCTATGCGGCTTGGCAGGGCGGGCGGGTGACCGAAATGCCAGTCATGCATCATCCGCGGCGAGCCGGCAAATCAAAATACGGGCTCGAGCGCGTGTTCAAGGTAGTGCTCGATCTTTTGTTGGTTAAATTTCTGACGCGTTACGAAACAAAGCCGATCTATGTTTTTGGCGGAGCCGCCGTCGCATTCTTTGCTCTTGGATTTTTCGCAGGCATTTACGCGCTTTGGCTCAAGTTCGCCGACGGCATCACATTCATCCAGACCCCCCTGCCGCTTCTTGTCTCTCTGTGCGCCATAACTGGCACGATGTGCATCCTAATGGGTTTGCTCGCTGAGCTGATGGTGCGAATCTATTTTGAATCGCAGAGCAAGCGCATCTACGATGTGAGGTACAGGCTCAATTTCGACGTCAAGAGCAACTGAGATGTGCGGAATTGCGGGATTTGTCGGCCCGGAGAATCCCATCGCCCTAAAGGCGATGGGTGATGAGCTCGCTCATCGCGGCCCCGACGGGGAGGGCTTCTTTTCCGACCCCATGAGACGCGTTCATTTTGCGCATCGACGCCTAGCCATCCTGGATATTGATGGGGGCATTCAACCGATGTCTCTTCCGGACGGCAGGCTGACGGTCATCTTTAACGGCGAAATCTACAATCACCGCGAACTCCGGTCGCGGCTGGAAGCGCGTGGGCATCGCTTCCAAACCTCGCACAGCGACACCGAGGTGCTGCTTCATGGCTGGCTTGAGTGGGGCGCCGATCTCCTGCTCAAGCTCAACGGCATGTTTGCTTTCGCACTCTTTGATAGGACTAAGGACCGTTTGCTCCTGGCTCGAGACCGGTTCGGCGAGAAGCCGTTGTTTTGGGCAATGAAGAACGGCGAGTTTGTCTTTGCATCCGAGCTCGGTGCACTGATCAAGCATCCTTCCCTCAAAGGAACAAGCATTGACCGGCTGGCGATCCAGAAGCTCTTTGCCTATAGTTTCATTCCAGGTACCAAGACACCGCTTGCTGGCGTTCAGCGTCTTCGGCCGGGCAGTTGGCTCGAACTCGACGTGTCTCACTGTCGTCGCGGTTCTTTGCCGGTTCCGGTTGAGCGATCCTACTGGCGCTTTTCGATTTTGCCCGATATGGCGCCGCCCGGAGATGAAGATGATTGGGCCGAAGAGCTAGATCATCTTCTTGGTAAATCCGTATCAGCGCGTCTGGAAAGCGACGTGCCGCTCGGCCTGTTTCTGTCCGGCGGCGTGGATTCGTCGGCGATCCTGGCGCATGCGGCGGATACGCGCGACCCTAAGACCATCGACGCGTTCTCGATCGGGTTCACCGAGTCTAGCTTCGACGAGTCTAGGTACGCCGAACGGGTCGCCAGGCAAATCGGATGCAACTGGCACGTCAATACTTGCGATCTAGATGGGCTGCGCTCGGAGCTCGGCGCTTTGCTCGGGCGGATCGACGAACCGATGGGGGACAGTTCCGTCGTTCCGACTTCGATGTTGTGCAAATACGCGTCGGAGAGTGTTAAGGTTGCGCTGTCGGGCGACGGAGGCGACGAGCTCTTTGCCGGCTATGATCCCTTCAAGATTCTCGGGCTCGCCCGGACGTATCACACGATGGTTCCGCGCAAGGTCCATCGGGCGATCTCCATTCTGGCGTGCCGTCTGCCGCCGTCCGAACGCAACATGAGTTTCGACTTCAAGGTCAGGCGCGGCCTGAGAGGACTCAGCCTGAAGCCGTCGATGTGGAATGCGGCCTGGCTTGGAGCCCTCAGCGGTCAAGAGATCTCGGAGCTCTTCGAGGACGAGGTCGCTTCCGAGACGCTGTACGAGGAGGCAATTACGCTGTGGGAGCAATCGGACGCCCCTGATGATGCGAACCGCACGCTGGAATTCTTCACCAATCTCTATCTGCCCGACGACATTCTGGTGAAGTCTGATCGCAGCTCGATGCTCGAATCGCTCGAGGTCCGGGCCCCCTTTCTCGACAATGATGTCGTGGAGTTCGCAAGGCGCCTGCCGATTGACGTCAAGTTGCGCAAGGGCGTGAGCAAGTGGATCCTGAAGCGTTCGCTGCGCCACCGGTTGCCTGAGGACATTCTCCACCGACCGAAGAAGGGCTTCGGCGCGCCGATCGCGCGGTGGCTGCGGGAGCTTCCGATGCCGGTCTCGCCACGAACGAACTTCCTCAATCAGGGCGTCCTGTCGCGGCGCTGGGCTGACCACGCGGCAAAAAAGTGCGACGACCGGGGAGCGCTGTGGATCTGGCTTGGCCTGGACGCGCGCCTGCCCCGGCTAGCCCCATAGGATGATCGGCCGTGCTTGGCTGGCTTCAGCGGCGCTGGAACGAAGTGTGCGATCGGACGATCGGCTCCGACGTATTTTGGGATCTTGCGGTCGACCACCGTACCGCCTACGGTGCGCTTCTGCCGATGATCCATCGCCACGTGAAAGGTAGCGCGTTGGATTTGGGTGCCGGGAGGCTGGCCTGGCGCGCCGCGATCCGCTCTAGGGCCAGCAGCTACTTCGCAACGGACGCGTTCCCCACGCATCCGGATCTCGATTTCGTCTCCGACGCGCAAGGACTGCTTCCGGTCCCGGACAGCACCTTTGACGCCATCTTCTGCTGCTCGGTTCTTGAACACATGCCGCAGCCGTGGACGGCGCTTCCCGAGCTGCTACGTGTGCTCAAACCGGGCGGTGTCCTGATCCTCTCGGTGCCGTTCCTCTATTATCTTCACGGTCAGCCGCACGACTACTTCCGCTTCACCCGCTACGGGGTGGAGAAGCTCGCCCGTGACGCGGGGTTCGAAATCGTCGAGCTCTCAGCCGCCGGCGGCCTCGCGCATGCGACGCTGCAGGCGGGCAGCATGCTGACGACATCGCTATTGTATTCTCCCGGCTTCCCTCATGCGGCCCGCTCGGCGAGCTGGTTGCTAACGTCGGTCGCAAGGCTATTGGACTCGGCGGATCGCGGCCAGGTGTTCGCCCAGTCCATCAATGCGGTGTTGCGCCGGCCGGCCTAATGTTTTGCAAGATGGTGTAGCGTCCGCCGGACGAGGTGAATACGGCCGTATATGAGCTGGCCGGGAGAGTGAGGGGACTGCTTGTCTCAATCAAGGCGTAAGAAAAATATGAATCGCCGGCCTGCAGTAGGGTGGTTGCGGAGGCTCTTCCGGCCTGCTCGCAGTCCCAGTTGGGATTGCTTTGGCCTCCCCAGCAATTGACTTCGTTGTTGCCGGACATGATCGCAAAATGGACTGGATGGAGACTGGGCGCGCTCATTCCGATTGGTGTCCTTCGAATTTGTCTGGCCCTGAACCAGTCGGCAGTCTCGAAGGCTTCGGCAGCGTGCGGTTCGGTCTTAACGAATTGAAACCGATACGAAGTCTGCAGCAGAAACTGCTGATTGATGCAGAATACCGCGACAATGACGTAAGCGGCCTTGACGAGTTGAGCGTCGAATTTGCCCGAAGTCTTGCTTGAAATTAGGTGGTAGGCCTCGGCTCCCCCCATCGCGGCAAAGAACAACAGCATCGGTGTAAATACCTGGTAGTATCGCGCCACATTGCGAACATCGATTAGCAAATTCGCCGCGCTGTAGTTCTGCAGAAGATAGGTGCTGACCGGAAGGACCAGCAGATAAATGAGGACGACCGCTTCGTAGAGCGGGAGGTACATCATGATGAAGCCCGCTCCCGAGCGCTTTCGTAAGGAGGCGACGGCCCCGATCGGCACCAAAGCCAGCAGCGGCAGGGGGAGTGTCGCGGCGATTACATCGAGCTTCTCCATTTTGTAGTTGAGGACGGCCATCAGGTAGCTGAACACGCGTGCCGGGCTGAAGCTGAGCAAGGAAAAGAACTTGTCGGAGGTCCCGGTATTGCGCAAAAAGCCTATCGCATCGGCGGTCCACAGCAGGCGGACCGTGTAGTTTGCGACCACGATCAGCGCCAGGAAGGCAACTGCTTTCAAGGCCGCTGGCCGGCCGGACTGGTCGTGCCGGTACTTCCAGTAGATGATCCATAGGAGGAATGCTGCAAGGATCAGGCCCTCGTGGCGGATCAATACCGAAAAGCCGGCGATGGCGGCGAGTGTTAGGGGAGCCCGAGGCGGCCAATAAACCAGAACTGCGAAGAATAGGGTCACCAGGAAGGTCAGTAGCGCCGTCGGGTTGAGATACAGGCCGGAGATGCAGAATTGAGCGTTGGTCAACAGCAGAATGACTGCAATCATTGCGGTGCGATCGCTTCCGAAACGGCGAACGAGGAAGAACAGAGGAAGTGCCGTCAGACCGACAAAAATCGTCGTGATCGCGGTCGACGCGTGCATTATGAGCGTATAACGATCCGCGATGGACAGCCCATGTAAGGCCTTGCCTATTAGCAAAGGAAGCAGCCATGGTTGGCGATCTGCGACCAGTAGCTCGCCATGATAGGCTTGATCGATCAAATAGAAGGGCGCCAACGGGTCATTTTGAAGATACGCTACATGCCCTGTCGCCATCACCAAAAGAACAATGATATTGAAAAGGGCAAGTGCGAGAACGGTTGTTGCCGGAGAGATTCGAGATAAGAAACACATCATTGCTGCTGGCGTCCGCTGACGAACTCGCGCAATAGTGGCATTCATTGGTCTAGATGTCTAACGAAGGTATGCTTCAGCCCATTTCCATATTTCATTTCGTGCAAATCAATGGCATTGAGCTGGCTGCGGCTCTCATTCTGTGTGGGCTGTTCGCGGCTTTCGCTCGAAGGAAGGGAAAAACGCTCGTTCACGCGGGAGCGGTTATGCTCCTCATGCTCGTTCCCGTTGCACTTTCAGTCGAACGGGACACCCAATTCATGACGATCGATGAAACAGGGCTGACGAACCTGTTGCTGGAGCCGGCCAATCGAGGACATGGTCAACTGGCATCCGGCGCGCTCCGCACGACATTGCCGGTAGCGGTCCATCTCGTGCGGCTGGCGGAAAACTTAGGTCTTCCAGAAGATCGCATCCGCATGATTCTGAAGATCGGCCATTGGCTGCTCGGTTCGTGTTTGCTCCTGGTCGTCTATCTGTTACTCGCCAAGCTGGGCGGATTTGATCCCTTCAGTCCGGGAATGGTCATCCTGGCGGTGACGAGCCTGTTTACCTTTCCGATGACCAATATCACGATCAAAACATTCAACTATGATCTGATTTCCTCCCTCGGCGCGGTCATTGCGCTGCTCTTGGTCAGCGTCGCATTTGCCAGCAGCCAGCGCATGAGCGTTCAGGCCTTCTCTGCAGCGATTGTCGTGGCAACACTGGCGGCGCAGGAAAAGCTCTCCGGTTCTCCGATTCTGTTCATAGTTCTGATAGCTCCGGCAGTCTTTGCTGCTACCCGATGGCCGATGCGCCCGATCACTGCAGGTGTGGCCGACACTATTGCCGGGATTCTGCTCTCGCTGTCCATCTCGGTGGCCTCCACGCTGCTGTACGTCATTGGGGTCCCTTCTGTTCTGTGGGGCGGAGTCTGGCCAGGAATCGTCGATGCGATGAGCTCGTGGACTTGGATTCCACTGTTGGTCCTGTCGGGAAAAGGCGGCGGGGAAATTCCCAGCCGTGTGGCTGCCGTGACGATGGCCATTGGATCCTTGGTGGGGGCGGCGGTGCTGCTCGGAAGCTGGAGCCAACGATTGAAGGCCGCCAAGCTCCCGTTGGCAGTGCGGCATTTTCCGGCGACCGTTGCCGGCATCATGATTCTTGGCTTTGGCGCAGGTCTGGTCTCAGCAGCTCTGCTGCAGCCCTATTGGGCGCCGTTCTATCCGAGTCCGATAACTCCATCCTTTGCGTTGAATGGAGTGTGGCTGCATTTCGGTTTCGACGGTCTCGCGATCACCAGACTCGCATATTTGGGTTATGCCTTCGAAATCCTAATCGTTGCGATTCCGACTCCGCTGTTCATCATGGTGCTCCTCGCATGCATACTCTTGCTGACCGGACGTAGACCGTGCGACGCCACCGCTGGTTTTCTCTTCGTTGTGGCGCTGGCACTGATCCTGATCGGCGCGCTGTTGCAGGTGCCGTTAGCCCACCGATATCTAAACACGCCCTTATTCCTGATTCTCGCTGCGTCTCTGCTAGTCATATTGTCGAGCGCCCAGACGTATGGTCTGGTGAATCGAACGAGGAGCGTTGGTCTTGCCGCCATTGCTTTCATGGCAGCATTGTTCTTGATCCTGGAGACGGTGCCGTTCCGGCCGCTATACGCTGCTTTTCGACCGTTCTGGCTAAATTATCCGGACGCCGATCATGCGGAGGCCGGTCGATTGAATCCATCCTGGATGGGATGGGGCGAGGAACGCGCGCTCCTGGGTGAGAAGTTCGAGGAGTTCTGCGGGAGATCGCCGGACATCTGTCGAAATGGGCGAATCTTTCACTTGTATTATGGACGATGGCTGCCGGAGCGGCCGCGGTCATTCGAGATATTTGATGCCGCAAATGTCGTCGGAGAAGAGCCCTTGGGCGATCACGATTATTATCTGTTCAATCGGAGCCGTATCGTTCAGGGCTTTCCGCAACCGAAATCACGTCCTATCCTGACCCTCGACTTTCGCGGCTACGAAATGGCTTGGCTCTACCGCGGCTCGGATCTTGCCGCAGAGAACTACGGTTTCGGAAGGTGAGTCTGACTTGTCGACGGCCGGCCCGAGAACATCAGTAGCAGGCCGCCGATGAGGCTCGTTCCAAGGATCAACGCTCTGCTGAAGGCGGCAAAGGCAATGGCCGGCTCGTGCGCAACGCCCAAGAGCTGAAACAGCGCGACGAGGCCGGCTTCCTGCAGCCCGATGCCGTTGATGGAGACGGGCATCAGCGCCGCCAGCGTCACGAGGCCGATGACGGCGGTGAGCTGGATGACGTCTACCCTCATTCCGATCGCTTGCGCGATGATGAACTGGGCCAGGATCGACGCGGCGGAGCTTAGCACGGAGAACAGGACCGCGAGCGCAAGGACGCGAGGCAGGCCGGCGAGGCGGAGTGCGCGTGCGGTGGCCGCGGCCATTTTCTGGCCCATTCTCGTGACGACCGGACGGAACGAGGGGCTGCGGCTCGCCAGGACACCCAGTATCCCCACCACAGCAAGCGCTGGCACGATCCAGATCGCGAGCGATGCGGCGGAGATTGTGGTCACGCTCGGCCGCAGCTCCCAGAAGTTGGTGGAGGGCAGGGCTGCGGCCGTCATCAGCACGACGACGACCAGGCTCAGCAAACGGTCGGCGACGAGAGTCAGGACCGCGAGGTTCAGGTCGTGGCCGCCGCGCGTGAGCGCTGCCGCCCGGTAAACGTCGCCGCCAACTGTGCTGGGAAGGAAGTTGTTAGTGAAGAAACCGATGAAGGTCAGTCGCATCACGTCGAGCGGCGGAAAGCTCGTCTCCTGGCCGCGCAGCAGCACCCATAGCCGTAACGCGCCGAACACCTGACTGGTCGCAAAGACGACGAGCGAGATGGCAAGAACTGCCGGAGGAAAACCGGCGATCGTGCTGATGGTCGCAGAATCGACCTTCGAGAGCAACCACAGGATCAGCGACACGGAGATCAGCAATTGACAGCCGCGCCAGGCCAGCCGTGAGACCTGCGGGGCGTTCGTCCATTGCCGAAGCAGGCCGGGGCGAAGCTTCATGACGTCCTGACGAAGGTGAGAACGATGGGAGTCTCCCAGCGCAATACTCGTGCAATGCCAAGCAGGATTGTGATGACACCGAGCCGGTGGAATACTCGCAACAGGTTCTTGGCGAGCCCCAGCGTCGAATACTCCTCGAAATTCAGCGACCGCACACGCTCGTCGAACAGCGCCTGGCCCCATCCCTTGACCTCGATCCTGTCGCCGAATGGTGCGATCCAGCGCTTCATCTTGGCGGGCGTGATCAGCTGCAGCGTGTCGACATAGGCCGGGTCCCGCCCTGCGAGGCGCACGCGAATCCGGCCGAGCCAGTGCGGGCTGTGGGGCAACCAGAGCAGGCCGTAATGGCCCTCCCACCAGCTGCCGAAATTCGGGATCACCATGTGGCAGACGCCGCCTGGTCGCAGCACCCGAAAGCACTCCTTCATCACCGCTGCGGGATCGGAGACATGCTCGAGCACGTTGGACGATATGACGGCATCGAAGCTCTGGTCAGGGAAGGGGATGTGCTCTCCGGCTCCATTGACGAGGAGCTCGGGATCGAGCCCGCAGCCGTCCAGAAGCTGCTGACCGAGCTCGTAAGTGCCGCTGAACTCTTCGCCACCCGGTTCCAGGCCGTATGCTTCGGCCCCGAACCGCAGCCGGGCCGTGGTGACGGTCAGGCCGAGCCCGGCGCCCACTTCGAGTAGCTTCAGTCCCTGCAACCTGCGGCCGCTTTCCTTCTCGAAAAGTGACAATTGGGCAATCGACCGTTTCACGTCTAGGCTGTCGTCCGTCATCCGATCAAGGTGATGCTGTGAACCCGCGATCGGGCCGAACGACTTGACATAGATCGGATAGAGTTGCTGCCGCAGCCTGCTGAACAGAGTGGGCTCCAGACAATCGAACGAGGAAACTGCGGCTGGCTCTGAGGACATTGGGGCTACGGCGGGCATCTGGAAGGTTCTGGAATCTGTTTGGTCTCAACCGGAGAGGTCCTACGGTCGACGTCGAGGTAGAGGCGGCACCACTGTTCGAGGACGGCGAGGGCAAGCGCGAATTTGGCACGCCGCCGGCTTTCGATCGGGTGGTGGCGAACAACGGGTGAAGTCATACCATCGATCCAGCCGCGCGTCGCTTTCGGATCGAACCAGCCCCTCGCCGCGATCGATTTTTCGTCCACCAGGTGATGCAGGGGGCCGCCCGATGCCAGCAGCCCGTTAATCATGGGGAGCAGGGCCTGCGTACCCTTCTTGCCGGACTTGGGGCGATACAGGACATCGGTCGGTAGTCGGGACTGCATGGCCTTGCGGAAGATCGCCTTCGCCGTGCCGTTCTCCGTCTTCAGTGCGAAGGGAAGCGCATTGGCGTATTCGGCGAATGTGTTGTCCAGGAACGGAACACGCGCCTCGACGGAATGCGCCATGGTCAGCTTGTCGACGCGCATGAGTTGGTTCTGGACGAGCGCAGTCTCTGCCTCGAACCGAAGCATGTCGTTCGCGTCATCGTCCCCGCCGAACCACGGTTGAATCCTGCGCTCGATGGCTCCGAGGGCGTCTGGCTCGTAGGAGCCCGGTGTCATCAAGCGCCCGAGCGTGCGGCTGTCCGGCATCAGGCACATGACGTCAAGCGCGTATTTGCGCACCAGCCGTCCTGGCAGCAGCGAAAAGGGTGGCCTTAACAGCCGGTAGTGCGGATAGCCGGCGAACAGCTCGTCGGACCCTTCGCCGAGCAGGGCCACCTTCACGTTCTGCCGAACGAACTTTGCCGCCTGCCAGGTCGTCTGCATGACCGGGTGAGCGATCGGCTCTTCCAGGCTCTCGATGCAATCGGTAAACTCCGATGAGAACACGGACGGATGGACGAGGCGCTCCTTCGATTTGATCCCGCAATGGCTCGCGGCTGACCTCGCAAATGGAATCTCGTCGTCGGGAAGGCCAAATCCGATCGTGAATGCCTGTATCGATGACGGGTCCATCAGCCGCGCCATCGAGGCCGCCACCGCGGACGAATCGAGCCCGCCGGACAGCAGCACGCCCACCTCGACGTCGGCCACGAGATGCGCGGAAACTGCCTTATCGAAGAGGGTGCACAGCGTGTCGGCGACTTCGTCATTCGAGGCAGATGCGGCAAGTTCCGCGGTGCCAGGTCTCTGCATACGCCAATATCGTTCGACCCTCGCGGCACTAGCTCCCTTCGTCGGATCGAACCGCATGAGGCAGCCCGGCTGAAGCTGCTGAACGCCGGAAAAAAGCGTTGATTCCTGTGCGGACCAGCCCCTCAAAAGATATTCGTAAAGGGCCGATCTGTTGATCGTCACAGCGGTCTCGGCGGCACGCAGCAGAGGCCGAATCTCGGAGGCAAATATGATCTGACCGGGACGGGGAATCGAATAGTAGAGCGGCTTGATGCCGTGCCGGTCGCGCACCAGGAACAGGCTCCGAGCGCGCGTGTCCCACACGGCAAATGCAAACATTCCCTCCAGGCGATCGACGACCCGCGGGCCCCAGACACGCCAGCCATGAAGGATGACCTCTGTGTCGGAATGCGTCGAGAAGTGCTGGCCGCAGGCCTCGAGCTCCTTGCGAAGCTGGCGGAAGTTGTAGATTTCGCCGTTGAACACGAGGCCTACAGTGCGATCCGCATTCCACATTGGTTGCGCGCCGCCTGCTACGTCGATGATCGAGAGGCGGCGGTGTCCCAGTCCAACGGCGCTTGCGGGCAGGCCGATCGCGCTGCCCGACGGCATGAAATCGACGCCGCGTCCGTCCGGCCCGCGATGCGCGAGCGCGTCCGTCAGATCGTCGAGGCGAGCTGCGTCCCACTCGCCGATGAAGCCTGCAATACCGCACATCAGGATGAACGCGAATTGCTGGCGGATCGCTGCCTGCCGGAACCCCGCGCGCCGGTGCAAGCCTCCACCAGCGCCTGATCCAGCGCCTGCAGATTTTCGACTATGGCATTCGCGGTGATCCCGGCGATCCGGGCCGGCAGATCCTTTTTGTCGATGGTCGTGCGCGCAAGCTCGAAGACCTGGTCTGGCGCTTCGATGAAGCTGTTCAGATCGAACGCGAACTCGGCCAGCCCGAGGCTGTCGAAGATGTCCCTGCCCTTGATTGTGTAGGAAAGATGGATCGCTCTCACGCCTTGCCTCAGCGCGGTCAAGGTCGAGTGCAGCCGCGTTCCGATCACCAAGTCGAATCTCTTCATCAGGGTAATGAACTCCGGGATCGAGAGGTCATCTTCGCACAATAAAACCGCAGGGTCATCGGCAAAACTGGTTTTCAACTGGCCTAACCACATCGCGTCGTCTTCCCATTCCTCGATGCCCGGCTCGTACATCGAAACCAGAACCACGCGCGCGTCCATCTCGGTGCGAAGCCGGCCGATCAGCCTGACAAAGGCATCCACGAACGCCGACATCCGTTCGTCTGCGCGCTCGCGGAACGATGCCTTCGCGAACTGATACGGGAGGAATCCGCCCGTGAAGTGGAACCACAGACGCATGTTGATCGCGATGAGAGGCCCGCGATGTTCTTCCGACATCTTCTCAAGGTCGGCGAACACCTTCGAGGTGGGGTGTTCGACCGGCTCAAATCCGGGCAGGAAGATGCCGTCGTGGGAGCGGACCAGCCTGGCGCGCGAGCGAAGCGAAGTGACGAGATCGAAGGTGCCCTTGTCGCGCGCCATGAAGACTGCGGCCTGGCTGAGCACCGCCCGCGCAAGAAAGCGCCCTATTGGGGACTCAAGCGGACCCGCACCCTGGCAGACGCAAACGATCTTGAGGCCGAGCAGGCGATAGATGAAAAAGACGAGCCAGGTGTGGCACAGCTTGGCGAGCGATGAATCGTCCTGCAGGTCGAGCCCGCCGGTCCATAGCACAACGTCGGCCTTCGCCAAAGATCGCCAGCCGCTTAGCGGCGGAAAGAGATTGTAGACTCGGCCATAGGGGATCGACGTCGCAGGGATTGGCGGCAAATGCCTCTGCCGCGAGCAAAAGACGTCGACTGGCCTCTGTGTCATGGTCGCAACCGCGCTCAGAATGCCCCATCGGCTGAGCAGGTCGCCGCGGTTGCCGCGGATGACGCGTGGACTTACGAATTTCTGCTGATACGCTGGCATTGTGTCACTTGCGCCCGTGGGTATGCTGCGAGGCGGCCGACCGCAGGACTTGCTCGTAACGAGCAGCGATCGATCTGCGGTCGAACGCGGCCGCTTTGGCCCTGCTTGCGAGTTTCATGCGCAACAGCTGATCCCGGTCATCCAGGAGACGCGTAAGAGCGTGTTCGAATCCCCTGGGATCGTCGAGCGCCGCCGACAGTCCGTTCTCGTTCTCGACGAGCACGTCGGCAAAGCCGTCGATGCGTGAGCAGGCGAGCGCGAGCCCGTGCGCCAGCGCGTTGATTGCGACCAGGGAAAGGCCTTCGCTCAGCGACGGCATAAACAGGATATCGGAGCGGGACATTGCAAGATCGACTTCCGCCGGTGTGACCCAACCATGAAATGCGACGCGATCGGAAAGGCCGAGCACCGCACAGTGCCGTTCCAGGGCCGCTCTGCTCGGACCATCGCCGAACAGGTCGAGCGTCCAGTTCCGGTCATTGACGGCCGCGAGCCGCTGCAGCCCCCACGCAAGATTTTTTTGAGCCACCATGCGCCCCGCGAAGATCAGCTTGACGGTGCTCTCCGGCGCGCGCGGAACCGCCGGTGATTTATCGATATCGACGCCGTTCGGAATGACAATGGCCTCAAGTCCATAGGCGTCGCGCGCGAGCCGGGCAACGAATGAGCTGACGGCCGTGACGGTGGCGGCGCCATGCCAGATTGGTCTGGTAAGCGGTTTGATCACGCGGAAGAACTTGTCGGTCTGTTCCGGCGTGCCGCCCGGAACGTCGCCGAGATGCGCCGTCAAGACGTATGGCGTGCCCGAGAGCATGGCAACCAGCCACGCCGCGAAACCGGTCGGCACCGCGAAATGGACGTGGATTGCGTCTGGACGAAATGTGCGGACCGTTCGCAGCCCGGCTGGGACGGCCATCAGGATAAAGCCGATCATCTCCCAGACGGAGCAGCGGTCGCGCTGCCTACGAAACGCGAAGATGCGCTCGACTTCTAATCCGGCGCTGGTTTCCAGGCGCGGCAGATTGCCCTGCCGCGCTGTCAGGACGCGGATCGAGTGGCCCAGCTTCGAAAGCTCCGTCGCCAGGTCTTCGGTGGCCTTGCCGCCACCACCACCGACGGGTGGAAACTCATAGTTCATTTCGAGAATGCGCATGAGCTTACTTTGGGAGCCAGACGGAGACGGTGACGTTGCCCTCCGATGCGTCGCCCACCTTGCTGTAACGCTCGCGAAGCGTGTTTTCGACCTGCTCAGCATTGGGTTTTCCGAGGTAAACGGCGAGCATGTCGCCCAGCGGAGGCGCTTCCTGAAGAACGACGGCTGTCGCCGGTCGCTTCAAATCCTCGATCAGAGCGGTCGCGTCGCGAAATCCGCGCATCTGCAAAGCATGGCGCGCCTTCGCCTTGGTCTCGGGATTGAGGCCGTCCAGAGGCTCGCGCAGGTTGGGAAAAAGGCTTACGCTGTAGGGCTCTATGAAGCGGCCCGCGAGCCAGACGGCTTGCACGGGCTGATATTTGCCCGAGAGCACGAGGACGCGGCCGTCAGGAAGAAGCGGTTTGAGGGATTGCGCGAGAGTCTGAACGTTGGCGAGTGGGTTCGACCACCAATCAGAGATCAGCATTCCAAGCCTGCTCCTCGAGGCGGCGTAGTAGTCTGTAGCAAGGATGAACAGGATCAGTCCTGTGCGTCCTGCGGAGGCGGGAATCCTTGCACCGATCGTCACGATACAGAGAGCGGCGGGAATGGCCGCAAACGGCAGGAAGTAGTTAGCATAAGCCATCAGGCACGGCGGGCAATAGCTCTGGGAGCCCAGAAGGTGCACGAGCGTCATGACGACGAAATACAGCGTGCAGAAGCCTGCAAGAGGTAGGCGGCGGAAGTGCACCAGGCTGAGCGCTCCGCCCGGAATCGCGGGCAGAAGCAGCGCCGGATAGAGTTGCAGGAAAAAGCGGTTGGCGACTTCGCGAACCACGGACCAGCTGAACTGCAAGTCGTTCGGCGAACGCGTGAGGGTGAGGACGTCCTGCATTTCGGTGCCGACGTCGGTAAAGCGCCAGAGAATTTGAGCAAGGCCGGGCAGGAAGGAGAGCGTTTCGAAGAGGCCGTGCCCGAAGATCATGATGCTGACGACGAGACAAGCGCCTGCGACCAGCGCCGCTCCCCCAAGCGTGGCCAGGGCGCGTTTCTTCGCTTGTCCGCTTACCAGCAGATGGACCGCTGCGAACATTGGCAGCGTGGCTGCGAGATTGAGCCTGATCAGGACGAGTGCGGCGGCAAGCACCCCCATGCTTGTCGCCTGCAGTAAGGGGTGGAGCGGCTTGGTTTCCGTGACGACCAGAAACGATGCCAGGGTGAGCAGGGTGATGATTGCGTAAGGAGTCGCGGTCGACATATAAGCGACGACCATCGGATTTGCGGCATAAATGAGCACTGCAAGTGCGGCGGCCAGCCGGTCGCGCAGGCACCGATGCGCGCTTTTGCGCAGAAGAATGAGCGTGCACAGGGAAAGAAAGACGGACAAGAGGCGCCCCGCCAGATGCCCGTGGCCGAACAGCCATTGCGCCGCTCCGAGCACATAGAAATAAAGCGGCGGGTAGGCGGTCGCGTCCTCGAGCGAGTAGGGCTGGACTCGGCCGCTGAAATATTCGCCTGACTTAATCAGATAGAGGCCTTCGTCGAGCCAGCTGTCGACATGCCCAATCATGTAGACGGCCTGGATCAACCAGATGGCCGCGGCCGCAATGAACAGGAGATCAGCCGGATCCGCGACCGACAGTCGAATGCGCGCGGAGCGCTCGGTTATGGCTATGTCGTTAGACGATGACATGGCGCTCGCGCGCGTCGTTCGTTCGAGCGGTGACGTCACTGCTCATTGAATTGCTTGTCACGGTGTGGCTCGCGCGCATTGGTTGCAGGATCGCAGCATGTTTCGAATTTACCTTTTGTTGTCAAGCCTTAAGGGCGGATATGCGTATCGGGGCGCAGCCTTGCGGGTATACCGACGCCGATCATGGAACTTGCATCATGAGGCGTGAGCTCCGAACAAGAGGCTTGCTTCACGAAGTCGGAGAAGTCTAAGGTCCCGGCCGCCTCACGGATTTTCCTGAAATTTTCTACTTTTACCGAGATGCGATGTCCTTTGTTCCCAAATATCTGAGCTTGCTCCGAGACCCCGTTGATCTCGGCTCTCTCGTCATCGAGGGAGATCACCTCCGCGGCGAGACGTCTGGTCTGCGCTACGGCTTCATGGGCGATGTTGCGGATCTGCGTCCGGATGCAGGAACGACGGCGGTCATCCCCGACAGCATACACAACCGCGTTCGGGATCACTACGATGAGACGCCCTGCAACAACTACATGGATCTGGACAACCTTCCGTTGGGGCGCTGGCTTCGGGATTCAAAATACGACTATCTCTTCGCGCGGGCTGACACCGTCATCGAGGTCGGGTGTGGAAAGGGAGCCATCGTTCAGGCGTTCAAGGAGCATCGGGGAATAACGCCGTTCGGGATTGACCTTGCCTATGGCTCGATTCGGCAGATCCAGAGGCCGCCGCTCAATGCGGAGGGCGTTCTCGGCTCGAACCTCAGGCTTCCCATCGCGGACGAAGTTGCTGACATCGTCATCTCGCACGGAGTGACGCATCACACACCGGATCCGATGCGATGCTTCATGGAGCTTGTCCGCATTCTCAAGCCTGGCGGGAAGATGCTTTATGCAGTCTACAATTGGGACAACCTCTACCGTTCTCTGTATTTTGCCCTGAGCCCGCCCCTCAAGGGGGTCCAGCATCTGTTCGGAAAGAAAGTCGGCGATCGAGTTCTGAAGTTCACCGTTTTTCCGCCTTATCATCTCGCGCTCTGGGCCACGCTGGGCTGTGTGCAAGGCAAGTGGAAGTTTCCTGCAATAGAGCCGTCATGGGAGCAGTTCGGCGACTTTTTTCTGACACCTATCGCGCGTTTCTATCACGCGAACGAATTGCAGACGCTGGCGGATTTGTTCGGGCTCAAGATCTTGGAGCAGGAAACGGGCGGCTGGCCGAAGAACGGCTTCTCGCACTTTGTCTGGTATGAGAAGCCGCTTAATTAGCTCTGGTTTCAACTAGTCCCGTTAACTCCGCCGTCCTCCCAAGCCACCAAGAACGGTATCCCGTAAGGGGATCGACTCGCGGTGTTTTTCGGGCAGCCTGGCAGCACGTTGCCCCTTCGTAAGCGTCCCATGATCACGGGACGCCCGACCGCGAGCAGATTGAAAGATCGGCTCGCCATAGACATGCCCAAGGGTTGTGGCAGTGAGAGATGACCTACAGGTCGGTCGTTCGCGAGAAAATCGAGGTCGTCGGAGCGGATGGCCGAACGCAACCTTTAGTAGGCATTCTAATCGCTGGAGCCTTGACAAGTTCATTCTAGCCGACGACAGGCCGAGCGGCGGAAAGAGTCGGTGGAAATTGCAGTTTTGATGCCGCACGCTACCGCTCTCCGTAAAATCCTGCTGTTCCGCGAGGTGGCACTTGTCTTGCGAGTGCCGCTCAGCGGCGTGTCCTTCCTCGAGCAACGTGGTTGACAACCTGGCGATAGCCGGCGAGGGCGACATCCTCGCGATATCTCTCGGCAACGCCTGCCGCGCGAACACCCTTGTCCATCGTGGCCCGCCGATCGCGCGCCGCCTCGCGAATGGCTCGCGCGAGCTCGGCGGGATTTTCCGGCGGGACGACCCATCCGATCGCCTCTTCACCGAGCACGAGCGCGCCTTCCGAATTTGTTTCCGAGGTGACGACCACCGGCCGGCCGACGGCGAGGATGTTGTAGAGACGGCTCGGGATCGAGACGCCGGCGATATGCCGGCGATAGGGGATGACCCAGAGATCGGCGGCCGACAGGAATTCGACGAGTTCCTCTTCAGGCACTGGCTCGAACATCGTGACATTCTCGAGCTTGTCCTTGGCGAAGAGGTCGTTGAGCACGGCCCAGCCCACGCCCCAGCCGGACAGGACAAAATGAATGTCCGTCTCCTTCCGCAGCAGGCGGGCCGCTTCGAAAACCGTAGCGGGGTCGTGGGTGAAGCCGAGATTACCCGACAGGCCGACGGTGAATTTCGAGGGATCCGGCGCGCGGAAGCGGCTGGCCGGATCGGTCTTGCGGTGTCCGATCGGGATCAGCGCCCAGTTCGGAATGAAGTGAAGCTGGCCTGCTGTGACCCCTCGATATTTTTCGATCAGCGGCGGCACGTCGCGGCCGATCACGATGATCGCGTCTAGGCGCCGGAACAGCAGCGTGTTGGCAAAACGGATCAGCCGGACCGCGAGCGAGTTGGAGCGGACCATGCCGGCGGCCTCAAGCGCCTCCGGGTAGAGATCGTAGATCAGGAGCATGGTCCTTGCGCCCCGCAATCTGGCTGCAAGGAGCACGGTATAGGGCAGGGTGAACGGTGTCGTGACGCAGAATACAACGTCACCTGGCCTTGCCCGCCGCAAGACCGAGAAGAACATCTGTGCCGCAAGCAGGCAGATGGCCGCCGCACGTTGGAGAAGCGCCGATTTTCGCGGATTCCAGCTCTTGAGCTCGACGATCTCGGGCTTGCCGGGGTGGCCCGCCGTGCCCGAGCCTGATGTCGCGGAGATCACGACGACCTGACGATCGCGCGCGAGGCTGTCGGCGATCTTGCCGACATAGACGGCCGTCGTGGTCGTATCAGGCGGATAGAACTGGGCCGCGATGATCAGCTTTGCGGGAGTATCCATATGCGAGCTACGATCCTCGCCGGTCAGGCGTGGGGCTGTGAGAGCCCTTTGGCCTGGCTCTCGGCCAGATAGGCCGCGTAGGCGCGGCGGATGCCATCTTCCAGCGAGGTCCTGGCGCGCCAGCCGAGCTTGGCAAGACGGCTGATGTCGAGCAGCTTGCGCGGCGTGCCATCGGGGCGCGAGATGTCGAAGGAGATCTCGCCGCGATAGCCGACGGCGGCAGCAACCACGCGGGCGAATTCGGCGATGGTGATGTCTTCGCCGGTGCCGACATTGACGAGCTCAGCGCTCGAATAGGTCTTCATCAGGTGCACGCAGGCGTCCGCCATGTCGTCGACATAGAGGAATTCGCGCCGCGGCGTGCCGGTACCCCAGACGACGACGTTGGCGGCGTTTGAAAGCTTTGCCTCGTGAAACCGGCGGATCAGCGCGGCGACGACGTGGCTGTATTCGGGATTGTAGTTGTCGCCGGGGCCGTAGAGATTGGTCGGCATCACACTAATGAAATCGCTGCCGTACTGGCTGCGATAGGCCTCCGCCATCTTGATGCCAGCGATCTTGGCGATCGCGTAAGGCTCGTTGGTCGGCTCGAGCGGCCCCGTCAGCATCGAATCCTCGCGCAGCGGCTGGGCCGCGAGCTTTGGATAGATGCAGGACGAGCCCAGAAACATCAGCTTCTCCGCGCCATTCTGATGCGCGGCATGGATCACGTTGGCTGCGATCGCGATGTTCTCGTAGATGAATTCGGCGCGCAGCGTGTTGTTGGCGACGATGCCGCCGACCTTCGCTGCGGCCAGAAAGATAACCTGCGGCCGCGTCTTCGCAAACCAGTCGAATACCGCGGCCTGGTTGCAGAGGTCGACCTCGCTGCGGGTTGTCGTGACGAGCTTCGCATCTTCCTGCGCGAGTCGGCGCACGAGCGCGCTGCCGACCATGCCGCGATGGCCGGCGACGTAGACGGTCTTGCCCTTCACTTCAAACGGGGTGCTTGCCATGGGCGATTTCCCGCTTGGCCTCGGCCAGATCGCTCGCCATCATCTCCTGCACGAGCTGGGCAAATGTCCGCTTCGGCTTCCAGCCAAGCTGCTTGCGGGCCTTGCTGGCGTCGCCGATGAGAAGATCGACCTCGGTGGGGCGGAAATAGGTCGGATCGATACGCACCACCGTCCTGCCGCTCTTGCCGTCGATGCCGGTCTCCTTGACGCCCGTACCGCGCCACTCGATCTGACGGCCCACTTCGGCAAAGGACAGCTCGACCATCTCGCGGACCGAGCGGGTCTCGCCGGTCGCGAGCACGAAGTCGTCGGGCTTCTCGGCCTGCAGGATCATGTGCATGCCCTCGACATAGTCCTTGGCGTGTCCCCAGTCGCGTTTGGCCTCGAGATTGCCGAGATAGAGCGTTTCCTCGATCCCTACCTCGATGCGGGCGACGCCGCGGGTGATCTTGCGTGTGACGAAGGTCTCGCCTCGGATCGGGCTCTCGTGGTTGAACAGGATGCCGTTCGAGGCAAACATGCCGTAGGCTTCGCGGTAGTTCACGGTGATCCAGTAGCCGTAGAGCTTTGCCACGCCGTAGGGCGAACGCGGATAGAACGGCGTAGTCTCTTTCTGCGGAACCTCCTGCACCAGGCCGTAGAGTTCGGAGGTGGAGGCCTGGTAGAAGCGCGTCTCCTTCTCCATGCCGAGGATGCGGATGGCCTCGAGCAGCCGCAGCACGCCGATCGCGTCGGCATTTGCAGTGTATTCCGGGCTTTCGAAGCTGACGCCGACATGGCTCTGGGCGGCTAGGTTATAGATCTCGGTCGGCCTGATCTGCTGCATGAGTCGGATGAGGTTGGTCGAGTCTGTCATGTCGCCATAGTGCATCAGGAACGGCACCTCCCCGACATGCGGATCCTGGTAGAGATGGTCGACGCGGGCGGTATTGAATGACGACGAGCGCCGTTTGATGCCGTGCACAACATAGCCGAGCGATAGCAGATGTTCGGCCAAATACGCACCGTCCTGTCCAGTCACGCCGGTAATTAAGGCGATGCGTTGTTTGGAGTCTTGAGCATTCATAACGATGTCCAGGCGACCGATTTGGGATCGATGAGACTGCTAGCCTACTTTCTTGTCTCTTGTTTTCCAGCATCGTCCGCTTGTCAAGCAAATGCACCCGTTTGTAGGCGATATACGTCACCGAGCAATTGCCTATCAACGAAGGGGGAGATGCGGGCGGTCAGCAACCGCCTCACGGTTTGGCAGCAGGATCACGAGCAGCATCACAGCACAATCTAAGTCTTCGCTAGCCCGCCCCAGGGACAAAGTTGAGGGTTTAGCAGTGGTTCCTGTTAGGCCCACCTTGGGATAAGCGGCGAAATACAAGACCGGCCGGTTCGCGCGGTTTCAGACCCCTTCCGCCGGGACCGAGCATGAGGAGCATTTGGCAATGGGCCGTCGCTGCGCGCTCGGCGGCCGTTGAATTCGAGCGTGAGCGAACTCGCGCGTCTAGGCCAGTGGCGCTCGCCGCGACAGTAAGGCTCTTACCCGCCATCCTATAAGGGCAACAAGTGGGATGATCAGCGCCAATGTGATCAGCGAGATGCCTAGATTTTCGTCCAGAAGCGAGGCTCGGCCGGTCGCGCCCAGAAACGAATACAGGAACACTTGCGGCGCAGTGAAAATAAAAGTCGAGATCGAGTACGTTGAGATGTCAATCCTCGTCAGACCGAACAGGTAGTTTTGAATTGCTCCGGGAAGGGGCACGCCCAGACGCATCAGCGCGATAATGCGCCAGCCTTCCTCGTCTACTGCTTGTGCAATGACGCCGAAGTTCGGCTTGTTCTCAAGCCTTTTTCGAAACCAGCTCGACGCGACGTAGCGGGAAGTGAGGAAAGCGAGGATAGCTCCGACGGTACCGCTCAACAAGATGATTACGGCGACTTTCCAGCCAAAGGCGGCACCGGCGGCGCAAGTGAGAGGCGTGCGGGGAAGCACGATAAAAGCCATTATCAAAAATACGAAGCAGACCGCCATTACCGAACTCGGCGTGAGATCGCCGAGATTTTGAAACCAGGCACTGATCGTATCTAAAAGGGGCGAGTTCATTCTTTTTAAGACTGCATGCTTAGGGTCAGAGGCCCGCCGGTTCTCCTTCACAGGTGCGGCCATTGCGAAAAAGGTTTGTGGGGGATCGGAATCCGGCTGGAAGCTGGACAGAGCCACCTGGGGCCGTGCGACGGAGCGTCCATGCGGCTTTAGGTATTTGAAGGTGATCGGTCAATGGGTCAATGCGCATCTTCGGATCCCTTGCGGCCCTCAATATGCAAAAAAGGATGACGGTGACTGTATTGGTTACCGCGCTTGTACTCGTAACAGGGATCCTGAGCGGAAGGGAGATCCAGGACCGCAGGGCCCCGCCGGCCCCCAACGCGCCCCCGGGGGCCGGACCAGCTGGCGCGCAGGGATCTAAGGACCGAAAGGTGCCATAGGACGCAAGGCGCGCGTCGATGTCGGTCGCAGCGATGGGATCATTCGCCAGCTCAACGCGTTCTGCAGCATATAGTACTCCGTGAAGCCAACCGACGCATGTGGAGCACAGAGAAAGACGCAAGGCACGCTGGCAGAGCACGATCCTGCCTCATCGTGTGACATGTTGAAAAGAAGCATAGATTGTCGGAAGATCGGCTGTTCTCGATGCAACTTGGGCCCGTAAGATGCGTCCGGCAGTTTTTTTTGATCGTGATGGCGTCCTCAATGAGGATAATGGCTATACTTTTGATCCCAACAAGATTCGGTGGGTCGTCGGAGCCCAACAGGCCATAAAAGCAGTCAATGACGCCGGGTATTTCGCGTTTGTTGTGACGAACCAATCAGGAATCGCCAGGGGATTTTATGAAGAACGGCACGTTCGCAATTTACACGAATGGATGTCGCGTGAGCTTGCTATTATTGGAGCGTATATCGATGCGTTCGAATTTTGCCCGCATCACCCCGATGGTCTGATTGCGCGATATCGTGTCCTCTGCAATTGCCGCAAGCCGCAACCGGGGATGATCAAAGCTCTGCTTGAGCGCTATCCAGTAGATGTCGGTGCGAGCTTCTTGATCGGCGACAAGCAGAGCGATCTTGCTGCAGCGCAAGCGGTCGGCATCGCAGCCTATTTGTTTGATGGGGCAAACCTCCATGCGTTCATCACCCCGCTGTTGGATGAACGCTCTCCCGATCCCCGCGCGTCGAGCACGGTCGCGTGATGGCGGCGCGGAAAGGGCGATTGATGCCATCGCTTTTTCGATGGTTCGATCGCTAGCCGAAATCAGGCGACAAGTTGGCGTCAAAATGACAAATAGAAGCCAATCGGGCAAACGCAGCGAAGAGTACCGGCCCGAAAATAAGCGCCGGGAAAGCAACCTCGAGCCGCAACGCTTATCGGAATGGCCTATCGGGACGAAGCCGCTGATTGTGAAGGCTGCCCGTGGCGGCAGCGACGAGGATTCAAACGCATGAAGCGGAACAATGGGATGAGACCTCAAGCTGGGCTGGGTATCGAAGCAGGAACTCAACAGTGCGGGCTCAAGCCGGAGAACATCATCGCGATTGGACGGGTAGATGTATCACTGCTGGCATTTAGTTCGAAGACTTGGAGGCGGCATGAACTACATTTACCCCCGCTGGCGCTGGCCCTCACCACGGCGTTTTCCTGCTCTACGATGGTACGGCCGAACCTGCGTCGATCCCGGCCCGACGATGAGCTTCCTCGTTGGCCCGATTGAAGTTTGAGATAAGCGACTGGCTACTTGGAGCAGCATTTTTGGTTGGCGACCTACCAGCGTCTAGCGGCCGGCGCCCCGCAGGATATCGAAAAATCCGAAATTTGAACTTGCACCGTCGGGCAAAACAGTGGTTCATAGGGTGCTGGTCCAGTCGGAAATGGAGTCCAGCCAATGGCCGACCAATGCAAGGTTTCGTCCGATCTGCCGGAGCTAGCTAAGCTAAACGGAGAATTCCGAAGGAACTACGGGAAGCTGCTTGGAGCCTTCCTTTATCTGCGCTCCGTTACCGCCGCCCGTGGGCGCTCCTGGTTTTGGGCGGCGTTGCTTTCGGCCGCTTGCTCGACGGCGCTGGCGTGGCTCGGCAAGAGGGGATTGCTGCTGTAAGCTGACATGCTTCCTAAACAAGGCTGGTGCCCGCTGGAAGCGAAGGGCTCTCACTGCTCCGGGCTGCGGATCGCGCGAATGGACGCTGATACGATCAATTTCTTCGCGCCCCCCCCGACTTGGGAGCCGGCGGGAGTAAACTGAGATTGCGACCACGTTCGTAGTCGCCCCTTCATGTGGCGACTTACCCACGGCGGTCGGGCTGGCTCAAGTCTCTTCAATCGTTGCCGCGCTGCTCGTCGCAGCAGCACCTCGCGAAAGCACGAGAAGGCTAGTCGCGATCGCGGCTCATGGAGGCGAAGTCACGAGCGGCAAGCTCCAATTCAAGGTCAATGATCCGCTCGAAAATGTGAGCTGCGATTCTCTCAGTCTCCTGGACGGTCAGTGACCGGATGCCCAGGGACGTGAGTTCGTCTCTTAGGATTTTCGCGACAATCAACTTAACGCTCATAATAGCACGTCCTAAATGCGTGCATCAAAGCTCACCCAGAGCGTGGGCACAAGGTCTCTCTGTCGGAATCAGCGTCGCCGGCGGATCTTTCTGGTTTTGGATTGCATCGCGCGCGGCCGCCCCTGCCTCCGGGGCGTGCGGGTAGTAGGATCCGCTTTTGTCAATCGCCTCGTGATGGCTTGAACGAGGCCATTGGCCGTCTTGAAGCGCTCAATTCCTCGGCGCGCTCGCGCTGCCTCGGAAAAGCGGATCGTGCGTTTCACTTTGCCATCGGTCGGCAACAATACGTAGTCGAGCACCGTCTTGTTGTGCTCGGCGAGGCGGATGGCTGCGATCCAGCCGTCGGGGAGGCACGCCTCGCGCTCGATGCTCCAGTACGGTGCATGGGTTGGCTTTTGTGGCGGTGTCCAACGGGCTGCCCTCACGGAAAGACAGGCCGACCCGTTCACGCGCAGGCAATGGCTCCAGCCGCCTGAACTGACGCGTCCGCCGGCCGCCTTGATCGCAGCAGCGACCTGTTCGACGAGCTTTGCCCTTAGCTCAGACCAGACGGGACGGGCGTCGAGAAATTCGTAATTCCGCTTCGGGGTGTAACCGAGCAAACGATATAGATTTCGAAAATTGCCGAAATGGGTTTGGCAGGTCGCAGAGCAGGGCAGTCCCGGAGTTCGATCGATAATGGCCGGCGTCAAGCGACCTTCTTCGAGAAGAGTTTTGCGCAGCCGCACGAGCATCTCCTCCTCCGTAAGATCAACGCGACGCTCCGCGATCATCTTCCTGACGCTGAAGAAGACCTCGCGATCAATGATGGGTTCGATGCAGCCCTCGCTTCTGATCCATTGTTCAGGAGGATTTTTGACTGTGGCCTGCCGGAGCTTCTGGGACTTTCGGTTGAAGATCAGGTTTCCGATATAGCTCTCATTTCTGAGGATAATGCCAACCGCAGCGCGGGTCCATGGTGCGCCGGTACTCGAGACCAGCCCTTTTTGGTTCAGCTCCCAAGCGATGACCGTCTCGGACCTCACCTCCAAAAATCGTTGGAATATCCGTCTGACGACGGCGATTTCTTTCGGGTCACCGGGTCTTATGCGAATATGATCCGTGAGGATGTACTTCCGCTCCCCCTTCTTCATCACGCGTCTTGTTTGCATTTTCTCGTCGACGAGCTCGCGCACCAGGGCGTAGCCGGCACGGCCGCAGGGTTTATAGCCGAGCCGCGCAAACCGGCATTGACCGGCGTAGACCTTCGCTGACAGCTCGCGGCTGTACTCGGCCGCCATCACGCGTTTGATGTTCTTGACGATGCTCGCGAGCATGCTCCCATCGTTTTCGAATTGTTCGGCGCAATAGGCAACCTTAATGCCGGCGCGTCTGCACACGAACTCATAATGCGCGCTTTCGTCAACGTCCTGGAAACGGCCCCATCGACTTATGTCATAGACCAGAAGGTGACCAAAGTCGGCTTGGTTGCTCTCGACATCCTCAAGCAATTGGAGGAGCCCGGTCCTGTTCTTGATAAGCAACCCGCTCTCGCCCTCGTCCTTGTAGGTCCGCACCAGCGTCAGATGATGGGCGTGGGCGTAGGCGGCGATGACGGCAGCCTGATTTTGTATGGAATACTGCTGTCGGTCGGTTGACATGCGGACATATTGCGCTGCCCGTACGCTGAGGAGCGATTTTGGCAGTGAGCTTTGTGAAGGATGAGCGCATTACTCATTTTCACCTCATCAGCACGCGAGCCACCAGCACATAGAACAACTTGAGCTGTCGCTCTTCAAGGATGAAACTCTTGCGGCGTGAGTTGGATTGCTGCGCTTGCGAATGGCATTCGTGGCTCTGATCGGCGTGATCAGCCGGGCAAGACGCAGCCGGTCCGCCTCGCAATGCCAATGCGCAATGCGTGGCGCTTCCCGAACTGCTTACGGTCGCAGTGGCATTGACGATCTAGCTCGATCTGCTTTAGAGGCGCGGCCGCCGCATCGGTGCGCTGACGAAGCGCTGATGCCTGATCTCGCGCAGCAGCAACGTGCGCTTGGTTTGCGCGGCGTTGAGCAGGCCTTCGAACAGCACCAGGACCTCGCGCGCCTGGACGTACACTTCGGTGGTGACGGCGTCTTGATCGAAACCATAGGCGGCAAGCCGCGCCTCGATCTCGGTCGCAGCGATTGGGTCAGTGCGCCAGCTCAGGGCATTTTGCTGCGTGTAGTATTCGGCCTGGGGTTCGAAGTCGGGATCGATCCCGACCATGTCGATGTGCCGCAGCGCCGTTTCGATCGCCTGTTGGCGATAGGTCTTGAGCAATCTGTGCCGCAACATGCGGTAGCGCTGGATCTCCCAGGACAGTTCGGCCACATCGATGGCCAGCAGCCACTCGATGGCGGACCGGGGCGCAAGGTCCGCAAAGATGGCCTGTCGCAGTGCCAGGTAATGGTCGAGATGTTCGCCGGGCAGCAGCAGGGGCGGCGGCGCCAAGGCCGCAAACTCGGCCGGGAGCGCCGTGGCGGTCAGCTCGCGTGCGGTTTGGAAGGGGCCGTTCATCGGGGTGCGGCCTCCGCGCCGAGGTTGGCGAGAACGGCTGCGGCGCCGGCCGCGCTGTCGGCCGAACCATGCACAGGGCTCGCCGCCCACAGCTCCTGCGCGAGCGGCAGTGGCGCGATCTGCAGGTTGGCCCACCACGCCCGTTCGTTGCCATGCCGATGCAGCTCCTCGTGATGGGCGCGGCACAGCGGCACCGTGAACTCATCGCTGACCTTGCGCCCGAGCGCCCGCGGCTGGGCGAATGTCAGATGATGGGCATCGCATGGCGTTTGCCGGCACACCAGGCAGGGTTGCTCCCGGACAAACAGCAGGTGCGCCTTGCTGCGCTTGCGCGGCGGCTCCTTGGGATGGGCGAGCCCAGCCTCGGCGAGCGCGGGCTGCAGCGCGGCCTGGGTGTCCGCAGCAGACGCCGCTGGCAGGGATGGGGCGCCACCCAAGTCGGCCGGTTGCTCGGCCGGAGTCCGGGCCGCGTCCTCGAGCTTGGCCTGATAGGCGGCCTCGACGCGCCGGGCATCCGGCTCCTGCAGGCTGTTGTTAAGCGGGAGGCTCGCCCTGGCCCAGCCGAGCAGATCGGTGCTGGCCGGCAGCGCTTCGAGCTGGCGCAACAGCTGCTCCCGGAGTGCGGCGGACTCGTCCGGCCGCAGCACCGGCGCATGGTTGAGCGCGCCCTTGCCGGGCGCGGCCTTGAGGGTGGGCGGTGGACCGGCGACCGTGTCCGGGGCGTCGAGATCATCCTCGCCGGCAATCCCGACCAGCGCGAACAGGGCGTAGCGCCGGGCGTAGGTCAGCGCCGCCCCCATGCGATGCGGCGCCTCGATGTCCCGGGCGGCGCAGACCGGCCAGTCCGAGGAGATCCACTCGCCGGAGGAATGGGCGAGCAGGGTGGTGAGGTGGATGTGGCCACTGGTTGGCTCGACCCGGGTGGTCTGGATGGTGGCGATCTCCTGCTGGCTCAAGGTCTTGCGCACGATGTCGAGGCCGCTCGCCAGCGAGGCGTAGCGAAAGGTGCGGTCGTCATCGCGCAGGAACGGCGAGCGGATCTGAGCGGTCAGGGTTTTTTCCGGGTTGGTCAATTCGGCTTGCGCGCGCGCCAGCGCCGCCGCGATCGCGCCGATATGCTCACTGGCCTGATGCATGGACGGCCTCCATCTCAACCGGATCAAAGCTGATGGCGCCGGCTTTGGAGCGCTTGGCGCGCACGCCGTGGCCAAACGCCTCCTTGGCATCCTCCGGCAGCAGCTTCTTGAGCTCGGCCTTGGCCAGTTCGTGCTCGGCATGGGCGTCGCGGGTGCGCAGGTAGATCGCCGCACATTCGGCCCAGACATTGGAGGCGGTCATGTCGACGACCTTGACGGCGGCGAGCCGCGGCCGTGGGGTCTCGATGCCGAACAGCAGCGGCGGCTCGCCGCTCTGCACGCAGCGCCAGAACTTCTTCTCCGCAGTCAGCAGCAGGTGCTGATAGAGCGGGTCGGCATGCACGGTGATTTCGAGCCATTTGCCGCCGCCGGTGATGATCGAGAGCACGGCCGCGCGCGCCGCGACCACCCACATGTTGTGCTGCAGCTGCGCCATGTGCTTCTCCGCCGCCACCTCTTCGGCAAAGCCCCAGGGCAGCATGAATTTGGCCTCGAACACCGCGCCGGTTTGCGCGACGATGCCGTCCAGCGTGGCCGCCATCCAGCCGTGGACGGGATGCCGCACCCGCTTCTGGATGTCGGTGACCGCGTGCCCGGTGGCGGCCTGGTACCAGGCGCGGTTGAGCGCCTCGGTGGCGAGGCCAAGCTGCACCACCAGGTTGCGGGACAAATCTGGCGGCGCGATCTCGCCGCGCTTTTCCCGCCACAGGCGAAGCAGCGCCTCGTGGTCGTCGCCCATGATGATGCGCGCGTCGGAGCCGCCAATGAAGGCGCGGCGGTCGTGGCGGTTCAACGTGATGACGGAGCGGGGCGCCTCGGCGCCGTTGGTTGCAATCGTGGTCACCGGTCTCTCCTTGGTTGACGCGGCTTGCCGCCGCACCACCAAAACCCCCGCCACTGCGAGGGGAGAGACCGGGCCCAAGGGCCGAAAGGCCGGTCCGGTGATTAACGCTCCTTTTGCGCGGGAATGCCAGTCCTTTCTGCAGCAATTTTGCCCTTCATTCGGCGCCAAAAGCCTTGAGGTTTCAGGAGGTTGGAGCGAGCCTTCGGGGGCCGCAACCCGCCCCGGCCGAGGCGCTCAGAGATGACGTCAATTCGACAAATCGAAGCCAATCGCAGCAACGCCAAGCGCAGCACCGGGCCGAAAACGGCGGGTGGCAAGACGAGGTCCAGCCGCAACGCGCTGCGTCATGGGCTGGCGCGCAGCGCCATCAGCGATCCTGCCGAGGCGGCGAATCTTGCCGTCGCGATTGCTTCGAGGCTCGGGCATCAGGTCTCGGCGGACGCGGCGATGGCGCTTGCGCGCTCCAAGCTCGCGCGGCTGCGGATCCGCAGCCTGCGGCAGGCGATGTTGGCCGCGCTTCTGACCGGCCCGCTGCCGGCAGATCTGAAGGGGCTTCAAGGGCTGGAGCGCTACGACCGCGCTGCTTTGGTGCAGCAGAAGCGGACGCTTCGTGTGCTAGGTTTGGCACGCGAGTGAGGCAAGGCCAGCTGGCTTCGTTCTGGAAATTGGCCCCCCGATGGCTGCGGCAACGCTCCTCGACCGCGCACCGAAGGGTTGATGGGCTTAGCGCCTGGGTTTACTTGGGCGGTGAACCACGCGCTTTTGCCGACAGAAAGTCCCGGAACAGCTTCACGGGATCAATGCCCAGCGCTTGGGCGATGGCGACAAATTCCACGATGTCGATCCGCCGTTCACCGCCCTCGTATTTGGCGATGAACGATTGCGGCCGGCCGAGCTTCTTGGCCGAAGCATGCTGGCGGATGCCGGCCTTCTGTCGCGCTGCGACAAGAAGTTCGATCAGGCGGGCATGTTGCGCGGATCTGAGGGATTTTTGCATGGCCGCCGGGGCTGGGACTGGGCGGCAGGCAATTTGATCCCAAGATTGGATTATCCCAAAAAAGGATAGTAGCGTTGTGCCTGACCAAGGCACTCCACGGGGGATGGGCATGGCATCAGAGAACAAGGAAGCGGCCGAGCGACGGGCCGCCTTGCGGGTGCAAACCAGCCTGGCATTGCACCTGCCCAATTGCCGCATCGAGCTCGGCCAGAACCTGCTCTACAAGATCGAGGTTGCTCCCTCTGGCGAGGTCAGCCACCGCCATGGCGACAGTCCGACGCGCGGACAGTACGCGTTTCAAACCGACATTCTGATTTCGAAGCCATGCGGGTCACTCAAGCAAATGGTGCCGCTGGTCGTGATCGAACTCAAGGCGACTTCGTTCAGCTCCCACGATGTGCTCCTGTATTCGGCCAAGGCGGCCAAACACAAGGCCATCTATCCTTATCTGCGCTATGGCTTCGTGGTGGTTGGTCTTGAGTCGCTGGGACGACGTTTTCTGATTCACAACGAGGAATTTGATTTCGCCATGGCCGTGCCGGACGCCGCGGCGATCGAAACCGCTCTCGTTCCGTTGGTTCGGCGGCAGCTGAAATGCGCGCAGCGGCTTGTTGGTTTAAACAGCTCCGGCCGTATCCAATTGCGACGCTATGAGGCGACGATCGACATCGAGGCGTGACGAAACACACTGTGTGTCCATGAGCCAAGGGCTGGTCGCATCCGATGCTGAGCTCGTGATCTTCAATCGTCGGGACCGCCAAAGATTGGCAGCCCGACCTCAATCGCCGGCTCCGACCATGGATCCGAGACCCAATAGAGAAATTGGCTGAGGCTATCGACCTGATCATCGTGCCGGCCGTTGGGGAAGGCGAGGGCCTCGTGGAGAAAATCCGCCAGCCACGGCGCCTCGCCCGGGAGCAAAACCTGGCCCGCCTCGATCTTCGCCGACTGCGCCGCGAGCCGGTCCTGTTTGTCGCCCTTGGGCACGATGCCGATCGGCTGGGGCATGCCGTGCGGTGGATCGGTCCGGAGATCCTGCAACAGCGAAAGACCAAATCCAGCCCTCTCGATCAGGATCGTATCGGCGCCAAACTCGCGCGCCAGCTCGGGGATTTTGCGGCGCAGGTCGGGGTAGGCAAGGCGGGCGCGAAAGACGTCGAGCAGATAATATCTGGCCTTACGCTTCAGCCAGATCGGAATAGTCGTTGCTATCGCCAATCGCGGCCGCCACATCCCAGCTCTGAACGATGCGGTCGCCAGGCTGTTGCATCGGGCACTGCTCATAGGTTAGGAACCATTCACGTTTGAGGGCATTGCCGCCGTCCGGAACTGGCTGCTGCTGGTATTGCGCCGCAAATCTCTGACTGCCGATCTCGCGCTTGATGGATTCGAGAAGCTCGGAATCCTCTCGTTTGGGCTGGAGCGGCTCGCCGCAGCGCCAGTGCTTGACCCGGCCCGGTCCGAGCGGGATGGCGCAATCCTCCGTTGCGATGGCCGGCAAATTGAGGTGGCACCAGTTTTCGGTCAGGAGCAAGTGGCCGGACAGATCGTCGGGGTGCAAGCGTTGCATGACGACGATAATCTGGCCCGATTGTTTGTCGTCCAAACGCGACACCAATGTGCCTTGGTACCAATTGATGATCTTGGCTCGCGCTTTCGGCGAAAGGGCCTCATCCGCCTTGTGCGGGTCGTCAATGATAATGAGGTTGGCACCCCGGCCGGTCAATGTGCCCTCGACCGAGGTGGCGTAGCGACAACCGCCCAGCGTCGTCACTGCCTCAAGGCCGGTGTCCTTGGCCAGCCGCATGGCTGGAAAGGCCCGTTGGTACCACTCGGAGTCGATGACCATCTTGAATTGCCGGTGCAGCTCAAGGGCCAGCTCGTTGGAATAACTGACCACGATGATCCGGCGACGCGGATCGTGGCCGAGTAGCCACGCGACATAGGCCACTGACACACAAATCGATTTCAGCGCCCGCGGCGGCATGTTGACGAGCAGGCGCTGGATTTTGCCTTCCTGCACCTGCATGAGGTGGTAGGCTAGGGACTCGATATGCCAATTGTCGATATAGGTCGCGTCAGGCGCGATGGTGTTGAAGCATTTCCAGACGAATGAGTGGAAATCCGCGCGCAGTAACGCCGAGAAAATCTTCGCGTCCATGATTTCTAAACCTCGCAGCTACGTCGGACATAGGCGTCGAGAATGGCCTGGTCGCTTGTGCCCAGGGGCGCATCGATCCTCGCTTCTGGTTCGTCGTATTTTTCCAAGAGACGGATCAGCTGTTCCAGCGCGCGCTGGTCTCCCCTGAGCGCCTTAGCGCGCAACATTTCCAGAGTGGCGCGCTGGGTGGTGATTCTTTTTTCGCGTCCATGTTGGGTTACGTTTACCGGACTCTGCAGCGTCTCGCGGAGATCGGTCTTGAAATTACGGCTGCCCTTTGGGCGGCCCTTGGGATTACCGGATTGCCCCGGTTTGAATTGGGAATGTTTGGGCGGGTTGCCGTAGCCCACCGCGCCGGTTGATGCCCCGCGGGAGCCGACCTCGGTGCCGTCCGCTTCAGTGGTGCCCATCTTCTTGTCCGGGTTTGGACGTATGCGCTCGACCATGGTGCGTCTCTAGCCTGTCACTTTGAATGTGCTGCTGCGGCGCCGGCCGAAAAGGGCCGGCCGGTCTCGGCGTGATAGGCCGTCTTGCCGGTCAGGCGCTGCCAGCGTTGGATCGCCACGTCGACATAGCGCGGATTGAGTTCGAGCAGGCGCGCGCGACGGCCGGTCTTTTCAGCGGCAATCATCGTGGTGCCAGCGCCGCCAAACGGATCCAAAATGATGTCGCCCGGATTGGAGCAATCGCGGATGGCGTCGGCGACCATGGCGACCGGCTTGACGGTGGGATGCAGGGACGGCTTGCTTTTCGACGTCCGGCTCAGTGCGCTCTGGCTCACGTAATTCCAGACGTTGGTGCGGTTGCGCCCATGACGGCCGAGCGCAATGTTGTTGACGTGCGGCGCGGTGCCGAATTTGTAGACGAAGATGAACTCGTGTTGCGACCGGTACAACGAGCCCATACCAGCAATACTCTTGTTCCAGACGCAGACGTTCTTGAGCTCGGTAAACACGGAATCTCCAGCGGCAAGTAGCTCGCGTTGATGACGCCAATCCATGCAAACGTAATGCATGGAGCCGTCACGGGAGAGCTTCGCCACGTGGCCCAAAGAGGTTTCCAGGAAGGCTTGAAACTCACCGGATGAGAACTCGCCATTTCCCATGGGGAAGTCATGGTGCGCAGTAGCGTTCGATCGCGTCACATGGCCGTTGATCGGCACATTGTAGGGCGGATCCATGAACGTCATGCCGACTCTGTCGGCTTCAAGGAGTTTGGTATAATTGTCGAATTTGAGCGCGTCGCCCACTTGAATAATCTGGTTGCCGCAAACGAACTGGTCACCGACCTGACACAGGGCAGCAGCCTGCTCGTCCACTGGCGGAAGCTGGTCCTCCTGGTCGAGCCCACCATCGTCCAGCATGGCATCGAGTTCTCCGACCTCGAAGCCGAGCGTGACATTCGAATCGAGTGCGAAAATCTCCTCGATCTCAAGCTTTAGCTCTCCGTCATTCCATTCAGCATATTCTGGCATCTTGTTGAGTGACACCCTGAGTCCGCGCTGTTTGGCCTCGGATAGATCGGAGATGTCAGAGACCGGAAAGTCGCGATAGCCGAGTTGTTTTGCGGCGAGCGCCAAGGCCCAGCCGTCGATTACGCGGTCGTCTCGACCGATGATGATCGGCCTTACGGGCCCGTAAGCTTGCAGGCACTCCACGAGTTTTTGGATTTGTACCGGCGGATGGCGGCGAATGTCGCGTCCCCGCGGCGGCTTTAGCTCGTCGAGCGGCTTGCTGAAGATCTGTAGCTCACGAAAAATGTCCGGCGCTTGCCGCTTAAGTTCTTTTGCTGTTGTCATCAGTCTCTCCACTCGTCGCAATTTGATTTGCGCGAGGATAAGGCCGACGACAGGCAGTTGTCGTGGAGCAGCTAAGGCAATGCCGTTGCTGCCGTAGTTGCCGCTGCGCATTGGCTGACGGAAGTGATGCTGCGAGAGGCGGACGGGCAGCTTGCGGACGCGCTCGGCGCATTCGCCGCCTGGTTCGCTCAGCGATCCAACGCCGATTGCCGGAGCGCTGCCGCGCTTTGGTGGATCGCGTCAGCTAACGGTTCTGATCGAGCGACGGCCGACCGGAGGTCCGGATTACGGGCGCCGGTTGGCTACCCGCTAGCGGGGGAAGCGCATCGAGCAGCAACAGAGCAAAACCCGATGCCTTACTTGCGGCTGCCGGCGGCTCTCAAAATTGTATCAGACGAAATAGCGATCTTGATATTCTGCTCTTTCAGCCATTGGCCGACGCGGTCGACCAGTCGTTTGTTGGGCAAAAGGAGCGGCGAAGGTACGCCATCGGGCCAGAGGGCGATAATGGCGCGGTCGGCGGCCTCGCGGTGCGGGCGTACGCGCTGCCTTGTGCGCTGGTCGTGCTTGCTGCGCACATTGTTGGTCGCCGCCACGGCCAATAGAGCCTTCTTAAGATCAGGTCTTGAGAGCTCGATTGATGCCAGATGCCATAGACCGTGCTCATGACGGTGCAAAGCATGGAGCCACCAGGGCGACCGGGGGCGCGACTGCTCCCAGTCGAAATCCTCAGATTTTAGCATTCTCGGAATTTCAAGATTGGCGGGACCGGCCTTGGAGTCGGAGCGCTGGCTCCTGGCTGCATGGCACGCCAATTCGGCAAGGAAGTCGATGACACCGTCCGAGAGGGCGCGGCAGATATCCGATTTGGCCTGCTCGAGTGAAATGCCGGTCGCGTTTGCCAGCCATTCCGCAGCCTCGGCCAGACGGAAGATCCATTTGGATTGATAAGGTTGATAGCTCGCAGGCGCAATCTCGTATTCCATCATAAGCCCCCAATTATTAGTGCAGTGATTGCCGGATGGATGTGGCGGTGAGGAGAACCAGTAAGTAACGGAAGGTTAACGCTCTCGACTGCACGAAGGTGCCAACGCGATGGGCGGCCCCGCAGGATTTCCCGGTTTGGTCGAGCCCAATTCCCTGTTCGGTAGCGGGACATACCCTGTATCGGTGTGCCGTGCCAACTCAAAAACAATAAGAACTTCAGTGAGTTGCACTATTTTTGGCGCGAATCGCGCTGCTGCGCCACAGGGTTTCCCTGTAGAATTCCCTGTTCGCATTGGGGTTGGGGGCCTTTAGCGCTCGTCCGCGATCACCTTGCCGTCATTCGGCAGCACGCCGGGGCTGACCAGCTCGACATTGCCGCCGAGCTTCGTCACGGCGCGCAAAGTGCCGGCGATCTCCTCGCGTAGCGCTTCGCTCGCGGCCGCCGTTTCCGCCCTCAATGTCATCGCGTCGGTCTCCTCCTGGCGTGTGACGACGAGGCGTAGTCTTCCGAGCGAGGAATGGCGCTTGCCGATCTCGGCGATCTGCTCGGGACGGACGAACATGCCTTTGATCTTGGTGGTCTGGTCGGCGCGGCCCATCCAGCCCTTGATGCGCATGTTGGTGCGACCGCAGGGGCTGGTGCCCGGCAGCGCGGCGGTGAGGTCGCCAAGCGCAAGCCGGATCCAGGGATGGTGCGGGTCGAGCGAGGTCACGACGATCTCGCCGACGTCGCCCGGCGCGACCGGCACTCCGGTGCCGGGCTTGACGATCTCCAGGATCAGGTCCTCGTTGACCACCATGCCTTCGCGTGCCTCGGTCTCGAAGGCGATGAGGCCGAGATCGGCGGTGCCGAAGGCCTGGTAGGCGTCGATGCCGCGCCCCTTGATCTCGGCCTGGAGCGAGGGCGGGAACGCAGCGCCCGAGACCAGCGCGCGCTTGATCGAGGAAACGTCACGCCCCGAGCTTGCCGCGGCATCGAGCAGGATCTTCAGGAAATCCGGCGTGCCGCTGTAGCCTACCGGCCGGTAGGCCTCGATCAGCTCGAATTGCTGTTCTGTGTTGCCCGGGCCGGCCGGGATCACAGCGCAGCCGAGCGCGCGCGCCGACGCGTCGAAGATGAAACCGCCGGGGGTGAGATGGTAGCTGAAGGTATTCAGGACGATATCGTCGGGACGGAACCCGGCTGCGAACAGCGCCCTTGCGCCGCGCCAGGGATCGGCCTGCCGCCCTTCCGGCTCGAAAATCGGGCCGGGGGAGGTGAAGAGGCGGGGGAACGAGCTCGGGGACCCCGCCACGAAGCCTCCGAAGGGCGCAGAGGCCTTGTGCAGGGCGGGCAGTTCCGACTTGCGCAACACCGGTAGGTCCGCCAGAGCCGCCCTGGAGGTCACGGCGGCGGGATCGAAGCCTTTGAGCCGCGCGGCATAGGCCGGGGCGGCCATCGCGGCTCGCAGCACCTCCGGGAGGCGGACGAACAGGTCGGCCTCGCGCGCGGCTTGCTCGCGCGTCTCGCGGGCGTCGTAATGGGCGGTCATGGCTGTTCTTTCCGTGTTGGCATCCGTTGCGTACCGCCCCCGGCATGGCTATCAGACCGCCATTGGCGAGGCTTGAAAGGGACCCGATGGCGGACGAAGGAATCATTGCGGCGTCGAACGTCGTCGCACGTCTGAAGCGCCGTATGATCGACGAGGCGCTGCCGCTGTGGTCGACGGTCGGCTGGGATCACGCCGCAGGCGGCTTCATCGACAGGCTGCACCGCGACGGCGCGGCGGATGCGGCCGCGCCCCGGCGCGTGTTCGTGCAGGCCCGCCAGATCTGGTGCTACGCGAAGGCGGCACAGATGGGCTGGTATCCCGACGGGCGCGCCATTGCGCTGAAGGGGCTGGAGCACCTGCTGGCCAAAGCGAAGGCGCCCGACGGCCGGCCCGGCTATGTGCACCGGCTGACCCCGGACGGATCGGTGCTGGATGCCCGGCGCGATGCCTATGACCACGCCTTCATCCTGTTTGCGCTCGCCAGCGTCTATGCGCTCGATCAGGATGCGCAGGTCCGCGCCGAGATCGATGCGCTGCTCGCCTTCCTCGACGGCCATCTGCGCTCGCCGCATGGCGGCGTTCACGAGGGCCTTCCGGTCTCGCTGCCGCGCCGGCAGAACCCCCATATGCATCTGTTCGAGGCGATGATCGCGTGTTTCGACGCGACCCACGATCTGTCGTTCCAGAACCGTGCCGGCGAATTCTTCGCACTGTTCCTGGCCAACCTCTACGACAAGCAGAAGCATGTCTTGTCGGAGTATTTCGAGGAGGACTGGTCGAAGATCGAGCCGGTCAGCGTCGAGCCGGGCCACCAGGCGGAATGGGTCTGGCTGCTGAAGGGTTTTGAACGCATGACAGGCTGCCCGACCGGCCAGCGGCGTGCGGAATTGCTGGAGACCTCGCTGCGCTATCGCGACGAGACCACGGGCTGCCTCGTCGACGAGGGCGACGCAAGCGGCAACATCCGCCGCAGCACGCGCCGGCTGTGGCCGCAGACCGAGATCGCGAAGGCGTGGATCGCGCAGGCCGAGTCCGGCGAGGCGGGTGCGGCGGACGAGGCGCGCGCGGCGCTGGTGCGGCTCGAACGGCACTATCTCAGCCATCCCGTGAAGGGCGGCTGGTACGACCAGTTCGATCGCGACGGCAAATCGCTGATCGACACCATTCCTGCGTCGTCGTTCTATCATGTTCTCTGCGCGGTCACGGAAGCGGAGCAGGTACTCGGCTAAGCTCTTTGTGGATCACAGCCAGCGCTTGCGCCGCTTGAAGCTCTTGAGGTTCTTGAAGCTCTTGCGCTGGTCGCCAGCGCCGCCGAGGTAGAATTCCTTGACGTCCTCGTTGTCGCGCAATTCGTCGGCGCTGCCGTCGAGCACGACCTTGCCCTGCTCCATGATGTAGCCGTGCCTCGCCACGGAGAGCGCAGCGCGCGCATTCTGCTCGACCAGGAGGATGGTGACGCCGAGATCGCGGTTGATCTTTTGAATGATCGAGAACACCTCTTTCACCAGCAGCGGCGACAGGCCCATCGAGGGCTCGTCCATCAGGATCATCTTCGGGCGCGCCATCAGCGCGCGGCCGATCGCGAGCATCTGCTGCTCACCGCCGGAGAGATAGCCGGCAAGGCCGGTGCGCTCCTTCAAGCGCGGGAAGTAGCCGAAGACCATGTCGAGGTCGGCATCGACCTCGCGGTCTCTGCGGGTGAAGGCGCCGAGCTTGAGATTCTCGAGCGACGTCATGTCGGCGACGATGCGCCGGCCCTCCATCACCTGGAAGATGCCGCGGCGGACGATCTTGTCGGGATCGATGCCGTTGATCCGCTCGCCCTCGAACAGGATCTCGCCGCGCGTGACTTCGCCGTCCTCGGTCTTGAGCAGCCCCGAGATCGCCTTGAGCGTCGTCGACTTGCCGGCGCCGTTGGCCCCGAGCAGCGCCACGATCGCGCCCTTGGGCACGTCGAGGCTGAGGCCGCGCAGCACCAGGATGACGTCGTCGTAGACGACCTCGATGTTGCGCACGGCGAGGAGGGGCGGCGCGGGCACGATGCTGGGGGAGGGACGCTCGATTTGAGCCGTTTCACTCATGGTCAGTTACTCTCTCTTGGTGTCGTCGCGGCCCGATCCTGTCATTCCGGGGCGGTCCGCAGGACCGAACCCGGAATTTCGAGGTTCTCAGGTGCGCAATTGCGCACCATAGTCCGATGCTTCGCATCGTCCCGGAACGACGCGTTAGGGCCTCACCACCCCAGCCATTCCGGCTTGCGCGGCAGCTCGACCGTCTTGACCTTCTCGAGCTTGATCGCGCCCTTGGCCATGAGATCGTTGAGGTCGCTGTCGGTCGCGCCCGAGATCTTGGTGCGATAGAGGTCCACCTTCAGCGTGCCGCGATGGTCCTTGTCGGTCCAAGTCGAGGGATTGCAGACACCCTCCATGCCGGCCGGCACCCAGTCCTTCTTCTGGTAGAAGCCCTTGGCGACGTTCTCGCCGGTGGCGCCGCCGTTCTTGGCGGCCCAGTCGAGCGCTTCCCTGGTGTAGAGCGCGCTACAGACGCCGGCGATGTAGTGCACCGGGCGATAGGCCTTGCCGCTCGCATCCGACATTTTCGAGATTTCCATCACCGTCTTCATGCCCGGCGCGTTGCCGCCCCAGGTCACCGCCGTGCGCAGGGGGAACACGACTCCGTCGGCCGCGTCGGCCGCTGTCTTGGCGGCGTTCTCATCCATGCCCCAGACATTGCCGAGGAACTGCACATCCACGCCGGCGGCCTTGCAGGCCTTCAGCACGGAGATGTTGGAGGCGGCGGTGTTGCCGAGATAGGCGTAATTGGCGCCGGAGCTCTTCAGGCTGAGGCACTGCGCACTGTAGTCGCCGGGCGTCAGCGCGAACACGATCGGCGGCAGCACTTCGAAGCCGAGCTCGTTGGCGATCGCCTCGCCGGCCGCCTTCGGCGCATTAGGATAGGGATGATTGCCGCCCATATGGACGAACTTCGGCTTGCCGCTCTTGCCCTTGGCCTTCCAATCCTCGGCGGCCCAGGTCACCAATGCGCGCATCGCATCCGAGTAGCTGGGGCCGTAGAAGAAGTTGTAGGGGGCGGGCTTGGCCTTTCCGCTCACGCCTTCCGGATCGGTCAGGGCCGCCGCGTAGGAGGCGGAGACGTAGGGAATCTTGTCCTGTGCGACGAAGCCGGTCAGCGCTTCGGTGTCCGCGGTGCCCCAGCCCATGATCGCGGCAACCTTCTCGCCACCAGACCATTTCTTGTAGAGCGCGATCGCGCGCGGCACCTGGTAGCCGTAGTCGTTGCTGTCGAGATTGACCTGCTTGCCGCCGATACCGCCGTTCTTGTTGATCCAGGCAAACGTGTCGGCCACGGCTTGGCCATAAGGCGTGCCGACGTCCGAGGTCGCACCGGAATAGTCGGCGAGATGGCCAACCGCGATCTGCGCCTGCGCGCTGGCCGCAAAGCCTGCGATCGCAAACGCGAGGGAAGCGGTGCTCAAAAAGGATCTTGTCTTCATGGGTTGGTTCCTCCTGTTATCGTTAAAGTGAAGTCGCCCGCGCTCAATGCGAGAACGGGTAGAGTTTCCAGTACGCCTTGATCTGTCGCCAGCGATGCGCGAGGCCATCGGGCTCGAACATCAGGAACGCGATGATGATCATCCCGATCGCGATCTCGCGCAGGAAGGTGATGTTGGTGTTGAGCGACAGCGCCTTGTCGATCGCGCCGCCCTTCAAATGCAGGCTGATCCATTCCATCGACTCCGGCAGCAGCACGACGAAGGCGGTGCCCATCAGCGTGCCCATGATCGAGCCGGTGCCGCCGATGATGATCATGGCAAGGAACAGGATCGAGCGCTCGATGCCGAAACCCTCCTGGGAGACGACGAGCTGATAGTGTGCATAGAGCGCGCCTGCGATGCCGGCGAAGAAGGCGGCAAGACCGAACGACAGCGTGCGGTACTTGGTGAGATTGATGCCCATGATCTCCGCGGAGAGATAATGGTCGCGGATCGCCACCAGCGCGCGGCCGTCGCGCGTGCGCATCAGGTTGGTGACGAGGATGTAGCTCACCAGCACATAGGCCAGCACGACGTAGAAATATTGCTTGTCGCCGCGCAGCGTGTAGCCGAAGATCGAGAACGGCTCGGCGCTCGCCGGCACCGAGCCGCCGGAAAACCATTCGGCGCGGGAGAAGAAGTCGAGCAGGATGTATTGAGCGGCGAGCGTCGCGATGACGAGATAGAGCCCCTTCAGCCGCGCCGCCGGAATGCCGAAGACGAGGCCAACGAGCGCGGTGATGACGCCGGCGAGCGGGATCGCGAGGAACACCGGGATCGGCGCGTTGTTGGAGATGTAGGCCGAGGTGAAGGCGCCGAGCAGGAAGAAGGCGGCGTGCCCGATCGAGATCTGGCCGGTGAAGCCGACCAGGATGTTCAAGCCCAGCGCCGCGATCGAGAAGATGCCGATCTGGATCAAGATGCTGAGCCAATAGCCGCTGAAGAATTGCGGCGCGAGGCAGAGCAGCGCGACGCCGAGAATCGCGAAATTGCGGCTGGTGGTGGTCGGGAAGATCGTGGTGTCCGCGGCGTAGGTTGTGCGGAAATCACCAGCGGGGATGAGGGCAGGGCCGGCCATGGGTCAGATCCGCTCGATGTCGTGGGTGCCGAACAGGCCGTAAGGCTTGATCATCAGCACGATGATGAGGACGTAGAACGGCGCGATCTCGTAGAGATTGCCCCAATGCAGATACTCGTTGTCGACATATTGGGCGACATTCTCGAGCAGGCCGATGATGATGCCGCCGAGTACGGCGCCGCCGACGGAATCGAGTCCGCCGAGGATCGCCGCCGGAAACACCTTGATGCCGTAGGCGGACAGTCCCGACGATACGCCGTTGACCACGGCGACCACGACGCCGGCCACCGCCGAGACGGTCGCCGAGATCGCCCAGGCCATCGCGAACACGCTCTTCACGGAGATGCCGAGCGACTGCGCGACCTGCTGGTTGAACGCGGTGGCGCGCATCGCAAGGCCGTACTTCGATGCTCGGAAGAACCAGGCCATGCCGATCATCATCGCGACCGACACGACGAGGCTCATGACATAGACGGTCTGGATCTGCAGTCCGAGCAGGCTGACCGACTGGCTCTCGAACACGCGCGGGAACGGCTGCGGATTGACGCCGAACATCCATTTCAGCGTCGCCTGCAGCACGGTGGAGAGGCCGATCGTCACCATGATCACCGAGATGATCGGCTCGCCGATCATCGGCCGCAGGATCAGCACCTGCACCGCGATGCCGAACACGAACATGAACACCAGCGTGATCGGCATGCCGATCCAGAACGGCACATGGTATTTCGCAAGCAAGGCCCAGCACACCCAGGCGCCGACCAGCAGCAGTTCGCCTTGCGCGAAGTTGACGACCTGCGTCGCCTTGTAGATCAGCACGAACGACATCGCGACCACGCCATAGAGCGTGCCGACCACAAGGCCGTTGACCAGGAGCTGGATGAGGAAGGCGGTGTTCATGCCGATATCCGCGCAAAATGCAGAAACAATGACGGTGCACCCTCTCCCCTTGTGGGAGAGGGTTGCTTCGCGAAGCGAAGCCGGGTGAGGGGTTGTCTCCGCAGTGACGGTGCGGAGAGAGCAGCCCTCACCCGGGTGAGGCCGTGGCTGACGGCGGAGATGCCCTCTCCCACAAGGGGAGAGGGCGCATCGGCAGGCATCGCGTGCTGGACTGGAAGCAAGCTCACTCCGCAGCCTCCGCCATGTGCCCGCGCCCGCCGAGGTCCACCACGCGCAGCGTCGTTCGCACCCGCTGCGTGGTGCCGTCCTGGAAGCGGATCACGGTGTCGACGGGGATGTCGGAATCGCCGCGGTAGATGGCGTCGATGATGCCGGCGTATTTCTCGTTGATGACGCCGCGGCGCACCTTTCTGGTGCGCGTGAGCTCGCCGTCGTCGGCGTCGAGCTCCTTGTAGAGCAAGAGGAAACGCGAGATGCGCTGGGCCGGCGGCAGCGTGGCGTTGACGGTCTCGACCTCCTTCTGCAGCAGCGCGTAGACCTCCGGCCGTGAGGCGAGGTCGCTGTAGGTCGTGAAGGAGAGGCGGTTCTTCTCCGCCCATTTCGAGATGATGGAGTAGCGGATGCAGATCATGGCCGCGAGCGCGTCGCGGCCGGCGCCAAGCACCACGGCTTCGGCGATATAGGGCGAGAATTTCAGCTTGTTCTCGATGAATTGCGGCGAGAAGCGCTCGCCGCGGGAGGTCTCGGCGAGATCCTTGATGCGGTCGATGACGACGAGCTGCTGGTTGGCGTTGAAATATCCGGCATCGCCCGAGCACATCCAGCCGTCCTTGATGTCGGCGACGCTGGCCTCGGGGTTCTTGTAGTATCCCAGGAACATGTTCGGGTGCCGCACCACGATCTCGCCGACGCCGTGGACGTCGGCATTGTCGATGCGGATCTCGACGCTGTCGGCCATCGGGACGCCCGTGGTGTCGGGATCGACCTTGCCCTCGGGATGCAGGGTGTAGGCCCCGAGCAGCTCGGTCTGGCCGTAGAGCGTGCGCAGCGGCACGCCCATGGCCTGGAAGAACTTGAAGGTGTCAGGCCCGAGCGCCGCGCCGCCGGTCGCGGCCGACCGAAGGCGGGTGAAGCCGAGGCGGTCACGCAGCGCGCGAAACAGGATCGCGTCGGCAAAGCCGGAGCGTTTGCCCTGTTCGAGCGCGGCAAGGCCCGACTTCATTCCGACATCGAACAGGCGCTGCTTGAAGGGCGTCGCATCCATCACCTTGGCGCGGACGTCGGCGGCAATGGATTCCCAGACGCGCGGCGCGAACAGCACGAAGGTCGGCGCGATCTCGCGCAGATCATTCATCATCGTGTCGGGCTCTTCGACGAAGTTGATCTTCATCCGGCAGAGCAGACCTTTGCCGAGCACGTAGACCTGCTCCATGATCCAGGGCAGCGGCAGCACCGAGACATATTCGTCATCGGGGCCCTTGGGGTCGAAGGCGAGATAGGTCGCGCAATGGCCGAGCACGCGGCCGGCAGCGAGCATCGCGAGCTTTGGATGCGAGGTGGTGCCGGAGGTGGTGCAGAGGATCGCGACGTCCTCGCCCTTGGTGGCGTCGACCAGTCTGTCGTAGAGCTCCGGCTCGCGTGCGGCGCGGGCACGGCCGAGCTCGGCAAACTTCTCCGCCGACATCAGGCGCGGGTCGTCGTACTTCCGCATTCCGCGCCGATCGGAATAGACGATGTGCTTCAGCTTCGGCACGCGTTCGGCGAGGGTAAGCAGCTTGTCGACCTGCTCCTCGTCCTCGGCGAAGACCAGCTGCGCCTCGCCATAGTTGAGGAGATAGGAGGCTTCCTCGTCCAGCACGTCGCGATAGAGCCCGAGGCTGAGGCCGCCAATGGCATGTGTCGCGACTTCTGCCGCGACCCAGTCCGGCCGGTTGTCGCCGATGATGCCGATGACATCGCCGCGACCAAGGCCAAGCTCGACGAGACCGAGCGCGAAATCACGCACGCGGGCCTGATAGTCGCTCCAGGTGAAGATGCGCCAGAGCCCGAGATCCTTCTCGCGCATTGCGATCTCGTTGCCGTGCTCCCTGGCGTTGAGCCGGAGCATCTTTGGATAGGTGTCGGCCTGCGCGACGCGGCCTGCATAATCCATCATGCCGCGCTCTCCTGCGCCGGAGAGGCATCATCGGGATCGACCAGCACCTCGTCCTCTTCGCCGAGATAAGCGCGCTTGACGTGCGGATCGGCGAGAACGGTCGCCGGATCGCCCTCGGCGATCTTCTTGCCGAAATCCAGCACCATGACGCGATGGGAGATGTCCATCACCACGCCCATGTCGTGCTCGATCATCACCACCGTCATTCCGAACTCCTCGTTGAGATCGACGATGTAGCGGGCCATGTCCTCCTTTTCCTCGAAATTCATGCCGGCCATCGGCTCGTCGAGGAGGATCAGGCGCGGCTCCAGGGCCATGGCACGGGCGAGCTCCACGCGCTTGCGCAGGCCGTAGGAGAGGGTGCCGGCGGTGGCCTTGCGCACCGACTGCAGATCGAGGAAGTCGATGATCTCTTCCACCTTGCGGCGGTGCTCGAGCTCCTCCTTGCGCGCGCCGGTGAGCCAGTACAGCGAGCCCGTGAGGAAATTGTTCTTCAGGAGGTGATGGCGGCCGACCATGATGTTGTCGAGCACGCTCATATGGTGGAACAGCGCGAGATTCTGGAAGGTGCGGCCGATGCCGAGCGAGGCGCGGGCATTCGGCGTCAAGCCGGTGATGTCGCGGTCCTGATAGAACAGCTGGCCTTCGGTCGGCTTGTAGCGGCCGGAAATACAGTTCACGATCGACGTCTTGCCGGCGCCGTTGGGTCCGATGATCGAAAACAGCTCGCCTGCCCTGATGGCGAAGCTGACATCGGTCAGGGCACGAACGCCGCCGAATCGCAAGGACACGCCGCGCACTTCGAGACTGGTAGCCACCAAACGAATCCCTCCCGGTGATGGCGCTTGATTGGCGCTCTTCGTCCGTTCCTGTCAGGCGATCCTAGTACGGTCGTGCCGGCCAGACCATGCAGCTATTGGTCTCGACCGGACCGGCGCCACCTTCGTTCCCGTGAGGGATCAAAAGCCGCATCGCCCGAGGTGGTCCTCAATAGGGGAAAGCGCTATTTTGAAATGTCTCCGGCCTGACAATTCTGCGACAAAGTTTGTCGAGCCGAGCGGGCCTTCATCTTTCGTCGGATGGGTGGCCGAAGCGATTCTGTTGCAGTGCAACAGAAGCATGGAGTGACAGAACGGTGCGGCTGGCTTCGAGATCATGATTTCAGAGGATCATCTGAAGCGCATTGCCGCCTGGTCGCGCGAGCTCACACAAGCCGAGATCGAGGTCGCGCGTGCCGGAATCACGGAGCGGTCCTACGGCACCGGCGAGAGCGTGTTCATGCGCGGCGATATTTTTGCCTATTGGGCCGGCATGGTGGGTGGCCTTGCCCGCATGGGCGGGGTCTCGCGCGACGGCAAGGAGACCAGCCTTGCCGGGCTGACGGCAGGGGCCTGGTTCGGCGAGGGCAGCGTGCTCAAGAACGAACCGCGCCGCTACGACGTGGTCGCGCTGCGCGACAGCCGCGTAGCCCTGATGGAGCGCAGCGCCTTCATGTGGCTGTTCGAGAACAGCGTCGGCTTCAACCGCTTCCTGGTGCGCCAGCTCAACGAGCGGCTCGGCCAGTTCATCGGCATGCTCGAGGTCAACCGCACGCTCGATGCCACCGCGCGCCTCGCCCGCAGCATCGCTTCGCTTTTCAACCCGATCCTCTATCCGGAATCGACCGCGCATCTGGAGATCACGCAGGAGGAGATCGGCGCGCTCTCCGGCATGTCCCGCCAGAACGCCAACCGCGCGCTGAACCGGCTGGAGAAAGAGGGGCTGCTGCGGCTGGAATATGGCGGGGTCACCATCCTCAACGTCGAGAAGCTGCGTGAGTATGGCGATTAGCGCCCGGCTCCTGCCTCGTCATCCCGCTTGCTTTCCTCCAGGTCGCGCGGCAGCCGCCTTCGGTCCGCCAGTGCACCCGCAGCATTGCCTCGCCGTTTAATCCGTCCGGGCGAGGGTCGACGAGCCACCGCTTGCTCTTCCGGCGCGCCGCGCCCATTCTGGCCTGCATGCTGGGTCCATTCTTGAGGGCCAGCGGATCACGCCATCGCGGCTTCCGCGAGGTTTCGGTCAGGAAAGGTCTTGGGCCATGAGAGGTCTTGGGCCATGACGTGCTCGGGTTGCGGGTCTGAGGTTCAGAGCGGCTTTGCCTTCTGCCCGAAGTGCGGCACGAAGCAGCCGAAGGCGTGCCCTGGCTGCGGCTTTCCATGCGCACCGGATTTCGCCTATTGCCCGAAATGCGGCGTTTCCGTCTCTGAGGTCTCCACGGGCGGCGGGCAGGCGCCAACGCGCCTGACGACGCTTCCGATCCGGCCGTCCTCTCCGCCTCTCTTGCCGACGGATGCAGCTCAAGCCGCATGTGGACTTCAGTCGGACAGGATCGACAGCGAGGCGAACCGCCGTACCATCACCGTGCTGTTTGCCGACCTCAGCGGCTTCACCGCGATGAGCGAGCGGCTCGACCCCGAGGTCATGCAGACGCTTCAAAACGAACTGTTCGAAGAGTTGACGGCCGCGGTGCAAAGCTTTGGCGGTTTCGTGGACAAATTCATCGGCGATGCGCTGCTTGCTCTGTTTGGTGCGCCGGCGGCGCACGAGGACGACCCGGAGCGGGCGGTCCGCGCTGCGCTCGACATGTTCGGCCGGACAGCGCGTCTCAGCGAACGCGCGAAGGCGTATGCAGGTTCACCGCTGCTGCTCCATGTCGGCATCAACACCGGGCACGTCGTCACGGGCGGGATCGGTGTGGGCGTTGCCAAATCCTATTCGGTGACCGGCGACACGGTGAATACTGCCCAGCGACTCCAGTCGATGGCGGCTCCGGGCGAGGTGCTGGTCGGGCCATTGACCCACCGTCTGACGCGGCATGCGTTCTCCTATGACTCGCTTGGCGAGGTCTCGCTCAAGGGCAAGATGGGCAGCGTATTGGTGCACCGTCTGAAGGAGGCGCTCGACACGCCCCGTGCGGCACGCGGCCTCGACGCGCTTGGCCTCAATGCGCCGTTCATCGGGCGCGACGCCGAGCTTGCGCGCATCATCGGCAGCCTTGATCTCGCGTGCGGCGGCGCGGCTCAACTGGTGCGGCTGGTCGGTGAAGCCGGCATCGGGAAAACGCGCCTGGTCAGCGAATTCGCCGCCCGTATCCGCGACGAGGATCGATTTGCACACGTGGCGATTCGGCGGGCGGCGTGCTCGCCGCTGGGCGAACAATCCTACGGCACACTCGCCGCCGTGCTGCGCAGCGCCTATGGCATCGCGCAGAAGGCCGACGCCGCAGAGGCGGAGGCGAAGGTCGCCGAAGCGCTGTCGGAGCTTGGCCTCGCGACTGACGAGGCCGACCGACTGATGCCCCTCTATCTGCATGTACTCGGCCTCGGCGACCCCAACGCCGTGCTCAGGCATGTCGAGCCCGAACAGCTCCGCCGGCAAACATTCTTCGCGATACGCACCGTCTTCGAACGCCGCCTGGCGCTGTCGCCGTTGCTGATCATCGTCGAGGATCTGCATTGGGCGGATGCGGTATCTCTTGAAGCGTTGCGGTTCCTGATGGACAGAATGGAGCGGACGCGGCTGATGCTGCTGTTTACGCATCGGCCGATGCTGGAGCTGGACCAGTTCGGTTCGAGCAAAATCAGTCACACGACCCTTCGGCTGCCCCCGCTTGACGACGCCGAGGGACAAAGGCTGATCGCGGCCTACTTCAGTCGCGTTTGGCGTGACCCACCGGGACGCCTGTTCAGCCGAATCCTCGATCGCGCTGGCGGCAATCCGCTTTTTCTCGAGGAGATCATACGGGGCCTCATCGAGGCCGGCACGCTGGAGCGCGACGGCGCGCAGTGGCGGATGACGTCGGATGAAGCTGCCGCCGATATTCCGGCAAGCATTCAGGCGTTGCTGCTGGCGCGCCTCGACCGGTTGCCGCATCCGGTACGCCGCCTGGCACAGGAGGCTGCGGTTATCGGACCGCGTTTTGATACGGCGGCTCTCGGTGCGGCGGCAACCGAGCCGGCGAGGGTTGAAGCGGGGCTCGAACGTCTGTGCGATGCGGAGATCATCGAGGAGGTCGCGGGCTCGAACTCGATTTCGCTGCGGACCTACCGCTTCACGCAAACCATGCTTCAGGACGTGATCTATCAAAACCTGCTTCTGCAACGGCGGATCGAGCTTCATGGACGGATTGGTGGAGCGCTCGAGAGGCTCTATGGCAATGATCCCGAGCGTCTCGAAGATCTCATACTGCTCGGACATCACTTCAGTCTGAGCGCGAGCAAGCCGAAAGGCGCGCGCTATCTGCGCGCGGCCGGCGATCGCGCACGCGCCAGCTATGCCAATGACGATGCCATCCGTCTCTACCAACAGGCCCTCGCCGTGCTGTTGACCGGCGGCGAACTGGAGCAGGAACGTCTGGTCCTGTACGAGCGGATTGCGGACCTCTGTGGCGCGGCTGGCCGCCGGACCACGGCCGAGGAGCACTATCAGAGCGCGTTGGAGGGGCATCGCGCCATACAGGACCGGATCGGCGAAGCGCGAATTGTTCGCAAGCTTGGCCGATTGCTGTGGGATGCCGGCAAGCGGATCAAGGCAGAGACGCATTACGCCGAGGCGGCCAAACTGCTTGGAGGGACCGACGCGCCCATCGAGTGGGCGCATCTCTTGCAGGAGCGCGGCCGTCTCGCGTTTCGGACGGGCGATCACGTGGCCGCCGCAAGATGGGCAGACGAGGCGCTCGGCTATGCACGGTCAGTACCGGCGGACGAGCAGGCCGGGCTCGAGGCGGCACGTGCCATTGCCGAGGCCCTCAACACCAAGGGGGTTGCGCTGGCGCGGCTTGGACGACACGCGGAGGCAGTCCGTGAGGTGGAGCAAAGTGTCGCGGCCGCCGAAGCGGCCGGGCTCCTTAACGTAGCGTGCCGCGGCTACACCAATCTCGGTGTGCTCTACACGATCGTTGACCCGGCGAAAGCCGTGGAGGTTTGCCGGCGCGGACTCGATGTCGCGCGTCAGATCGGGGATCTTGGCTTCCAGGCGCGTCTGCTTGCCAATTTTGCCGTTGCCTGTTGCACCTTCACGGACAGATGTACCGAGGAAGGGGTGCCGGCTGCCGAAAGGGCGATCGAAATCGACCGTGCGCTCGATCAGCGCGAGCATCTCTCCGTGCCCTTGATTGTGCTTGGGCAAATCCATCAATGCCATTTCCGCCCCGATCTGGCCGCCCTCTGCTACAATGAAGCAATCGAGGTGGCGAACGAAACCGGTGAACCGCAGCAGCTCTTTCCATGCTATGATGGTCTCGCGACGCTGAGCCTTGATCGAGGCGACATGCCCGAGGCCGACCGATATTTCGCGCTGGCCCATGATGTCTGCGCCCGCCACGGGCTTGATCCCGCCGGGCTGATCGTACTGCCATTTCTTGACTAGGTCATATGAAGGAGTTCAACCATGTCAGAACTTCATGTCGATGGACCGCTTCAACCGGGCGATCGCGCACCGAACATCGTGCTGGACGCCATCACACGCGATGGAACGATCGCGCTCCAGGATTTTCGCGGACATAGTCCGATATTGATCGGCTTGTATCGAGGGCTGCACTGCCCGTTCTGTCGGCGCCATATCGCGGCACAGGCGCAACTCGACGCAGCCCTGCGCGACAAGGGCGTCGAAAGTCTCACGGTCGTGAATACGCCCATCGAGCGCGCGCGGCTCTACTTCCGCTATCATCCATTGCCCAATCTGCTCGCCGCGTCCGACCCCGAGCGGATCTCGCACCGCGCGTTCGGCCTGCCCAACATCGAGTTCACGGAGAACGAGACCGAATGGCCGCGCAAGGTGGGCATGGATGTGGTCATGAGCATGCCGGTCGAGATGCCCGGCGAACTACCCGGGCCGATGAATCGGCCAGCGGCGGCTGAGTACCTCAACAACAAGGACGGCTACGAGATCACGGAGGCCGATCAGCGCATGGCGGCAACCGGCCAGGGCCAGCTTTTCGGCCAGTTCCTGCTCGATCGGGAAGGGATCGTGCGCTGGACGTTTACCGAGGTCCCCGACGGCGGCCAGCGCATGTTCGGAGCTCCGAGCCCACAGGAGCTGATGTCGGCCGCCTCGCAGGTGGCGGGCTAAGAATCGGCGCCTGGCGATTAACCCGTCGCCTTCGCCGTCCTTTCCGCTAGCGCCGCCGCCATCGCCGAAATCAGCGGGCGCATGAAATAGGCCTCATCCGCCGGTGCGATGTCCGTGCGCAGGCCGTGCGCGGTAAGCTCCCCCGACACCGCAGGGCCCACCGACGCAATCAGCGTCCGCTCCAACCCGGCGCGCAGCTTCGCCTCACTGCCATGCGCCTTGGCGGCTTCGATCAGGCGGCGGACCTGGCCGAGATTGGTCAGTGCAATGGAGTCGATGCGTCCCTCTGCCATCTCGTCAATGGCGGCGACGATGCTGGCATCGGCAGCCTTGGAATCGTAGACGTAGGGCAGCACGGTATCGACGGCGGCGCCTTGCGCGGCCAGCGCGCCGGTCAGCGCGCTGTGGTCCTTGTCGGGATAGAGCTGGAGACCTAGTCGCCGCCCCTTCAGGTCGAGCTTGGCCAGCATCTCGATCACGCCTTCGGTGGTCGGCTTCTCCGTGGTCTGCTGCGCCTCGAGACCGATCTCGCGCAGTGCCTTGCCCGGCTTCGGGCCGCGGGTGAATTTGCGCGCTTGGGCGAGCGCCGCGACAAGGGCGGTGTCGAGCTCGCGGGCGCGGGCGAGCTTCATGATGCGACGCAGGCCTTCGCCCGTCATCAGCACGAGATCGTCGAAGGGCTCGTCGATGGCACGGCGGATCCAGGCCTCGACTGGAGCCGGATCCGGCGCATCACAAATGGTGAACATCGGGCACTGCACGACCTCGGCGCCTTGCTCGGCCAGAAGCTTGGAGAACTGCGCCTCCTCACGCGTTTCCAGGATCAGGATGCGGTAGCCGTTCAAGCGGTCGGCCATGGGGATGCTCCGGTGAGAATTCGCAATTGTCCGTTCATCCTGACTCCGCGGTTGGGATTGGCGCAAGGGCGGGCCGGTGCTAGAGCAGGGCGCAAATCGCAGGAATGTTCCGCTGCACAAACCTTCATCACGAGCCAAGTCTTGCCCGACCATCAATATGTTCTGACCCTGTCCTGTCCGGATCGCCCCGGCATCGTCTCGGCGGTGTCGACGTTTCTTGCTCATAATGGACAGAACATCCTCGACGCCCAGCAGTTCGACGACGTCGAGACCAAGAAGTTCTTCATGCGGGTGGTGTTCACCGCGGCCGATCTTGCTGTGGAGCTGTCGGCGCTGCAGACCGGCTTTGCCGCGATCGCCGAGCGTTTCGGCATGGAGTGGCAGATGCGCGACCGGGCTGCGCATCGCAAGGTGATGCTGCTGGTGTCGAAGTCCGATCACTGCCTGGTCGACATCCTCTATCGCTGGCGCATCGGCGAATTGCCGATGGTTCCAACCGCGATCGTCTCCAACCATCCGCGCGAGGTCTATGCCGGGCTCGATTTCGGCGGCATCCCCTTCCACCACCTGCCCGTCACCAAGGAGACCAAGCGCCAGCAGGAGGCGCAGATCATGGACCTCGTCGGCAAGACGAAGACCGATCTGGTGGTGCTCGCCCGCTACATGCAGATCCTGTCCGACGATCTCTCGGCAAAGCTGTCGGGGCGCTGCATCAACATCCACCACTCGTTCCTGCCGGGCTTCAAGGGCGCCAAACCCTATCACCAGGCCCATGAGCGCGGCGTCAAGCTGATCGGCGCCACCGCGCATTACGTCACGCGCGACCTCGACGAGGGCCCGATCATCGACCAGGACGTCGAGCGCATCAGCCATCGCGACACGCCGGAAGATCTGGTCCGCAAGGGTCGTGATATCGAGCGCCGCGTGCTGGCGCGGGCCATCCGCTACCATCTCGACGACCGCGTCATCCTCAACGGTCGCAAGACCGTGGTGTTCGTGGATTAGGGCGCTGTCGTTCCGGGGCGCGCGAAGCGCGAACCCGGAACCTCGAGATTCCGGGTTTGCCTCTGCGAGGCGCCCCGGAATGACAGGTATCCCTCAGCGCACCGCGCCAGCCGACGTCGTCCCCGTCGCGCCCTTCTGGGCCTGTTCTTCCTTCTCGCGATCGGCCGCCGGCATTAGCCGCTTGCGCTCGCGTTCCTTCATGTAGGCGTCGTATTGCGGCGTGCCGGGTCGCGGCGGCGCATCGGCGGGCAAGCCGCCGGCCCATTGCGGGACGTAGTCGCCCATGCCGGCGGAGAGCTTTTCATTGACCGTCCCGCAGCCTGCAAGAATGGGAGCGAGCATGGCGACTGCAGCGGCGATCGAAAGCGAACGGGAACTCATAGACATCTCTGTCGTGCCCGATCGGGCGCGGATGGAGGAGCGCCGGATAGGCGTCAGCGGCGAACCATAGCTCTCAACATGTAAAATTGGCCTATTCGAGGGTGGGCGAAGCTGTATACAAAGAAGGTGCTATAATAAGCAAACTTAGCGCTTGATGGGGTGACTGCAGTTGGTACGGTATACATGGCGTATTTGTCGTTCGATGAGCCGTCGGGTGGTCTCGTCGCGACGCAATCGAGATGTCGAGATTCTGCAAATGAGAGGCGGAATCCTCCATCCCTGTGTGGTGCGGCCCTCGCCCTCCTGCCCAGCGTCACAGGGGCTTTTTCGTTGACAGGACCATTTTATTTGTACAATCGTACAAATATCCCCCGCCGTCGGTGAGGCAGATCGCGCGGCTTGCGCCGAATGGTCGCCCAACGTCCGATTGACAACGGGGTTGCAGAGGACGCCATGTGGCCGCACCGCATGGCTTGTCCGTGAGTGAAGCGCGGCAAGGACCGGGCACTCGGTCCGGCGCACAAGAGTGAGGAATGAAGGGGAGGGACGTCTGATGTTCGGATGCAGGATTTTTTCACGTACCGCAGCGGTCGTTGCTATCGCGGGCCTTGCGGCCGTCGCGCCCGCCAAGGCGGAAGACGCGGTCAAGATCGGGCTGATCCTGCCAATGACCGGCGGCCAGGCCTCGACCGGCAAGCAGATCGAGAACGCGATCAAGCTCTACATGCAGCAGAAGGGCGACACCGTAGCCGGCAAGAAGGTCGAGATCATCCTGAAGGACGACGCCGCGATCCCGGATAAGACCAAGACCGCCGCGCAGGAGCTGATCGTCAACGACAAGGTCAATTTCATCGCCGGCTTCGGCGTGACGCCGGCCGCACTCGCCGCAGCGCCGCTGGCAACGCAGGCCAAGATCCCGGAAGTCGTGATGGCAGCGGGCACCTCCATCATCACCGAGCGCTCGCCCTATATCGTGCGCACCAGCTTCACGCTGGCGCAGTCCTCGACCATCATCGGCGATTGGGCGGTGAAGAACGGCATCAAGAAGGTCGCGACGCTGACCTCGGACTACGCGCCGGGCAATGACGCGCTGAACTTCTTCAAGCAGAACTTCACCGCGGGCGGCGGCGAGGTGGTCGAAGAGGTCAAGACGCCCTTGCAAAACCCCGATTTCGCGCCGTTCCTGCAGCGCATGAAGGACGCCAAGCCGGATGCGATCTTCGTGTTCGTGCCGGCGGGCCAGGGCGGCAACTTCATGAAGCAATATGCCGAGCGTGGCCTCGACAAGGCCGGCATCAAGGTGATCGGGCCGGGCGACGTGACGGACGACGATCTGCTCAACAACATGGGCGACGCCGTGCTCGGCACGGTCACCGCGCATCTCTATTCCGCGGCGCACCCCTCGCAGATGAACAAGGATTTCGTCGCGGCCTACAAGAAGGCCTTCGGCAACCGTCCGGGCTTCATGGCGGTGAGCGGCTATGACGGCATCCACCTGATCTACGAGGCGCTGAAGAAGACCGGCGGCGACACCAACGGCGACAAGCTGATCGAGGCCATGAAGGGCCAGAAGTGGGAAAGCCCGCGCGGCCCGATCTCGATCGACCCCGAGACCCGCGACATCGTGCAGAACATCTACATCCGCAAGGTCGAGAAGGTCGACGGCGAGCTCTACAATGTCGAGTTCGCGACCTTCGAGGCCGTCAAGGATCTCGGCAAGACCAAGAAGTGACGCGCTCTTCTGAACCTCTCCCGCTTGCGGGCGAGGTCGGCGCAAAGCGCCGGGTGAGGGCTGTCTCCTCCTGGGGATTGTCCCATTGCGGAAACACCCTCTCCCCAGCCCTCCCCCGCAAGCGGGGGAGGGAGCGCAGTAAGGCACTTGGCTGAACCTAGGATAATTCCCGGCTCCCGATGACCGCAATCCTCACCAACCTGTTCGATGGCGTCGCCTACGGCATGCTGCTGTTCGTGCTCGCCTGCGGGCTCGCGGTCACGCTCGGTCTGATGAACTTCGTCAATCTCGCCCACGGCGCCTTCGCGATGGCGGGGGGCTATATCTGCATGGTGCTGGTCAACCGGATGGGCTGGCCGTTCTTTGCCGCCCTGCCGCTCGCTTTCGTCTCCTCAGCTGCAATCGGCATCGCGCTCGAACGGACGCTGTACCGTCATCTCTACACCCGCAGCCATCTCGACCAGGTGCTGTTCACGATCGGCCTGACCTTCATGTCGGTGGCAGCCGTCGATTACATCCAGGGGTCCTCGCGGGTCTTCATCAATTTGCCCGCCGCACTCCAGGGCCAGTTCGACCTGTTCGGCGTCGGCATCGGCCGCTACCGGCTGATGATCATCGTGATCTGCGGCCTGCTGACCATCGCGCTTCAAATGGTGCTGGCGAAGACGCGCTTCGGGAGCCGGCTGCGCGCCGCGGTCGATGACCCCCGCGCCGCGAGCGGTCTCGGCATCAACGTGCCGCAGGTGTTCGCCTTCACCTTTGCCTTCGGTTGCGGGCTCGCCGGCCTCGGCGGCGCGCTTAGCGCCGAGATCCTCGGCCTCGATCCGTATTTCCCGCTGAAGTTCATGATCTACTTCCTGATCGTGGTCACCGTCGGCGGCTCGTCCTCGATAACGGGCCCGTTCCTCGCCTCGCTGCTGCTCGGCATCGGCGACGTCGCCGGCAAATATTACGTGCCGAAGATGGGCCCCTTCGTGATCTACACCATGATGATCGTGATCCTGATCTGGCGCCCGAACGGCCTGTTCGGCCGCACGGCCGCGCGTTGAGTTCACCGATGAGCGCTGCTTCCGACGTCGGCCATCATGCCCAGCGCCAGGCGCGCTGGCACTATGGCGAAATCGCGTTCTGGCTGATTGTGCTGGCCTGCGGTTTCGCATTTCCGTCGCGCTATCTGATCATGACCGACATCCTGCGCCTCGCGCTGTTCGCGATGTCGCTCGATCTCATCCTCGGCTATGCCGGCATCGTCTCGCTGGGCCATGCGGCGTTCTTCGGCGTCGGCGCCTATGCCGCGGGGCTGCTGGCGCTGCACGGCATCGTCAAGGAGCCCGTGCTGGCGCTGATCGTCGCCGGCCTTGCCGCCATGGTGCTCGGCTTTGCCACCAGCTTTCTGGTGATCCGCGGCATCGACCTGACGCGCCTGATGGTGACGCTCGGCATCGCGCTGTTGCTGGAAGCGCTCGCCGAACGCTTTTCCAACATCACCGGCGGGACCGACGGCCTGCAGGGCATCGAGATGCAGCCGATCTTCGGCCAGATCCCCTTCGACATGTTCGGCAAGGCCGGCTTCTTTTATTCGCTCGCCGTGTTGTTTCTGCTGTTCCTGTTCGCCCGCCGCGTCGTGCATTCCCCGTTTGGCCTGTCGCTGCGCGCCATCAAGAACAATCCGCTCCGGGCCGCCGCCATCGGCATTCCGGTCAACCGTCGCCTGATCGCGATCTATACGCTGGCCGCGTTCTATGCCGGCATTGCGGGGGCGCTGTTCACCCAGACGACCGCGATCGCCTCGCTCGACGTGTTCGCCTTCGAACGCTCGGCGGACCTGATGCTGGTGCTGGTCATCGGCGGCACCGGCTATCTCTACGGCGGGCTGATCGGCGCGGTGATCTTCCGCATGCTCCAGGAATTGTTCTCGACCATCACGCCGCAATACTGGCAGTTCTGGATCGGCCTCGTGCTGGTGGTGGTCGTGCTGGTCGGCCGCCAGCGCCTGCATCGCTGGGTGCTGTATGTGCCGAACCTGATCATCAGGCAGATTGCGGGCCGCAAGGCGATCGTCGCCGTGCCGGAGAGCGATTCATGACCATCGCGCTCGAAACTCAAAATCTCGAAAAGCAGTTCGGCGGCCTGCGCGTCACCCGCGATCTGTCCTTGAAGGTCGAGCAGGGCGCCCGCCACGCGCTGATCGGCCCGAACGGTGCCGGCAAGACCACGGTCATCAACCAGCTCACCGGCGTGCTGAAGCCGAACTCTGGCCGCATCCTGCTCGAAGGCCAGGACATCACTGATCTGCCGGTGCACAAGCGCGTGTTGCGCGGCCTGTCGCGCACCTTCCAGATCAACCAGCTCTATCCTGATCTTACGCCGCTTGAGACCATCGGCCTTGCCGTCTCCGAGCGCCTCGGCCATGGCGGCGACTGGTGGCGACGGATGGGCACGCGCAGCGACGTCAATGGCGAGATCGCCGATCTGCTCTCCCGCTTCCACCTGCTCGATGTCATGAACGAGCAGACCGTGACGCTGCCCTACGGCAAGCAGCGCCTGCTCGAGATCGCGGTCGCCATTGCAGCCAAGCCGCGCGTGCTGCTGCTCGACGAGCCCGCCGCCGGCGTACCCGAGAGCGAGCGCCACGATATTCTCGCCGTCGTCGGCAGCCTGCCGCGGGACGTCACCGTGCTGTTGATCGAGCACGACATGGACCTCGTCTTCTCTTTCGCTGATCGCATCTCGGTGCTGGTCTCGGGCGCGCTGCTGACCGAAGGCCCGCCCGAAGAGGTCGCGCGCGATCCGCAAGTGAAGGCGGTCTATCTCGGCGAGGAGGCGGTCAATGTCTGACCTGCTCGCGATCGATTCACTTCGCGCTGGCTACGGCGAGGCGGTGGTGCTGCCGAAGATGACGCTCCGCCTCGTCGAAGGACAGGTGCTGGCGCTGCTCGGGCGCAACGGCACCGGCAAGACCACGCTGATCAATTCCATCGTCGGCGTCACGCGCCGCTTCGCCGGCTCCATCGCGCTGGCCGGCACCGACGTCACGGCGATGCGACCCGACCAGCGGGCGCGCGCCGGCATCGGCTGGGTGCCGCAGGAGCGCAACATCTTCCGCTCGCTGACGGTGGAAGAGAACATGACCGCGGTGGCGCAGCCTGGTCCCTGGACGGTGGAGAAGGTCTACGAGATGTTCCCGCGGCTGAAGGAGCGGCGGAGCAATTTCGGCAATCAGCTCTCCGGCGGTGAGCAGCAGATGCTGGCGATCGGCCGCGCGCTGACCCTCAACCCGAAAGTCCTGCTGCTGGACGAGCCGACTGAGGGCCTTGCCCCCATCATCGTCGAGGAGCTGCTCAAGGCGATCGGGACCATCACCCGGGCAGGGGGCATCTGCTCCATCATCGTCGAGCAGAATGCCCAAAAGATTCTGGGGCTCGCCGACCGCGTTGTGATATTGGAGCGCGGAACGATCGTCCACGACGCTACGAGCGCCGCGCTGAAGACCGACCCCTCTGTCCTGGAGCGCCATCTCGGCGTCGCCGGGGCGAGGGCCCACTAGGATGTCCAGGGAGTGACACATGCAGCGAACCAAAGCCCCCTTCCGCGCCGACGAGGTCGGCAGCCTCCTGCGTCCCGCCAAGATCAAGGAAGCCCGCAGCCGGCTGGAGAAGGGCGAGATCTCGGCTGACGATCTGCGCAAGATCGAGGACATGGAGATCGAGAAGGTCGTGCACAAGCAGGCCTCGATCGGGCTGAAGCTCGCGACCGACGGCGAATTCCGCCGCTCCTGGTGGCATTTCGACTTCCTGGCCAAGCTCACCGGCTGCGAGCTGTTCCACCCCGACACCGGCATCCAGTTCACGGGCGTGCAGACCCGTCACGATGCGGTCCGCGTCATCGGCAAGCTCGATTTTCCCGATAGCCACCCGATGCTGGATCACTTCCGCTTCCTGAAGAAGGTCGCCGACCAGGCCCACGTCACCGCCAAGATGACGATCCCTTCGCCGGCGGTGCTCCACTTCCGCGGCGGCCGCAAGTCGATCTCCAAGGACGTCTATCCCGATCTCGATGCCTTCTACGAAGATCTCGGCAGGACCTATCGCAAGGCCGTGAAGGCGTTCTACGACGCTGGCTGTCGCTATCTCCAGTTCGACGATACCGTCTGGGCCTATCTCTGCTCGCAGGACGAATTGCAGAAGGCGCGCGAGCGCGGCGACAATCCGGACGGCCTGCAGCAGATCTATGCCCGCATCATCAACTATGCGCTGGCGGAGAAGCCGGCCGACATGGTGGTGACCACGCATGTCTGCCGCGGCAATTTCCGCTCGACCTGGATTTCCTCGGGCGGCTACGAGCCGGTGGCCGAGACCCTGCTCGCCGGCACCAATTACGACGGCTACTTCCTGGAATACGACAGCGATCGCGCCGGCGGCTTCGAGCCGCTGCGGTTCCTGCCCAAGGGCAACAAGGTCGTCGTGGTCGGCGTCATCACTTCGAAGTTCGGCGAGCTCGAGAAGAAGGACGACATCAAGCGCCGCCTGCAAGAAGCCGCCAAGTTCGCGCCGCTGGAGCAGCTCGCATTGTCCCCGCAGTGCGGCTTCGCCTCGACGGAAGAGGGCAACATCCTCTCCGAGGAGGAGCAGTGGGCCAAGCTCAGCCTCGCGGTCGAGATCGCGAAGGAAGTGTGGGGCAATTGAGGCCCACAACCAGCCGGAGCTCGTGTCCCGGACGCACTGCAACGCTCTTGGCGTTGCTGCGCTGCGTCCGGGGGCACAAGAGAGCTTCATTTCTCCGCCAGATAAACCTCGCCCAGCAGCGACGAGTTCGACCACGGCACCTGCTTGTTCTTCGTGGTCGAGACCACCTCGGCCCGCACCCGGGTGAGCATCTGCTGCACCTCCAGCCCGGGCGTGCCGATATGGCGCGACAGGGCGACGGAGAACGGGGAGTTGGCGCCGTCGCCGTCGAGCGCCACCTGGCCCGGCGCGGTGGCGAATGCGATCAGCGTGCCGGCCCCCAATGTCGCACCGGTGCCGAGACTCGTGGGCGCGGCGAGGCCCGAGGCGCCCTCGATGCCGCGATTGTTTCCGGCAGATGCGACCTGCTGCGCCATTGGATTGTTGCGGCAGGCATCGAAGATCAGGATGTTGGTGCGGACCTGGTCGTCGAGCCCGGCCATGATCGTGTCCATGTCGATCATCGCCTCCGTCAGGCTCGCGCCCGGCTTGAGCGCGACGTCGACCGGAATGAGATAGTTGCGGCCCTCGACCTGCACGCCATGGCCGGCATAATAGACCAATGCCACCTGCGCCCGCGCGGCCTCGCGAAGAAAGTCGCGCGTCATCTTCTGCATCGCGGCGCGATCGAGATCGACGCCCTCCGACACGCTGAAGCCGATGTCGCGCAGGCTCTTGGCGACCGCGCGCGCATCGTTGGGTGGATTGGGCAGCGCCTTGACATGAGTATAGGCGCCATTGCCGATCACCAGCGCCATGCGCGTGCCGCGGACGGCCGGGGCTGACGATTGTGTCGGTGCCGCGCCGGTCTGCTGCGGCGCAGGGGCGGAGGTCGGCTGGATCGTCGGTGAGGGCGCATCGCGCGGGATCGGCGCGACCGCGTCCGTCAGCAGCGACAGACGCACCTTTGCGGTCGCCTGGTTGGCCTTGCTGCCAGCGTCAGACGCCACGATCGCCAGCGTCGCCTTGTAGTCCTCGCCGGCGCGGGCGTAGTCGCCCTTGGCTTCATACGCCAGCGCGCGATTCGTGTAGCCGGAGATCAGCACGCTGTTTGGCGGCGTCATGATGTTGACCGGCGGCTTCTCCTTGGCGAGCCGGATCGCCTCGCCGCCGTCGGCGATGGCGCGATCGAGATCGCCCTTGGCGCGCCAGATCGCGGTACGGTTGATCAGCGGCTGCGGCAGCGAGGGATCGAGCCGGATCGCCTGGTTGATGTCGGCGAGCGCGCCATCGAGATCTCCGAGCGCTTCCTTGGAGATGCCGCGGTTCTGGAACGAGAACGCCGATTTTGGATCGGCCTCGATCGCCATGTCGTAGTCGGCAATCGCCTTGGCATAATCGTGCTTGCCGCGCCAGGCGTTGCCGCGATTGTGGAAGATGATGCCGCTGGGCGGACCGAGCTTCAGCGCATCGTCGAAATCGGCGATCGCGATCTCGTACTCGCCCTTGTCGTAATAGGCCGATCCCCGCAGATTGTAGACCGCTTGGCTCGGCTGCAGCCGGATCGCGTCCGTCGCATCGGCGATGACCTTGGCGTAATCGCCTTTCTTGTTCCAGCCAACCGCACGCCAGAAATAGACGGTGGCGAGTTGCTCGCCCTTGAAGACTTTCAGCGCGATGATCTTGGTGTAGGCGTCGACCATCTTGTCCGCCGGCGTGGTCTCGGTGGTGCAGAGCGGGCCGAGCTAGTTACGCGGTTGCGCCGCCGCCGGCGCGGACCAGTGCGCCAGCGTGAGCAGGCAGAGCGGGACGAGGAGGCGGCGCATGGTGGTCTCATGCGAGAGGAGAAGCGCTTGTTTGTTGCCCGGTAATGCGCCGGGGTTCACTGCTCCCCGCTCGCACATGAGCCCCGCATCCGCTATTCCCTGAGTGGGCAGAATTTGCTAAGACGCAGGTCCCAACCATCTTGCCCACCGACTTCCCACTCATGAAGAACGACGAAATCCTGAGCCAGATCACCGACTTCTGCCGCAAGGCGGATATGGCGGAATCGACGTTCGGCCGGCGCGCGGTGAACGATGGGAAGCTGGTGCATCGCCTGCGCGAGGGAAAGCGCATCACCATCGACACGTTGGAGCGGATCCAGGCCTATATGGCGGCGTCGATGGCCGGCGGCGTGCCGCCGCCGCGGGGACTTCAGGTACCCCCCGAGAAGCGTGATCCGCGCGGCAATTTCCGCTTCTTCGAGAACCGCCAGAAATACCTGCTGTTCGTCCACACCTGCAGCGAAAAGCGGGTGATCGCGGACCGCGTCGCGCTGGAGCTTGGCTCCATCCATCCGCGCCCGCCGGCGCTGCGCCTGTTCGACGCCGGCGTCGGCGACGGCACGGTGCTGGCGCGGGTGCTGCGCGCGACGCACCAGCGCTTTCCGCACATGCCGTTCTACGTCGCGGGCAAAGAGCTCAGCCTGGAGGATTTGCGCCTGACGCTGGAGAAGGTGCCGGACCGCATTTTCGAGCATCCGGCATCGGTGTTCGTGTTCACCAACATGTTTTACGCGGAGGCGCCCTGGCTGACGCCGGCTTCGCCTGCTGCGGCGGCTGCCACGGTCTGGCACGAGGTGCCGCTCCGCGGCGCTTCGTCGGGCGAGTTCGAGCAGCAGATCGCAGAGCTGAGGCCTTTCTTGGAGCAGAACTGGCGCGCTGCGATCAGCCCACGCACGGCCATGCCGCTCTACGAGCGGCCGGTCGTCCTCGTGCTCTATCGCGAGGATCACAGGTTCCTGCTCGATTCGACCATTCCGCGGCCGGGCCAGACTGAGGCCAATTTCGACCTCGTCATCGCGTCCCAGCCCTACCGGGCCCTGTCATCGGTCAATTTCCGGGCCAAGCGGATCATTGCACCTCTGGCGCGGGCGCTTCGGCCGGGCGGCAGGCTAATTGGAATCCACTCCCATGGGCAGGATCCGGGCATGGAAATGATCCAGGCGATCTGGCCTGGAGAAAATCCTTTCTCGGTGAGCCGCCATGAGCTACTGCGTGCAGTTAAGTATGAACTTGGATCGGTGGGCCGCGACTTAAATTTTAATGCATACGCGGATAACCGTTCGATCTTCAGGTATGATATGGAAGCGCTGCCCAACGAGGTCACCGGCACCATCGGGACTTCGACGGCCTTTGCAGCGTGGAATGCGGCGGTGTATGTCGCTCAGATTGAGGACGACCGATTGACAGAAATGACTCAAAACGGCCGCACTCTGGATGCCGCCAGGGACGTGCTGCGAAAGTACAATGGGCTCTGGTTTCTCGACGAATCCTACGTCATCTCGCGTCGGCGTGATTGACATCACCAAAAGTAAACATCGCAAACGCCCGCCGGCCAGCGGCGGAACAAGGGGTTACTGATGCGCGCGTCCTATCTCTTCACCAGCGAGTCCGTGTCCGAGGGCCATCCGGACAAGGTCTGTGACCGGATCTCCGATGAGATCGTCGACCTGTTCTACCGTGAAGGGCCGAAGGCGGGCATCGACCCGTGGCAGATCCGCGCCGCCTGCGAGACGCTCGCGACCACCAACAAGGTGGTGATCGCCGGTGAGACCCGCGGTCCGAAGTCGGTGACCAACGAGCACATCGAGAGCGTCGTGCGCGGCGCGATCAAGGACATCGGCTACGAGCAGGAAGGCTTCCACTGGAAGACCTGCGACATCGAGATCCTCTTGCATCCGCAGTCGGCCGACATCGCCCAGGGCGTCGATGCGCTGCAGCCGGGCGAGGTCAAGGAAGAAGGCGCGGGCGACCAGGGCATCATGTTCGGCTACGCCACCAACGAGACGCCCGATCTGATGCCGGCGCCGATCTTCTACGCCCACAAGATCCTGCGCCTGATCTCCGAAGCCCGTCACTCCGGCAAGGAGAAGGTGCTGGGTCCTGACTCCAAGAGCCAGGTCACCGTGCAGTACGAGAACGGCAGGCCGGTCGGCGTGCGCGAGATCGTGGTCTCGCACCAGCATCTGGTTCCGGACCTGACCTCGAACCAGGTCCGCGAGATCGTCGAGCCCTATGTGCGCGAGGCGCTGCCGAAGGACTGGATCACCCCGAAAACGATCTGGCACATCAACCCGACCGGCAAGTTCTACATCGGCGGTCCCGACGGCGATTCCGGCCTGACCGGCCGCAAGATCATCGTCGACACCTATGGCGGCGCGGCCCCGCATGGCGGCGGCGCGTTCTCCGGCAAGGATCCGACCAAGGTCGACCGTTCAGCGGCCTATGCCGCGCGCTACGTCGCCAAGAACATCGTCGCCGCCGGCCTTGCCGACCGCTGCACGCTCCAGCTTGCCTACGCCATCGGCGTGGCGCGTCCGCTGTCGATCTACATCGATACCCACGGCACCGGTAAGGTTTCGGAAGACCAGCTCGAGAAGGCCGCCGCAAAGGCGATGGACCTCACCCCGCGCGGCATCCGGACCCATCTCGATCTCAACCGGCCGATCTACGCGCGCACCTCGGCCTACGGGCATTTCGGCCGCACGCCCGACAACGAGGGCGGCTTCTCCTGGGAGAAGACCGACCTCGTCGAGCAGCTCAAGCGCGCGCTCTAGTCCTTGCGTCATTCCGGGACGCCGCGACAGCGGCGAACCCGGAATCTCGAACCTTCCAGATTCCGGGTTCGCTCGTTTGACGAGCGCCCGGAATGACGAGCCCAACAAACAGGAACCCCCTATGAACGCGAAGCCCGGCTTCACCGATTACATCGTCAAGGACATTTCGCTCGCCGATTTCGGCCGCAAGGAGCTCTCGCTGGCCGAGACCGAGATGCCCGGCCTGATGGCCACCCGCGAGGAGTACGGCCCGAAGCAGCCGCTGAAGGGTGCCCGCATCGCCGGCTCGCTGCACATGACGATCCAGACCGGCGTGCTGATCGAGACGCTCGCCGCGCTCGGCGCCGACATCCGCTGGGTCTCCTGCAACATATATTCGACGCAGGATCACGCTGCCGCTGCGATCGCCGCCGCCGGCATTCCCGTCTTCGCCGTCAAGGGTGAGACGCTGAAGGATTACTGGGACTACACCGCAAAGCTGTTCGACTGGCACGGCGGCGGTCATCCGAACATGATCCTTGATGACGGCGGCGACGCCACCATGTATGTCCATCTCGGCCTGCGCGCCGAGAACGGCGACACCGCCTTCCTCGACAAGCCCGGCTCCGAGGAAGAGGAAGTCTTCTTCGCGCTTCTGAAGAAGCAGCTCAAGGAAAAGCCGAAGGGCTACTTCGCCGGGATCGCCAACAGCATCAAGGGCGTTTCCGAGGAGACCACGACGGGCGTGCATCGTCTCTATGACATGCAGAAGGCGGGCACGCTGCTGTGGCCGGCAATCAACGTCAACGACAGCGTCACCAAGTCGAAGTTCGACAACCTCTATGGCTGCCGTGAATCGCTGGTCGACGGCATCCGCCGCGGCACCGACGTGATGCTGTCGGGCAAGGTCGCGATGGTCGCGGGCTTCGGCGACGTCGGCAAGGGCTCGGCCGCCTCGCTGCGCCAGGCCGGCTGCCGCGTCATGGTGTCGGAAGTCGATCCGATCTGCGCGCTGCAGGCGGCGATGGAAGGCTACGAGGTCGTGACCATGGAAGACGCCGCGCCGCGCGCCGACATCTTCGTCACCGCCACCGGCAACAAGGACATCATCACGATCGAGCACATGCGCGCGATGAAGGATCGCGCCATCGTCTGCAACATCGGCCACTTCGACAACGAGATCCAGATCGCGTCTCTGCGCAATCTGAAGTGGACCAACATCAAGCCGCAGGTCGACGAGATCGAGTTCCCCGACAAGCACCGCATCATCCTGCTGTCGGAGGGCCGCCTCGTGAACCTCGGCAACGCGATGGGCCATCCGTCCTTCGTGATGTCGGCGTCCTTCACCAACCAGACGCTGGCGCAGATCGAGCTGTTCGCCAACAACAAGGACGGCAAGTACGAGAAGAAGGTCTACGTGCTGCCGAAGACGCTCGACGAGAAGGTCGCCCGCCTGCACCTCGCCAAGATCGGCGTCAAGCTCACCGAGCTGCGCAAGGACCAGGCCGACTACATCGGCGTGAAGCAGGAAGGCCCGTACAAGTCGGATCACTACCGCTACTGAGCCACCGGTTCGACAAACCATCGACGCAAAGCCCTGGAGCGATCCGGGGCTTTTTTTGTGTGTGCCGAGTATGAACGACAGCTTGGAGGTGGAAGTCCTCTATCCAGCCTGATGACGGCGAAGGATTAGCGAAGCGCAAGGGCGTCATCGCGAGGTGGGGTCTGAAGACAGCGTGGAGCAAAGCCGCGGCTCGATGGACAATTACCGGATAACGAGGCCTACCCGGCCGGACGAGCGAGCACATGATCGCGAAGTCCATGGTCATCAAGGGACGGGGTGGTAAATCCGGCGAGCGTGCGGTGAAGGCGGTCGGTCTTACCTCGGGAGGTCTGTGCTGTGTCCCGGCAACGGGACTGAGGTCGTCGTAAGGCGATCTGACCGCAGCGCAGAAGTCAGCAGCGGGCATAGTAGGCGGCGGCGTGCCGCCGAAGGCCCAAACGGTAGAAGCGGTTAGTAGAACGGTGATCTCGCGCGAGCCATGCGGCAGAAGAATCAGGTCAAGCTGAACTTGGGCACCGGAACGAAGGGTGAAGCCCCGAACGCCGCCGCCCGAGAGACCGTAGCGCGCGCGGCGGCCACCGCCCTCGAACGCCCGGCGGACGAAGGGCCGTCGATGGAAGCAGTTGTTGGGCGTGAGAATCTGAAGAAAGCGTTGGCGCAAGTGACGCGCAACAAGGGCGCGGCGGGCGTCGACGGGATGACCGTCGGCGAGCTGCCGGGCTACCTGAAAGAGCATTGGCCCACGATCCGGGCCCAGTTGCTTGAGGGCACCTACAAACCGCAGTCGGTGCGGCGGGTGGAGATACCGAAGGCGTCGGGCGGCCTACGGCTGCTTGGCATCCCGACGGTGCTCGACCGCTTCATCCAGCAGGCGGCGATGCAGGTGCTACAGGCGGATTGGGATGAGACGTTCTCCGAGACCAGCTTCGGCTTCCGGCCGGGGCGCTCGGCGCATCAGGCGGTGGAGCGGGCGCAGGCGTATATTGCGTCCGGACATGCCGTCGTCGTGGACATCGACCTGGAGAAGTTCTTCGACCGGGTCAACCACGACATCCTGATGGGGCTCATTGCCAGGCGGGTGGCTGACAAGCGCCTCCTCAAGTTGATCCGTGGCTTCTTGACCACGGGTGCGATGGAGGGAGGACTGGTCAGCCCGACGGAGGAGGGCACGCCGCAAGGCGGTCCGCTCTCGCCGCTATTGTCGAACCTGATGCTGGATGTGCTGGACAAGGAATTGGAGAAGCGCGGCCATCGCTTCGTGCGCTATGCCGACGACTGCAACATCTATGTGCGCAGTCGGAAGGCGGGTGAGCGGGTGCTGGCGGGCATCGAACGGTTCCTCGAAAAGCGCCTCAAGCTCAAGGTCAACAAAGCCAAGAGCGCGGTCGCCAAACCGAGCGTTCGCAAGTTCCTGGGCTTCAGCTTTACCGGCGAAAAAGAACCGCGCCGGCGCATCGCGCCGCAGGTACTCGCCCGCTTCAAGGCGAAGGTCCGAGGACTGACGCGACGCACCTGCGGCCGAAGCCTCGCGCAGATTGCCAAGGAGCTGTCGCGCTATCTGATCGGATGGCGCGGCTACTTCGGCTTCTGCCAAACCCCGTCGGTATTGCGCACACTTGACGAATGGCTCAGGCGGCGGTTGCGCGCCATCGCCTGGAAACAATGGAAGCGCGGTGACACTCGTTTTGCCGAGTTGCGACGTCGCGGCGTCGGCCGGGAGCTGGCGGCACAAACCGCCGGCAGCCCGCATGGCCCTTGGCGGCTCGCCAACAGTCCTGCGCTCACCATCGCCATGCCAATCGCGTTCTTCGGCACACTCGGCTTGGCTTCCGTCGCGGCACAGCGGCCCGCATAATCCACCGAACCGCCGTATACGGACCCGTACGTACGGTGGTGTGGGAGGGGCGGAGTCGCGAGGCTCCCCCCTATCCCGATTTCGGGACATGGAATTCAATTCGCTTTGCGGTTGCGGCACGCTGATTGCCGATTGACGGCCAGCAGCGGCAGGCGGACAATCCTCCTCGGCGGAGGAGACCATGCAACAAGAACATTTCGACGTGCTGATCGTCGGTGCCGGCCTGTCCGGTATCGGCGCGGGCTATCATCTGCAGACCAAGTGTTCAGGCAAGAGCTACGTCATCCTCGAGGGACGCGACTGCATCGGCGGCACCTGGGACCTGTTCCGCTATCCCGGCATCCGCTCCGACAGCGACATGTTCACGCTGGGCTATTCGTTCAAGCCGTGGACCGATCCGAAGGCGATCGCCAACGGGCCGCAAATCCTGAACTATGTGCGCGAGACCGCAGCCGAGAACGGCATCGACAAGCACATCCGCTATCATCATCGCGTCAAGCGCGCGGCGTGGTCGACACCGGACGCGCGCTGGACGGTCGAGGCCGAGCGCATCTCGGGCGAGGGCGCGGCTGAGCTCGTGCGGTTTACCTGCAATTTCTTATTTCTGTGCTCGGGATATTACAAATACGAAGCGGGCTACACCCCGGAGTTCAAGGGTGTGGCGGATTTTGCCGGCCGCATCGTGCATCCGCAGAAATGGACCGAGGACATCGACTACGCGGGCAAGCGTGTCGTCGTGATCGGCTCGGGCGCGACAGCGGTGACGCTGGTGCCGGAGCTCGCCAAGAAGGCGGCGCAGGTCACCATGCTGCAGCGTTCGCCGACCTATGTGGTGTCGCGGCCGGCGCAGGATCCCCTCGCCAACAAGCTGCGCCGCAATCTGCCGGCGCGGCTCGCCTATCACCTGATCCGCTGGCGCAACGTGATGTGGGGGATGTTCTTCTTCCAGCTCAGCCGGCGCAGGCCGGCGAAGGTGAAGGACCTCATCCTCAAAGGCGTGCAGATGGCGCTCGGCCCGGACTACGACGTCGCGACCCATTTCACGCCGCGCTACAATCCCTGGGACCAGCGGCTGTGCCTCGTGCCCGACGGCGACCTCTTCAAGGCGATCCGTGAGCAGCGCGCCAGCGTCGTCACCAGCGAGATCGACACCTTCACGCATGACGGCATCCGCCTGAAGGACGGCCGCGAGCTCGCCGCCGACATCATCGTGACGGCGACCGGGCTGGTGCTCCAGGTCGTCGGCGGCCTCGAGGTCAGCGTCGACGGCCGCTCCGTCGATTTCGCCAACACGCTGACCTACAAGGGCATGATGTATGCCGATGTGCCGAACATGGCTTCTGCCTTCGGCTACACCAACGCGTCCTGGACGCTGAAATGCGACCTCACCTGCGAATATGTCTGCCGCCTCATCAACTACATGGACCGGCACAATTTCCGCCAATGCATGCCGCACAATGACGATCCCACCATCACCGCGCAGCCTTCGCTCGATTTCACCTCGGGCTACGTGCAGCGCTCGATCGCCAAAATGCCGAAGCAGGGTTCGAAGCGGCCGTGGCGCCTCCACCAGAACTACGCGCTCGACATCGTTTCCTTGCGCTTCGGTCGGATCGACGACGGCGTGATGCAGTATTCCTGATCTTGCTACGTAGGATACCGGGATAGCCTCGCGTTCGCTTGAGACGAATCGCGACTTGCGGTAGTATTTTTACGCTGCAAGAAGTTTATTTCGGACAACGTCTGAGTTCCGCGTCGTTGCCGTCTTAAGGGGAGCGCGGGACATGCACGTCCTTGCCCTGGTCACGCAAAAAGGCGGAAGCGGCAAGAGTACGCTGTCCGTTGGACTGGCGGTGGCAGCAATGCAGCGCGCTGAGCGCGTCGCTCTCATTGAGGCGGACGCGCAAGGTACGATCTCGAAATGGAAAGAGCGCCGCGATCATCCCTATCCCCGCGTCGAGCGCGTTACCGATCCTGCCGAGATCGAACCGTTGATCGCGCGCCTGAAGGCCGAAGGCGTCTGGCTTGCCATCATCGACACGGCTGCCACGACCAACAGCCTGGCGATGCGCGTCATCGCCTGCGCCGATCTCTGTCTCATCCCGGCGCGCCCGAGCCCGGCCGATATCGAAGCCGCAATTCCTACACTGATCGCCATTCGCAGGCTCAACCGCCGATTTGCCTTCATCCTCAATCAGACGCCGACGCGGGGGTGCCGGCTGAGCGAAGCTGCCACATCGCTAAGCTCGCTCGGCGTGCTTGCGCTCCCGTTTATTGCGCAGCGTAACGATCACCAGGATGCGCTCGGAGCAGGGTTGGGCGTGACGGAGTTCGCACCGGCGGGCAAAGCTTCGGACGAAATTGTAAGTTTGTGGGGTTGGATCGCGGCGCACTTGGCCGAGGAGTCGGACGATTATGGGAAAGGCGCGCTCAAAGCTGCCTGCTGACGTTGCACGCACCGGGCGTCGCTCACTGCTGGAACTGGCGGCGGAAGTGAGCCGTGCGGTCGACGAGGGCTTGGCCATGCCGCCGGGCTCAGTCGCCGTCTTCCCCCAGGATGCGCCGCAGATTGCGCAAGAAGCGCCTGCTCCGACTGTTCCGGTACAAGAAGCGGCCAGCGTCATCGTTGCAAGACCTGAACCTCTGAGCAGTACCACCACTGATCTCATCGTGGACATGGCCAAGGAGTATCAAGCCCGCGCTTTGGACGGCATGAGCGCTACGCTCAACTACGCCAACGACCTCGCAAAGTCACGGCTAGTCAGTGTGACATCAGAGGCCAGTGGAACCGTCGTCGTGGAAAGTGATCTCATCGACGCGATTGGAACGGCAGCCGAGTGTCGCACCGTCGTGCTTGAACTGATGAAGATCAATGCGGGCGCGACCTTGGAGTATGCGCGGGAGTTAGGCCGTGCAAAAACGCTGGCGGAGTTGGTTGACCTGTCGGGCACGCGTGCGCGAAAGCAATGTGAGTTAGTCCTGAAGCAAACCGAGTTGCTGAGGTCGCTTGCTCAAAGCATGACAAAGCCCAGTGCCAGGTGATGCCGCTCGCCTGCCATCATCGCGCTCAGGATCTGCGAGGGACGATCAGGGCGCGGCCGAGATCGATTACCAGTGCCAGCATCACCGCACCACCGCCGAGGCCGAACAGGACGAGATAGTCTCCGCCGGTCTGCGCATAGGTCATGTCATCCTCTTGCGCGCAACGGCGCGCGGATCATCCTGTCTGGGCGGCGCGGCGGCGGCGGAATTCCTGCACGGGCAGGCCGCCCCAGCCCCAATTGTCGGTGTCGACCTCCTCGATCACGACGAAGGTCGATTCGAGCGGCTTGCCGAGCACGTCGCGCAGCAGCTCGCTCGAGCCCTTGATCAGTGCGGCCTTCTCCTCCGCCGTGAGCGACGCCGAACCCGGCGTCGTTCCCTCGCGGGTCACTTGAATGGTGACGATGGGCATTGTCGTTCTCCTCCTCTCAGTGGCCGGCGCTCTGGCCGCCGTCGACATGCAGGATCTCGCCGGTGACGAAGGAGGCACGTTCGAGATAGAGCACGGCATCGACGATGTCGGACATCTCGCCCATGTGGCCGACCGGGTGCAGCGCGTCGAGCTGGGCGTGCGTCGCGACCGGGTGCATCGGCGACTTGATGATGCCGGGCGACACCGCGTTCACGCGGATGCCGCGCCTGGCATATTCGATCGCGAGCGACTTGGTCGCGGCGTTCAGCCCACCCTTGCTCAGCGACGCCAGCACCGAGGGCACGTTCGAATTGGCCTGATCGACCAGCGTGGTCGTGATCTGGACGACGTGGCCAGACCCCTGCTTCTCCATTTCGGCGATGGCGAGCTGCGTGATGTTGAAGAAGCCCGCGACGTTGGTGCCCATCACTGCGGCATAGTCTTCGGCCGTGTACTGCGTGAAGGGCTTCGCGACGAAGATGCCGGCATTGTTGACCAGTGTGTCGACCCGGCCGAAGCGGGCGATCGCTTGCGACACCACGCGCTCGGCGGTGGACCGGTCGGCGATGTCGCCGGCAATGGCGAGGACGTCGTCGTCGCCCGACGGCTTGACGGAGCGCGCCGTTGCGACGACGCGATAGTTGCGATCGCGAAAACCCTGGACCAGGGCGGCGCCGATACCCTGCGATGCACCGGTGATGATGGCGACCTTCTGCTCGATACCCATGACGGACTCCTGTTGTTGGCTTGAAAACCTGCGCCAGCGGCGGCTGGCTTGGGCGTTGAGGTACGCTGCGGCGGCTTGCTTGCGAATATCCGCTGCCCGGCAGACACTCTTTCGCGGCGCGAACGAATGCCGGACCGATCCTTGCGGAGGTTGTCGCAGCCGACGCAAACGCCTAGCTTTCAGCCGAAATCTCAGGGGGCTGCGGCGAGCGCATGGATCGTCTGGACGCGATGAAGGTGTTCGTCCTTGCGGTGGACGAGGGTAGCCTCGCTGCCGCAGGACGCCAGCTCGGCCGCTCGCCGGCGGCGGTGAGCCGCGCCATCGCCTTTCTGGAAGAGCGGGTCGGCGCCGAGCTGCTGTACCGAACGACACGCTCGATCAAGCTGAGCGAGGAGGGCGAGCGCTATGTCGCGATCTGCCGCCGCGTGCTCACCGAGCTGGAGGAAGCCGAGGACATCGCGGCCGGACCGCGCACGGCACCGCGTGGTCTGCTCACGATCACCGCTCCGGTGGTGTCGGGAGAGATGGTGCTGCGGCCGATCCTCGACGCGTTTCTCGACGCCTATCCGACCGTGTCGGCAAAACTCCTGCTGTTCGACCGTGCGGTCAATCTGATCGAGGAAGGCGTCGATATCGCGCTTCGCATCGGTCCGCTGGCGGATTCGGCGATGGTGGCGATGCGGGTCGGCGGGATCAGCCGCGTCGTGGTGGCCGCTCCCCGCTACCTGAAACAGCATCCGCGCATCACTGAGCCGGGTGATCTCGCCAAGCACCAGATCGTCGCGATGGCGCATCTGCCGAATTCCTGGACCTTTGCGCCGCAGGCGGGCTCGTCGGCGCCGCGCACGGTGCAGTTCACGCCTCGGCTTGTCGTCAACAGCACTTATGCAGCCGTGGCCTCCGCGGTCGCCGGGCGCGGGGTGGCAAGGATGTATTCGTATCAAGTGGCCGAGCAGGTCGCGCGCGGCGAGCTCGAGATCGTGCTTGCCGGCGACAACGATCCGGAGATGCCTGCGCATCTGATCTGTCCGCAGGGCCGGCTCTCGGTACCGAAGGTGCGCGCCTTCACCGACTTTGCCGTTCCGCGGCTGAAGAAGCATTTTGCGCAGCTCAAGAAGAGCCTCGCTGCGCGCTAGACATTGCGGCCGCGCCTCTTCGGCTGGACGGCTGAATCGCCGATGGTTCCACAACGGTTAACGCCGATTTAACAGATGAGTTCTAGCCTGTCTCGGCCGGGGTGACTCGCAAGGCCGAGGTGAGCCCAATGGAAGCCCAGAGAATAGCGGTCGACGCCGTGGTCGCGCTGACCGATTGCGACCGCGACACCGTCATCGCCTTCATCCGTCGCCTCTACCTGGCCGGGGTCACCGACCCCAAGCGCCTGACCTTCAAGGGCCTGCAGGCGCTGTCGCGGGCCTGATTCGGCTCGTTTCGGCCGGTTTGGACCCCAGTTCCATCCCCTTGCTCTCTCCGGCGTGATTGCAACCCACCGGTGAATATCTTGCCGCTGGGCCCTCCTCGGGCTACACGACACCCGGCTGGGTCATTTGGGATTGGGGAAATGCTGAAACAGCTTTTTGCGCCGCAGCTCGCCATTTTGTATGTGCTTGCGGCCTCGACGATTTACGTTCACTTCCGCGGCAAGCAGCGGCTGCGCTTCGCGCGCCAGCTCGGCGACCACTCGACCTATCTCGCGCCCTACAACGTGCTGATGTATGCGGGCTCGGCGGTGCCGAACAAGCCGGTGATCTCGGTCGATCAGTTCCCCGAGCTGAAGCCCCTCAGCGAGAACTGGGAGACCATCCGCGACGAGGCCGTGCGCCTGTTCGACGAAGGTTTCATCCGCGCGGCGGCGAAGAACAACGACTGGGGCTTCTACTCGTTCTTCAAGAGCGGTTGGAAGCGGTTTTACCTGAAATGGTACGACGACTTCCTGCCGTCGGCGAACACGCTGTGTCCGAAGACGGTGGAGCTGCTCAAGTCGATCCCGAGCGTGCACGGCGCGATGTTCGCGATGCTGCCGCCGGGCGGCAAGCTGGGCGCGCATCGCGATCCCTTCGCGGGCTCGCTGCGCTATCACCTCGGCCTGGTCACACCGAACTCGAACAAGTGCCGGATTCTCGTCGACGGTGTCGAATGCGTCTGGCGCGACGGCGAAGCCTTCATGTTCGACGAGACCTTCATCCACAGCGCCGAGAATGCGACCGACGTCAACCGCATCATCCTGTTCTGCGACGTCGAGCGCCCGATGAAGTACGGCTTCATGACCGCGATCAACCGCTGGGTCAGCCATCACATCGTCAAGGCATCGGCGACCCAGAACGTCGACGGCGAGAATGTCGGCGTGCTCAACAAGATGTTCGGCAAGCTCTACGAGATTCACCTCGCCAGCCGCAAGGTGAAGGAGTGGAACCGCAACGTCTACTACACGCTGAAATACTCGCTGACGGCGCTGATCCTCGGCCTGATCGTGTATTCGGCACTAAATTGAGGCAAATGCGCGGGGCGGATCGGCGAAGCTTGGTCCGCCGTCGGGTCATGTCGATCCACCCTGGCGCGATCGTCTGGTCCCGGTCGGCATTGTCTAAAGCATGATCCGGAAAAGTGCGAAGCGGTTTTCCGGAAAGATCATGCGTAAACAACAACCTAAAGCGCGATGACGATTCATCCGAATTTCATCGCGCTTTAGTGATGGTGCTTGTGCGCTGCGGAGCCGTCGGGATGCTGATAGCCCCGTAACTCTGCATACCGCTGCATCTGGCTCTGATCGAGCAAGGCAGCGGTCGACAGATGATATTTGAGGTGGCTCTCGCGGAGCTGCCCCTGAGTTTCGGCAATGGCCCCAATGCTGGTCTTGAGCGCTTCCGATGTGACCGCACGGGATGAGAAAAGGTCTTCTAGCGTTCTCTCTTGCTCGACGAGCTTGTTACCCAGCGGAACGGCTTCTTGTTTCATGGCATCGAACAGCCGTTGAACCTCGGCGCGCTGATCGGCGGTCAGGCCGAGACGATCACTGAGCTCGAGTACGTGGCTGGGACCGGGATATCCATTGAGCTCCGCAGCAAGAGCCAGGCCCATCCCGCGTCCGGCGCGGAGATCGTCGATCTGTTGCTGTGACAGCGCCTTGATGGGGCGCTTCTCGAGGCCGGCATAGGGTTGACTGGACTGCGCGCCGGCTGCGCTACCGGTGAGGAGGAGGGAGGCTGCAAGCAGAAGCAAGCGGTTCATGAATCTGGCTCCATACAACGGAGCCGGCCGATGTCGAAGCATCGAGCCCGGCTGTGACGTGACCCCTGTCGCGATCGAGTGATCCCGGAGCGCAAATGTTGCGGGATAGTTCGGCCCATGGCAACAAAGATCGCCGCGATTGAGTTGCCGAATGTGGAGCAGGTGATGGCCTCTTTGCCGACCGCGAATGCAGAGATCACGCAGTTCTTCCGCGAGTGGCTGGAGACCTTCGCAGGCTATGTCCGCGAGGTCGACTATGCCTCGGCGCGGCCGCTCTTCCATCCCGACGTGCTCGCTTTCGGCACCCATAACGACGTCATCCCCGGCCTCGATCAATGGGTCAAGACGCAATGGGACCACGTATGGCCGAAGACGACCGACTTCCGCTTCGTCCTCGATCAGACTTCCGTTCTGGCATCACCGGACGGCAGGATGGCAACCGTGATCGCGCCGTGGACGAGTACGGGCTATCATCCCGATGGCAGCACCTTCGCGCGGCCGGGCCGGGCGACGATGGTGTTTTCAAGAAATGGCGATGGATGGCTGTGCGTGCATTCGCACATGTCGCTCAATCGCGGCGTGCCGCAGGCAAGCCACGCCAATCGGCCGGTGAAGGCCTGGTAGTGCGATCGGAATAGAAAAGGCCCCGGTCAGGTCCGGGGCCTTATTGAAATCGTTGGGCGGCTTACTCCGGCTGGCCGATGCTCACCTTCAGCGTGCCGACGCCGTCGACGCCGCATTCGAGCTTGTCGCCGGGTTGGAGCTGCGACACCCCGGCGGGCGTGCCGGTCATGATGATGTCGCCGGCGGCAAGCTTCACCTGCTGGGAGAGCTGCCAGATGATCTCAGGCACGTTCCAGATCAATTCGGTGAGGTCGCCCTTCTGCGCTTCCTTGCCGTTGACCGTCAGCCAGATCTTGCCCTTGGCGGGATGGCCGATCTTCGAGGCCGGCTGCAGCGCGGAGCAGGGCGCCGAATAGTCGAACGACTTGCCGATCTCCCACGGGCGCTCCTTCTTGCGCGAGGCGATCTGGAGATCGCGCCGGGTGAGGTCGATGCCGACGGCGTAGCCGTAGACGTGATCCAGCGCCTTATCGGCGGGAATGTTCAGCCCACCGCTCTTCATCGCGACGACCAGCTCGACCTCGTGATGCAGATCCTTGGTCAGCGGCGGATAGGGGATGGTGGCGCCGTCGGGCACCAGCATGTCGGCATGCTTGGCAAAGAAGAACGGCGGGGCGCGCTCGTCATTGCCCATCTCGCGGATGTGCTCGAGGTAGTTGCGGCCGACGCACCAGATGCGGCGCACCGGATAACGGCCGCTCTCGCCGACGACGGGAAGCGAAGCCTGGGGCGGAAGCGGGATGACGTAGGAGGCGGCGTTCATGGAGCGGTCTCGCTGGTCTTGAGGTGGAACGAACTCTATGCGGTTGCGCTGATCGGCGCCAGAGCGCCGGCGTCGTGATGCTGCAGGCGGAAGAACGAGGCATAGCGGCCGCCGCGGCGGAGCAGCTCGTCATGGCGGCCCTGCTCGACGATCTCGCCGCCCTCGACCACCAGGATGCTGTCTGCGTGCATGATGGTGTGCAGGCGGTGCGCGATCACGATGGTGGTGCGGTTCTGGCACAGATGCTCGATCGCTTCCTGCACCTGCCGCTCGGATTCGGAATCGAGCGCGGCGGTGGCCTCGTCCAAGAGGATGATCGGCGCGTTCTTGAGCAGCGCACGTGCGACCGCAATGCGCTGGCGCTGTCCGCCCGAGAGCTGCGTGCCGTGCTCGCCGACCGGCGTGTTGTAGCCGAGTGGGAAGCCCACGATGAAGTCGTGCGCGCAGGCCGCCTTCGCCGCCTCGACGATCTCGTCCTCGCTTGCGCCCGGCTTGCCGAAGGCGATGTTGTTGCGGATCGTATCGCGGAACAGATAGACGTCCTGGCCGACATAGGCGGTCTGGGCGCGCAACGATTTGCGCGAGACCGATGAGATCGACTGGCCGTCGATGGCGATGTCGCCCTGCGTGACCTCGTAGAAGCGCAGGAGCAGCGCCAGCACCGTCGACTTGCCGCCCCCGGAGGGGCCGACCAGCGCAGTTACCTTGCCGGGCTCGGCCACGAAGCTCATGCGGTTGAGCACGGTCTCGCCCGAGCGATAGGAGAAGCTGACGTCGCGCAGCTCGATGCGGGCATCTGTCAGCTTCAGCGCCGGCTTGTCGTCGTCGGACTGCTCGCTGGCCGGGCTGTCGACGACTTCGAGCAGCATGCGGGCGCCGACCAGCTGGCTGTTGAGATCGATGTTGAGCCTGGCCAGCCGCTTGGCCGGCTCGGTCGCCATCAGGAACGCGGTCATGAACGAGAAGAACGCGCCGGGCGTGGCGTTGAGCGCGACCACGGCATAGCCGCCATACATCAGGCAGCCCGCGACCGCGAAGCCGCCGAGCATCTCCATCAAGGGGTTGGAGCGGTTGGCGACGCGGGCCATCTTGTTGGCGTTGCGCTCGACGATCGCGATGTTCTCGTCGATGCGCTTCTGCATGGTGCCTTCGAGCGTGAACGCCTTGACGGTGCGGATGCCCTGCAGCGATTCCTGCATGGTCTCCATGATGTCGGCGGTGCCGGTGAACTGGTTGAAGGCGAGACCCTTGATGCGCTTGACCAGCTTGCGCAGCACCAGCATCGCCGGCGGCACCGCGACAAGGCCGATGAACGACATCAGCGGGTCCTGCCAGACCATCACGCCGATCATGGCGAGCAGCATCAAGAGGTCGCGCCCGATGGCGTTGACCAGCATGTTCAGCACGTCCGTGATCGACTTGGCGCCAGCGGTCAGCCGCGCCAGGAACTCGGACGAATGCCGCTCGGAGAAGAAGCCAACGCTTTCGCGCATCAGCTTGGCGAACAGCTGGCGCTGGTTGGTGGCGAGGATGGCGTTGCTGATCTTGGTCAGGATCACCATGTGGCCGTAGGTCGCCACGCCCTTGACGAACAGCAGAGCGACCGTGATCCCTGAGAACATCGCGATGCCCGGGATGTTCTTGTCGACATAGGCCTGGTTGATGACCTGGCCGAGGACGTAGGTCGCAGCAGCGGTCGCACCGGCGGCGAGCGCCATCAGCGCGAAGGCCACGAGGTAGCGCCGCCAGTAGACGATTCCCTGTTCCGTGATCAGGCGGCGGATCAGGACCGCTGCCGCGTAGGGATCGTCGGTGATTTTCTTTGGAAACTGCGCCATCCGGTGTCCATTGACGGCGCAGGACAAAGCCTGCCCGCGCGTCAGGGATCGATGGGCCTCTGTGCCCGCTCAAGCCGGGTTTTTCAAGCCCAATTAAGGGCTTGCGCTTGCGATGATTCTAGGCCGAGGCGGCGTGGCGAAGCTCGCCGTGGCGCTCGCGGAACAGCTTGTCCTCCCAGGCCAGCGCATGGGCTGCGATGGTCTCGAGGTCCTCGTATTGCGGCCGCCAGTCGAGCAGGCTGCGGATGCGGCCGGTGTCGGCGACCATGGTCATGATGTCGCCGGGCCGACGCGGGGCGTATTGCACGGCGAAGCTGCGGCCCGAAACCCGGCGCACGGCGTCGATGGTCTCCAGCACCGAATAGCCGCGGCCATAACCGCAATTCAGCGTGGTCGAGGCGCCGCCATTGCGCAAATAGGCCAGTGCCGAGCGATGCGCCTGCGAGAGGTCCGTGACGTGGATGAAGTCGCGAATGCAGCTGCCGTCGGGGGTCGGATAGTCGGTGCCGAACACGTCGATCTTGGCGCGCTGGCCGGTGGCGGCCTCCACCGCGATCTTGAGCAGATGCGTGGCGCCGACTGTGGCAAGCCCGATGCGCGCCTGCGGATCGGCGCCGGCCACGTTGAAATAACGCAAGGTCACGTATTGCATGCCGTAGGCGGCGGCGACGTCGTGCAGCATGATCTCAGTCATCAGCTTCGAGGAGCCGTAGGGCGACAGCGGCCGCGTCGGCGCGTGCTCGGGCACCGGCACCTGGTCCGGATTGCCGTAGACGGCGGCGGTCGAGGAAAAGATGAAGCGGCCGATGCCGCGCTTGACCGCGACGTTGAGCAGGTTGCGCGTGGTCGTGAAGTTGTTGCGGTAATAGCCGAGCGGATCGCGCATCGAATCCGGCACGACGACCGAGCCTGCGAAATGGATGATGCTCTCGATGTCGTGCTGGGCGATCACGCCTTCGAGCAGGTTCTCGTCGCCGGCATCGCCGATGAACAGCGGCACGCCTTCGGGCAGGTAGGCCGAGAAGCCGGTGGAGAGATCGTCGATCACGACGACGTCCTCGCCGGCCTCCGCCAGCGCCAGGACCGTGTGACTTCCGATGTAGCCGGCGCCGCCGGTGACTAGCACAGTCATGATCTCACCCGTCTTCGATCAACGCGCAAGGCTAGCGCTTGCGTGGTGAAGAGGGGGTATCGGCGGCACTGAACTGGTCACTATGCTTAATGTTGCGTATAGGGATTTTGTGAATTGGAGCATGACGTGGCGAATTCCCAGGGCGATCTCGAGGTGATCGTGCCAAATCTGCACAGGCGCTATTCCGGGGTCACCGCGACCAACCGGATGGTCGCGCCGCGGCTGGCAAAGCTGTACCGCGCCGCCTGGTTCGGCTCCGACGCGCCGGCGGGGATCGCGCGCCTCGGCGTTGCCGATTTCCTCAAGCTCTGGCGTCGCAAGGCGCCGCTGATCTGGCACGCGCGCCGCAACAACGAGATGATCGCGGGCGTTGGCTTGCGCGCGCTCGGCTGGCCGCTCAAGCTCGTGTTCACCTCTGCGGCGCAGCGGCATCACAGCTGGATCACGCGCTGGCTGATCCGGCGCATGGACGCGATCATCGCAACGTCAGATCTCTCGGCCTCGTTCCTGAAGGTGAAGGCGACGGTGATCCCGCACGGCGTCGACACCGACGTCTATGCGCCGCCGGCCGATCGCACTGCTGCCTTCGCTGAAGCCGCGCTGCCGGGCCGCTACGCCATCGGCTGCTTCGGCCGCGTGCGGGCGCAGAAGGGCACCGATGTGTTCGTCGATGCGATGTGCCGTCTGCTGCCGCGCTATCCCGAGTTCACCGCCGTCATCGTCGGGCAGATTACGGCCGAGCAGACGCCCTTTGCCAACGACCTGAAGAAGCGCATCGAGGCCGCCGGCCTGCAATCGCGCATCGTCATCACCGGCGAATTGCCGATCGAAGCGGTGCAGCGCTGGTATCAGCGGCTGACGATCTACGCCTTCACCTCACGCAACGAGGGTTTTGGGCTGACGCTGATCGAAGCGATGGCGGCGGGCAGCGCGTTGGTCGCCGCACGCGCCGGCGCGGCGGAGCTCGTCGTCGAGGATGGTGTCACCGGCGTGCTGATCCCGACGGGAGATGCCGACGCGCTTGCTGCAGCGGTCGAGCCACTGATGCGCGACGTGGCCGCGGCGACCGCGATGGGTGAGCGCGGGCGGGCGCGGGTGTTCGAGAAGTTCAGCCTCGATGCGGAAGCGGCGCGCATCGGCGCGGTCTATCGGCCGCTGCTCTGAGCACGGCTCCTGGGGCCGCAAACAAAAACTGCAAAAACAACCCCATGCACAGTAGCCGGCGTCAGCAAAATCAAGGGCTTGGCCGAGAGAGTCTTATCGATTGCGGATTTTTCGAATCTGGTTTGACTCGTCGGGCAAAACACTGGCAGAATGCGATCATTGGCGCGAGCCGCGATCGCCTCAGCTCTTTGCCCTCGCCCCCACTTCCCCCAGCACCCGCTGCGCGATCCCCACCACCTCCGCCGCTGCAATATTCCGCATGCAGCGGTGGTCGTTGATCTTGCAGACCGTGCTCTGGCAGGGCTGGCAGGACAGCTTCTCCTTGTCCTGCACCACCGTTGCCGCAAGGCCGTTAAGGGGCGCCCAGAGGTAGGGGCTGGTGGGACCGAAAATGCCCATGGTCGGCGTGCCCAGGGCGGCTGCGATGTGCATCAGGCCGGAATCGTTGGAGATGGCAACGCCGGCCGCGGCCATGGCGAGGACGCCGTTGCGCAGATCGGTGCCGGTGAGGTCGCGCACCCCAGGGCTGCCAGCGGTCCCCCGGCCGCCGGCGGCGACGATCTCCTGGGCAAGGCCCTTTTCGGCGGGACCGCCGACCACCCAGACCTCGAGGCCGCGCTCGACCAGCAGGCGGGCGGCTTCGGGATAAGAGGTCCAGCGCTTGGAGGCGCCGACCGAGCCCGGGGCGAGCGCCACCGCGGCCCCGGCGCCGAGACCATTGGCCTCGCGCCAGCGGGCGATCTGTTCGGCCGGGACGCGCAGTTGCGGCACCGGCCATTCCGCCGGCAGGGGCGCCCCGTCGGGCTGGGCGAGGGCGGCGTTCTTGTCGATGAAGCGGGGTAGCTTCTTCTCACTCCAGCGCCAGCGGTTGAGCAGGCCGAACCGGAACTCGCCGACGAAGCCGATCCGTTCAGGAATACCAGCGAGCGCGGGCGCGATGGCCGCCTTCCAGGTCCGGGGCAGCACCAGGGCGGTGCCGTAGTTCCGCTTCCGCAGCAGCTCCGCCAGGCCGAACTGGCGTGCGATGGCGAGCCGGCTGCGCGGCATGTCCCAGACGATGCCGGCGCGCACCCCGGGCATGTAATCGACCAGCGGGGCGCACAGGGACGTGGTGAGGAGATCGACCGGCCGGTTCGGCCAGCGCTCCTTCAGGACCCGCACGACGGTGTGATTCCGTACGAAATCGCCGATCCACATGTAGGGAACGATCAGGATCGGGCGTGTGTCGCTCCGGTCTGCATCATTGCCATGTTGCGAATCGATATTCATTCTTTGTGAGGGCCGAGCGCGTGCCGATATCGCGGTTCGGTTAGCCGCTCCGGGCCGGCAGGTAAAGCCGGCAGAACAGCAATCCCAAAACCGCTTACACTTTGGCGGATCATGCGCTACGGCAGGACCGGGCACCAAAAATCGGGCAGGTAGGTGGAATGTTGCTGGTGACCGGCGGGGCCGGTTTTATCGGATCGAATGTCGTGGCCGCGCTGAACGAGGCCGGTCGCAGCGACGTCGTGGTCTGCGATCTCCTGGGAACCGAAGGCAAGTGGCGCAACCTCGCCAAGCGGCAACTCGTGGATATCGTTCCCCCCGCCGAGCTGATGGACTGGCTGAAGGGCCGCAAGCTGGAGGCCATGATCCATCTCGGGGCGATTTCCGAGACCACCGCGACCGACGGCGACCTCGTCATCGAGACCAATTTCCGCCTGTCGATGCGCCTTCTGGACTGGTGCACGATGAACGCGGTGCCGTTCATCTACGCCTCTTCAGCGGCGACCTATGGCGACGGCACGGAAGGCTTCGACGACGATTCCTCGCTTTCGGCGCTGAAGAAATTGCGGCCGATGAATCTCTACGGCTGGAGCAAGCACCTGTTCGATCTCGCTGTCGCCGAACGTGTGGCGCGCGGCGATGGTCTCCCGCCGCAATGGGCCGGCCTGAAATTCTTCAACGTGTTCGGCCCCAACGAATATCACAAGGGCTCGATGATGAGCGTGTTGGCGCGGCGCTTCGACGACGTGAGCGCAGGCCGCGTCGTGCAGCTGTTCAAATCGCATCGCGAGGGCATCGAGGACGGCGATCAGCGTCGCGATTTCATCTATGTCGACGACGTCGTGCGCGTGGTCCTCTGGCTGCTCGCGACGCCGTCGGTGTCCGGCCTGTTCAACGTCGGCACCGGCAAGGCGCGCAGCTTCAAGGACCTCATTCTGGCTGCCTATGCGGCGCTCGGCACCAGGCCCAACATCGAATACGTCGACATGCCCGAGCAGATCCGGGGCAGCTACCAGTATTTCACCCAGAGCGAGGTCGATCGTCTGCTCCGCGCCGGCTATAACGGCGGCTTCACGACGCTCGAGGACGCAGTGAAGGCCTATGTCGGGGATTATCTCGACCGGCCCGATCGCTTTCGCTGAGGCCCTTTCGACCATGCCGACGCCCATTCTCGATTTCGATGCCCTCGCGCAAGCCATCTCAGGCCGCACGGTGCTGTGCATCGGCGACATCATGCTGGACGAGTTCGTCTACGGCGAGGTGTCGCGGATCTCGCCGGAAGCGCCGGCGCCCGTCATCGCCGCCCAGCGCGGCGAGATCCACGTCGGCGGCGCCGGCAACGTCGCGCGCAACGTCGCTTCGCTCGGCGCGCGCTGCATCTTCGTCGGCCTCATCGGCGAGGACGACGCCGGTACGCGGCTCGAGGCCGCGCTCAATGATCAAGCCGGCATCGAGAGTGTGCTGGTGCGCGACGCCTCGCGGCCGACCACGCGAAAAGTCCGTTTCGTCTCCGAACATTTTTCCACGCACATGCTGCGCGCCGATTGGGAGCAGGCGCTGGCTGCGTCCGACGACGTCGAAACGAAGTTGATCGAGGCGATCCTGCCGCAGATCGCGCGCGCCGACATCGTGCTGCTGTCCGACTATGCCAAGGGCGTGCTGACGGCGCGCGTGATCCGCCACACCATCGACGCCGCGCGCAAGCTCGGCAAGCCCGTCATCGTCGATCCCAAGAGCCTGAACTGGGCGATCTATCGCGGCGCCACGCTGCTCACGCCCAACCGCAAGGAATTCTCGGAAGCGACCCGCAGCCGCGCCGAAACGGTGCAGAGCATCGTCGAGGCCAGCGAGGACGTGATGCGGCTCGCCGATTGCGAGGCGATCCTGGTCACCCAGGGCGAGCACGGCATGACCTTGGTGCCGCGGAATGGCGGGGCCGTTCACGTGCCGGCCTTCCCGGTGAAGGTGCGCGACGTCTCCGGCGCCGGTGACACCGTCGCTGCTGCGCTTGCGGTGTCGCTCGCGGCCGGCGCGGACTGGGACACGGCGCTGCGCATGGCCAATGCCGCCGCCGCCGTCGCCGTCGGCAAGCAGGGCACCGCCAGCGTCAGCGCGGCCGAGCTGCGACGCAAGATCCTGCCGCATGCAACTCTCGCGGCCGAGGAGAAGATCGTGCTCGATCCGGCCGCACTCGACACGCAGCTCGCCGAATGGAAAAGGCAAGGCCTGCGCGTCGGCTTCACCAACGGCTGTTTCGACATCCTCCATCCCGGCCACGTCAAGGTGCTGACCGCGGCGCGCGCCGCCTGCGATCGCCTGATCGTCGGCCTCAACAGCGACGCCTCGGTGCGGCGGCTGAAGGGTGCCGATCGTCCGGTCCAGGACGAGCGCGCGCGTGCCGAGGTGCTCGCCGCACTGGAGGCCGTCGATCTCGTCGTGATCTTCGAAGAGGACACGCCGATCGACCTGATCAAGAGGATCAAGCCGGGCGTGCTGGTGAAGGGCGGCGACTACACCCGCGAACAGGTCGTCGGCCACGAGGTGGTCGAGGCCGCGGGCGGGGTGGTCGTGCTGGTCGACATTCTCCAGGGCTTCAGCACGACGGCGCTGGTGCATCGCGCCAGGGGAGGGAGCAAGTGACGGCGCTCGCACGCGAAACGACCAGCGAAATGCTGCATCGCCGTCTGCGCAGTCCGGCTGCCTGGCGCGAGACCGTCGACATATTCGCGGTCCTGACCGCGGCCTCGCTGCCCTGGTCGACCTCTCTTGCCGGGATCTTCAACGTGCTCATGCTGCTCTGCATGGTGCCGTTTCTCGACGTCCGCGCGTTCCTGCAATCGCTGAAGCGCCCGATCTGTGCGGCCCCGATCGCCCTGGTCCTGCTCGCGCTGGTGGGGACGCTCTGGTCGGATGCGACCTGGGGCGCGCGCTTCTATGCGGTCAATCCAACCATGAAGCTGCTGGTGCTCCCGGTTCTGCTCTATCATTTCGAGCGCTCGCAACGCGGGCACTGGATCTTCGTCGCCTTCCTGGTGTCCTGCGCCTTGTTGTCGGTGATGTCCTGGCTGGTCGCCTTCTACCCGAACCTCGCGCTCAAGACCGATCCGCCCGAGCGCGGCATCTTCGTCAAGAACTACATCAACCAGAGTCAGGAGTTCGCGCTTTGCGCGGTCGCGCTCGCCTATCCGATCGTGACGCTGCTGCGCGAGAAGCGTTTCTGGCTCGCCGGACTGCTGACGGCGCTGGCGCTGAGCTTTTTCGCCAACATGGCGTTCGTGGTGGTGTCGCGCACCGCCCTCGTCACCGTTCCGATCATGTTCGGCGTGTTCGCGTTGCTTCACCTCAAATGGCGGAGCCTTGCGATCATCTCCGCCGCTTTGCTCGGCGGCGCCGTTCTTGCCTGGCAGACCTCGCCGCAATTGCGCCACACTGCCGAGAGGTTTAGCACCGACTATACCGGCTATGTGGAGAGGGGCGAGCCGACCTCCATGGGCATGCGCCTGGAATTCTGGCGGAAGTCGTTCGGCTTCTTCGCGGAGGCGCCGATCATGGGGCACGGCACCGGCTCGACGCGCGGATTGTTCGAACGCGTCGCGACACCCGCCGGCCAGTACAAGGCGTCCGCCGAAGTGATCGGCAACCCCCACAATCAGACGTTGAACGTCGCCGTGCAATGGGGGCTGATCGGCGTCACGGTGCTCTATGCGATCTGGTTCCTGCATCTGCGGTTGTTCCGCGGCGACGGGCTTGCCAACTGGATCGGGCTTCTGGTCGTGGTGCAGAACGTCTTCACCTCGCTGTTCAATTCCCATCTGTTCGACTTTCATGAGGGCTGGATGTACGTCATTGGCGTCGGCGTCGCCGGCGGAATGGTGATCCGGGAACAACAGGTCGGGGCGAAGATGGGGGAAGCCGGTTCCTGAGGGGCCACACGGCTGGCAAGTCTTGTCCGGATGGGCTATCAGCGCGATCAGGTTGTATCCAATCGGGTTTTCATCGGTCGGCGGATGACGCGGCTTTCGCATCTTACCTCGCGCAATTTCTTGATCGCGCTCCACGACCTGCTCGCGACCACGGCGGCGCTTTTTGCCGCCTTCTATCTGCGATTCGAGGGTGGCGAAGGCTTCTTCGAGCGCCTGCCGCTGCTGTTCCAGATCCTGCCCTACTTCCTCGCCTTCAGCGTGGTCGTTTTCTTCGTCCTCAACCTGACCACGACGAAATGGCGCTTCATCTCGCTGCCTGATGCGCTGAACATCATTCGCGCGGCGACCGTGCTGACGGTTGCGCTGCTCGTGCTCGACTACATCTTCGTTGCCCCCAACGTCCGCGGCGCCTTTTTTCTCGGCAAGGTGACGATCGTCCTCTACTGGTTCCTCGAGATCTCCTTCCTCAGCGCCCTGCGCATGACCTATCGCTACTTCCGCTATACGCGGGTGCGCCGTGATGCGAGGACCGGTGATGCTGCGCCGACCTTGCTGATCGGCCGCGCTGCGGATGCCGAGGTGCTGCTGCGCGGAATCGAGAGCGGGGCGATCAAGCGGATCTGGCCGATCGGCGTCTTGTCGCCGTCGAGCGCCGACCGCGGCCAGTTCATCCGCACCGTGCCGGTGCTGGGCGGCATCGACGACGTCGAGGACGTCATCGCCGACTTCGCCAAGCGCAACAAACCGATCGCGCGCCTCATCATGACGCCGTCGGCGTTCGAGCCGGAGGCCCATCCGGAATCGATCCTGATGCGGGCGCGCAAGCTGGGTGTGATCGTCAACCGGATGCCCTCGCTCGAGAGCGGCGACACGCCGCGGCTCACGGCAGTCGCGGTCGAGGACCTCCTGCTGCGGCCGAGCGAGAAGATCGACTATGCGCGCCTCGAGGCCCTGATCAGGGGCAAGGCCGTGCTCGTCACCGGTGGCGGCGGCTCGATCGGCTCGGAAATCTGCGAGCGCGTCGTGGCTTTCGGCGCGGCGCGGCTCCTGATCGTGGAGAACTCGGAGCCGGCGCTCTATGCGATCTCCGAAGCGCTTGCCGCCCGCGGGGCGGCAGCCGCGATCGAGGCGCGGATCGCCGACATTCGCGACCGGGAGCGCATCATGCGCGTGATGGCGGAGTTCAAGCCGGACATCGTATTCCACGCCGCGGCGCTCAAGCACGTTCCGATCCTCGAACGCGACTGGAGCGAAGGCGTCAAGACCAACATCTTCGGCTCGATCAACGTTGCCGAAGCTGCGGTGGCGGCCGGCGCCGAGGCGATGGTGATGATCTCGACCGACAAGGCGATCGAGCCGGTGTCGATGCTCGGCCTGACCAAGCGCTTCGCGGAGATGTACTGCCAGGCGCTGGATCACGACCTCGCCGCCGGCGCGCGCGGGGCCAAGCCGCCGATGCGGCTGATCTCGGTGCGGTTCGGCAACGTGCTGGCCTCGAACGGCTCGGTGGTGCCGAAGTTCAAGGCCCAGATCGAGGCCGGCGGCCCGGTGACCGTGACGCATCCCGACATGGTCCGCTACTTCATGACCATCCGCGAGGCCTGCGATCTCGTGATCACCGCGGCCACGCATGCGCTCGGAACCCAGCGTCCCGACGTCTCCGTCTACGTGCTCAACATGGGCCAGCCGGTGAAGATCGTCGATCTCGCCGAGCGCATGATCCGCCTGTCCGGTCTGCAGCCCGGCTACGACATCGAGATCGTGTTCACCGGCATGCGCCCGGGCGAGCGCCTGCACGAGATCCTGTTCGCCTCGGAGGAGCCGACCCGCGAAATCGGCGTCCCCGGAATCATGGCTGCGCAGCCGAACGAACCGCCGATGCAGACGCTGCGCAAATGGATCGCGGCGCTCGAGCAGGCGATCGCGCGCGACGATCGCGCCACCATCAGGACCATCCTGAAGGACGCGGTGCCCGAATTCGGGTCGACCGCGGCCTGACCATTGTTGCGCAATCTCGCGCTCGGGGATCAACGATGAGCGAACGTAAGCCAGTCGTGCTGGTGACGGGAGCGAGCGGCTTCATCGGCCGTCATCTCGGGCAGGCGCTGGCGTGCGAGGGATGGTCGGTCCGCCCCGTGGTCCGCAAGCGGCAGGGCATCGACGGCGAGGTCGTGATCGAATCGATCGGCCCCGACACCGACTGGCGGGCCGCGCTCGAGGGGGTGGAGGCGGTCGTCCACCTTGCCGCGCGCGTGCATCACAGGCGCGAGGAGCATGCGGCCCAGCTCTACCAGGACGTCAACACCGCCGGCACGGTGCGCCTGGCGCGCAGCGCGGCGATGGCCGGCGTGCGCCATTTCATCTTCATCAGCACCGTGCTGGTGCATGGCCGCAGCACCGAGGGCAGGGCCCCCTTCAGCGAGAACGACGTCCCGACGCCGCGCGGCCTCTACGGGACGTCCAAGGCCGCGGCCGAGGCGGGCCTGAGGACGCTCGCGCGCGAGTGCGACATGAAGATCTCTGTGATCAGGCCGCCCATGGTCTACGGCGCGAGCGCCAAGGGAAGTTTCGCTCTGTTGACGCGCGCGATGAACCTCGGGGTGCCGTTGCCGTTCGCCGCGATCCGCAATCGCCGCGCCTTCCTTGCCGTGCAGAACCTGTCGTCCTTCATCCTGCATCGGCTCACTCATCCAGATGCGGCCGGCCATTTCGAGATATTCCTGCTCGCCGACAGCGAGCAGTTCTCGACGCCCGAATTCATCGCGCGTCTGGCGAAGGCGTCCGGCAGGAGCCCGCGGCTGTTCGGCATGCCGCCGGGCCTGCTCAGCGCGCTTTTCCGCGTGATCGGCCGGCAGGACATGCATGACAGCCTGATCGGCTCGCTCGAGCTCGACGTCTCCAAGGCGCTCGCGACCGGCTGGCGGCCGGAGGTTTCCCTCGACGAGGGGCTGCGGCTCGCCGTGTCGGCTCAAGTCACCTGAGCGCCGGAGAAACGCCGCAGGGCGAATGCGACGGCGGCCGCCCCTGTGATGAGGCAGACGATCGTGATCGCCGTCGAGCCGGAGCGAACGGTAGCGATGGCGAGCAATGCCAGTACGAGATTGAGCGCGAATGCCTCGCCGATCACCCGCTTCACCGTGAACCCGTTGTCGGTCGCACGCTGATAAAAGTGGGTGCGGTGCGCCGACCAGAACGGTTCGCGCCGGATGATGCGCCGGAACAGCGTGATGGTGGAATCGGCAAGATAATAGGCGGGCAACAGCAGCGCCGCGGCCGGCTGCCCCCGAAACGCAAGCTCCAAAAGGCACCAGCCGAGCAGGAGGCCGATCGGCAGGCTGCCGACATCGCCCAGGAAGACTTTTGCGACGGGACGGTTGAAGGGCGCAAAGCCGAGCATGGCGCCGCACAGCGCGGTGGCGATCAGCACGGCCGGCCATGAGAGATCCCCGAGCATCCCCAGCAGCAGCAGCGCAGCGGTGACCGGAACGACTTCCGCCACCGTCATCAGGTCGAGCCCGTCCATGAAGTTGACGAGGTTTACGAACCAGACGCCGGCAAGGACGACGAGGCCGCGCTCCAGCGCAAGCGGCAGCGCCGGCACGATGCGCGCCGTCTCGGGAGCGGTGAACACCACGGCGCCGACGCAGGCGGCCTGCAGCACCAGCCGCACCAGCACGGGCAGCGACACCATGTCGTCGGCGAAGCCGACCAGCGCGATCACGATTGTCGCAGCGACCAGCGCCGGCGGGATCGCGACATTGGCCGAGACCCCCCACAGCGAGGCGACGATCAGCGTCGCGGCGATCACCGCAATGCCCGCGCCCTGCGGGGTCGGGATGCGATGGGAGGACCGCGCATTCGGCCGCGCCAGCGCGTAGCGCTGCAGCAGGGGGCGGCTGGTCCAGGTCACGAGCGCCGAGATCAGCGCGGCGGCCGCAACGGCAAGCAGCAGGGCCGCGCCGGCAAGCGCATCGGCAGCCGAGCTCACTCCGGCACTCCGATCGGGGCCGACCCTTGCGCGGCTTTCTCCGCGCTGAGGATCCAGACCAGGCCGCCGAATGCCCCGACGATGAAGAACACGGCGCCGTAGAGCAGCGAGACGTTGACGCCCTCGTTGGCGGAAAGTCCCGCAAAGCCGAACGCAAGGCTCATCGTGGCTTCACGGACGCCCCAGCCGGCGATCGAGATCGGCATCATCGTGATCAGCATCACCGGCGGCACGAGCAGAAAGACGTCGCTGAAGCGAACCGGGGCCGCAATCGACTGCACGACGCACCAGGCGATGACGACGGCGAGCACGTGAACGAGGATCGACAGGATTGCGATGAGGGGGCCATGGGTGCGGCTGAAGATCACGCGATTGGCGATGACGGCGCAGGCGTGAATGTGGTGCGTTGCCCACCAGGTCTTCAGCCAGCGCCATTTCAGCGCGCCGAAGATCAGGAAGCCGACGCCGCCGGCCAGCGCGAGGAGGTCGATGAGCAGCAGCGCCGAGCGCCCGTGCGGATCGGTAATGAGGGTGTAGCTCCAGGGCAGGCTCGCGACGATCACGATCGCGAGCGCGATGAGGCCGATGGCGCGGTCGACGAAGATCGAGTAGGTCGCCGCGCGCCAGCCGGCGCCGGCGCGCGCGACCAGCCACAGCCGCACCGCATCGCCGCCGATCGCGGACGGCAGCGTCTGGTTGAAGAACGAGCCGATCACGTTGTAGCGCATGGCACGGCGGAGCTCGAGCGGCGCGCCGCAGACGACGCTGATCTCGCGCCAGCGCAGCACGCCGACGAAGATCTGCAGGAACGTGACCGCGATCGCCACACCGATCCAGAACAGGCTGGTCACGGTGAGGCGGGAAAACAGCTCAGACAGGTCGACCTTGCGTAGCGCCAGATAGAGCAGCGCCACGGAAATCAGGATTTTGGCCGTCGACAACAGGATTCGGCGCATCTCGTCCGCATGAACAGGGTTTGCGAAGATTGAGGCAACCCGACGCGAGGCGCCGAATTCGGGCGCTTTGGTATGGTTTTGGCGCCGATCTTGCAATAGCCGTCGTTAAGGACGCCATGACGAGACCTCGTGAAGGAGCGGGGAGCCTATTGCGACCCCCTCGAGGTGGCGGCTAAACAGGATCGGACGAGGGGTCCCCCAGGGAACAGGATGACGGATCAGGCGATTTTGGTCACGGGTGCCGCCGGCTTCATCGGCTTCCATGTCGCCCGGCAGCTGCTGGGCGAAGGCCACGCCGTCGTCGGGCTCGACAATCTCAACAGCTATTACGATCCGGCGCTGAAGAAAGCGCGCCTTGCTCTGCTCAGGGACGAGGCCCGTTTCTCGTTCGTCGAGGCGGATCTCGCCGACCGCGAGACCATGGCGGCACTGTTTGCGCAACATCGTTTTGCCAAAGTCGTGCATCTCGCCGCGCAGGCCGGCGTGCGCTACTCGATCGAGCAGCCGCAGACTTACGCCGATTCCAATCTCGTCGGCTTTCTCAACGTGCTGGAGGGCTGCCGCAACAATGGCTGCCGTCATCTGGTCTACGCCTCGTCATCCTCCGTTTACGGCGCCAACACAAAACTGCCATTTGCGGTTGCGGACCGCACCGACCATCCGGTCAGCTTCTATGCCGCGACCAAGAAGGCGAACGAGGTGATGGCGCAGTCCTATAGCCATCTCTATCGCCTGCCGGTCACCGGGCTGCGCTTCTTCACCATTTACGGGCCATGGGGCCGCCCTGACATGGCCATGTTTCTGTTCGCGGGCGCCATCATGGCCGGCAAGCCGATCCGGATCTTCAACCATGGCAAGATGCGCCGCGATTTCACCTATATCGACGATGTGACGCGCGTCGTGTCCAAGCTGATCGATCTCGTGCCTGCGGATGATCCGGCTGCCGCAAATGCGCCGTTTAAGCTCTACAATGTCGGCAATCATCATCCGGAGGAACTGATGCACGTCGTCGGTCTTCTGGAGCGGGAGCTGGGCCGGTCGGCGATCAAAGAATTGCTGCCGATGCAGCCGGGAGATGTGCTGGAAACGTTCGCGGATGTCGAGGATCTGATGCGCGACACCGGCTTTGCACCGTCAACGCCGATCGAGCATGGGGTCCATCATTTCGTCACCTGGTATCGGGACTATTTCAAGGTTTGAGATCACGATGGACAAACGCATAATCCCCCTGATCATGTGCGGCGGTGCCGGCACTCGGCTGTGGCCCGCCTCGCGCGAGGTGCGCCCCAAGCAGTTCCTGCCGCTGTTCGGCACGCGCTCGACGTTCCAGGACACGCTGCTGCGCGTGTCCGAGCCTTCCCTGTTCGACCGGCCGATCGTCATCACCAACGCGTCCTATCGCTTCATGGTGCTGGAGCAGCTCGCCGAGATCGGCATCGAGGCCGACGTGATCCTCGAGCCGATGCGGCGCGATTCCGGCCCTGCGATCGCCGCCGGCGCCGTGTTTGCGCAGAACCGCGCCAATGAGGCGATCGTGCTCGCGCTCGCTGCCGATCACGTCGTGCAGAATAATGCCGCCTTCGTCGCCGCCTGCCGCGAGGGCCTTGCGGCCGCGAATGCCGGGCGCATCGTCACCTTCGGCATCAAGCCGGAGCGGCCGGCCACCGAATACGGCTATATCAATCCGGGCGAGGTGATCTCGGGCGAGGTGCATGCGGTTGCGCGCTTCGTCGAGAAGCCGGATGCGGTGAAGGCTTCCGACTACGTCAATTCCGGCTATCTCTGGAACAGCGGCAACTTCATGTTCCCGGCGAGCGTGCTGCTCGACGAATACCGCAAGGTCGATGCGGCAAGCGTCGAGGCCGTCACCGATGCGGTCAACAATGCCGGCCGCGATCTCGGCTTCGTCACGCTGGAGCTTGAGGCGTTCGGCGCGGCCAAGGCGATCTCGATCGATTATGCGGTGATGGAGAAGACCTCGCGCGCCGCCGTGGTGCCGGTGTCGTGCGGCTGGTCCGATGTGGGCTCCTGGCACGCGGTGTGGGAATTGTCCGAGAAGGACGCGCTGGGCAATGCCGCGCACGGCACCGCGGTGTTCGAGGATTCCCGCAACTGCAACGTCACCACGGATTCCGCGCTGGTCGCGCTCGAAGGCGTCGACGATCTCGTCGTGGTCGCCACGGCGGACGCGGTGCTGGTCTCGCGCCAGAAGGATGCCAACGGGCTGAAGCGCCTGGTGACGAAGCTGAAGGCGGTCGCGCCGAAGGTCACGGAAGAGCATCTGAAGGTGCACCGGCCCTGGGGCAGCTATCAATCCGTCGACAATGGCGAGCGGCACCAGGTCAAGCGCATCGTGGTGAAGCCGGGCGGGCGGCTGTCGCTGCAGAAGCACCACCATCGTGCCGAGCACTGGATCGTGGTCCGCGGCACGGCGCAGGTGACCGTCAACGAGACGGTGAAGACGGTGCACGAGAACGAGTCGATCTACATCCCCATGGGCGCCGTCCACCGGATGGAGAATCCCGGCAAGATCCAGCTGGAGCTGATCGAGGTCCAGACCGGCTCTTATCTCGGGGAAGACGACATCATCCGGATTGAAGACGACTATCAAAGGTCGTAACCAGCAAGCTCCGAATCACGCGCCCCCGGGCCGAGAAGCGGTATCCTTTTCGGCCTAAGGCCCGGGGAACGTGTAACTTTTTGAATCAAATCGTGTCCGGACCGCTAGCGCGGCATTCGCCACAAATGTGGCGTCCGTGCTAGAAGCGCGCCGGGGGATTTGCGTTGAATCGGGGTTTGCTCAGATGAGTTCCAAAGGGTCTGCACCGGCAAAGGCCGGCTTGCGCGTTGGTGTCATTGGTGCCGGCGTGATGGGCAGCAACCATGCGCGCGTGCTCAGCAGCCTGCCCGGCGTCAGCCTCGTCGGCGTCGTCGATCCCTCGCCGGCGCATCGCACGCGGGCAACCGAACTCGCCAATTGCGAAAGCTTCGAGACGCTCGACCAGCTATTCAGCGCCGGTGTCGATGCCGTCACCATCGCAGCGCCGACCCATCTGCATCACGAGGTCGCGCTCGCCTGCATCGCCAAGAACATCCACGTGCTGGTCGAGAAGCCGATCGCATCCACGGTGGAAGAGGGCCGCGAGATCGTCGCCGCCGCGCAGAAGGCGGGCGTCACGCTGATGATCGGCCATGTCGAGCGCTTCAATCCGGCGGTTGCTGCGGTCAAGCAGGCGATCGCGGGCGAGGACATTCTCTCCATCGCGATCACCCGCGTCGGCCCGTTCCCGCCGCGCATGTCCAATGTCGGCGTCGTCATCGACCTTGCTGTGCACGACATCGATTTGATCCGCTGGTTCACCGAATCCGACATCGTCGAGGTGCAGCCGCAATTGTCGAGCGCGGTCGCCGAGCGCGAGGACATCGCGCTGCTGCAGTTCCGCACCGAGAACGGCGTGCTCGCCCACATCAACACCAACTGGCTGACGCCGTTCAAGGCGCGCAGCGTCACGGTCGCAACGCGCGGCAAATACGTGATGGGCGATCTCTTGACGCGCCAGGTCACCGAATGCTTCGGCTTCAAGCCGGACGGCAGCTACTCGATGCGGCATCTGCCGGTCGGCCATGACGAGCCGCTCCGCGCCGAGCTGATCGCGTTCCTCAAGGCCGTGCGGCACGGCGAGGCGCCGGCGGTGACCGGCGACGAGGGCGTTGCCAGCCTCGAGATCGCCACGCAGTGCCTGGAGACGCCCTCGCGTCCTGCGGCGACATCACCCGCGCGCAAGGCGCCCCGCCGCGTCGCCGGCTGATCTCTTCTCCATGTCGACCACTCAGGAAGCCGCCAAGAATCAGGTCATGAACCAGCATCTGCGTTCCGAACTCATTCCCTTCATCGACGTTGCCTCGCAGCGCCGCCGGCTCGGCGCCTCGCTCGATGCGGCCGTCAAGCGCGTGCTCGATCATTGCCAGTTCGTCAACGGACCCGAGGTCTTCGAGCTCGAGAAGCAGCTTGCGGCCTACGCTGGCGCCAAGCATGTGATTGGCTGCGCCAGCGGCACGGACGCCATCCTGATGGTGATGATGGCCAGGAATGTCGGGCCCGACGATGCCGTGCTGTGCCCGTCCTTCACCTTCATCGCGACGGCCTCGCCGGTGGCACGGACCGGCGCGACGCCGGTCTATGTCGACGTTGACGAGACTACCTTCAACATGAGCCCGGAATCGCTCAAGCGCGGCATCGCCACCGCCCGCAAGGCAGGCCTCAAGCCGGTCGCGGTGATACCGGTCGATTTGTTCGGCCAGCCCGCCGATCACGATGCCATCGCCGAGATCGCCAGGGCCGAGGGCCTGTTCGTGCTCGACGACGCCGCGCAAGGCTTTGGCGCGAGCTACAAGGGCCGCAAGCTCGGCACCTTCGGCCACGCCACCGCGACCAGCTTCTTCCCGGCAAAGCCGCTCGGCTGCTTCGGCGACGGCGGGGCGATCTTCACCGATGACGACGAGCTCGCCGCCACCTTGCGCAGCATCCGCGTGCACGGGCAGGGCGTCGACAAATACGACAATGTCCGCCTCGGCCTCACCGGCCGGCTCGACACCATGCAGGCCGCGGTCCTGATCGAGAAGCTGAAGATCTTTGACGACGAGATCGCCGCCCGCAACAAGGTCGCGGAGCGCTATGCGCGCGGGCTGTCCAATGTCGTCACCGTGCCGCGCCTTGCGCCCGGCAACACCTCGGTCTGGGCGCAGTACACCATCCGCCTGCCCAAAGGCACCGACCGCGACGGCTTTGCCGCCGCGCTGAAGACCCAGGGCGTGCCGACCGCAGTCTATTACGGCAAGTCGATGCACCAGCAGACCGCCTACAAGCATTTCCCGGTCGCTGAAGGTGGGCTGCCCGGTTGCGAGAGCCTGTCGCAGGATGTCATCAGCCTGCCGATGCATGCTTATTTGACCGAGGCCGACCAGGAGCGAATCATCGCCGCCGTGCAAGGCGCGCTGGCGGGTTGATTTTCTTCCCCTCTCCCCCTGCGGGAGAGGGTGGCTCGCCGCAAAGCGGCGAGACGGGTGAGGGGTCTCTCTCCGCCCGGTATGCGCGGAGAGATACCCCTCACCCAAGTGAGTTTGTGTCTACTGCCGCCGCTGCCCTCTCCCACAAGGGGAGAGGGCGCAGTGATGCGCATCGCAAGATGCAATCGACCTCTGTCCGATAAGTCTTTATGAGAGACGCATGCTCGGACGCATCTTCACGGTCGGTGGTTATACGCTGCTGTCGCGGCTGACGGGATTTGCCCGCGACATCATGCTCGCGGCGATCCTCGGCGCCGGCCCGGTGGCGGATGCCTTTTTCGTGGCGCTGCGGCTGCCCAATCATTTCCGCGCGATCTTCGCCGAGGGCGCCTTCAACGCCGCCTGGGTGCCGGCCTATGCCCATGTCCATGGCGAGAAGGGCGAGGCGGCGGCTCACCTGTTCGCCGACCGCATCTTCACGCTGCTCCTGGCCTCGCAGGTGGTGCTGCTGATCGCCGCCTGGCTGTTCATGCCGCAGGCCATGAGCATTTTGGCGCCGGGCTTTTCCGAGGAAGCCGAGCAGCGCAAGCTCGCGATCGAGCTGACCCGCATCACCTTTCCCTATCTCCTCTTGATCACGCTGGTGACGCTCTATGGCGGCATGCTCAACGTGATGCAGCGCTTTGCCAGCGCCGCGGCCGCCTCGATCTTCCTCAACGTCGCGATGATGATGACGCTGGCAGTTGCCGTCTGGTTTCCGACCGCCGGCCATGCCGCGGCCTGGGGCGTGCTCATCTCCGGCTTCCTGCAATATTTCCTGCTCGCGGGTGATCTCGCCCGCCATGGCGGCCTGCCGCGCTTTGCGCCGCTCAAGCTCGACGAAGACGTCCGCGGCTTCTTCAAGGCATTGGGACCTGCGACGCTGGGCTCGATGGGCACGCAGGTCGCGCTGTTCGCCGACACCATCATCGCGACCTTCCTGCCTGCGGGCGCGCTGTCGGCGCTCTATTATGCCGACCGGCTCAACCAGCTGCCGATCGGCGTCATCGGCATCGCCATCGGCACGGTGCTGCTGCCGGAGATGTCGCGGCGCATCACGGCCAATGACCATGACGGCGCGATGAAGGCGCAGCGCCGTGCCTTCGATTTCACGTTGCTGTTCTCGATCCCGTTCGTCGCCGCCTTCGTCACCGTGCCCGACGCGATCATGCGCGCGCTGTTCGCCCGCGGCGCGTTCTCCAAGGCCGATGCCGCAGCCGCCGGCGCCACGCTCGCGGCCTATGCGATCGGCCTGATCCCATTCGTGCTGATCCGCAGCGCGGTCGCGACCTTCTATGCCCGCAAGGACACCGCGACGCCGGTGCGGGCGTCGTTGACCGGCATCGCCGTCAACGTCGCGCTGAAGGTTGCCTTGATGGGGTCGCTGGCCCAGATTGGCCTCGCGCTGGCCACTGCTGTCGGCGTTTGGACCAATCTCCTGCTGGTGCTGTTCTTCGCCGTGCGGCGCGGCTTCCTCGTGCTGGACCGCGCCTGGCTGTTGTCGCTCGCCAAATTTCTGCTGACCGGATTGATCCTCGCCGCCGCGTTCTGGCTGATTGCGCGCTTCAGCCCGGCCGCTCTTGCCTCGGTGCACGCCTTCCGGGACGAAGCGACGCTGGCTCTGCTCGCCGTCGGCGGCACGATCGTCTACGCGCTCGCGATCCTCGTGCTGTTCGGCCGCAGCTGGCTGGTCTCGCTGGTGCGCGGCTAGGGTCGCATCCAGATTTATCCACCTATCGCTGCCTCACACGGCGGGCATCGGCGACCGGAATCCTTCATAAGGTCCGCCGATCGTGATACGATTTTCCGATATTCGGGTGCCCTGCTCACGAGACGAGGCAGCTACCATGCCATTCCGCTCACCCTGGTCCACGCGGATCGACGAGTTCGCCACCAGCAACGCCGACCTGCTCATCCTCATCGGTCGTGTCCTGCTTGCATGGGTCTTCGTTGGAAGCGCCTATGGAGCACTCACCAACTTCAGTGGCTCGGTGAGTTATTTTCGGTCGCTGAACCTCCCGGTGCCCCAGCTGTTCACGACGATCAACGTCGTGCTGGAAATCGTGATATCGGTTGGCTTGATACTCGGCATCGGCACGCGCTACTGCGCAATTTTGACGTTTCTATTCGTATTGTCGGCCACTGCAATTGCACATCGTTACTGGGAGTATCCCGCCGGTCCGCAACAGATTGGCCAGTACAATAACTTCTTGAAGAACATCTCGATCATGGGAGGCGCTCTGTTGATCCTGGTCACCGGAGGAGGCCGGTTCTCCCTCGACCGGAGGGTGGGACGCTAAAGCGCGATGAGATTGGGATGAATCATCATCGCGCTTTAGGTTGTTGTTCACGCATGATCTTTCCGGAAAACCGCTTCGCACTTTTCCGGATCATGCTTACGCAGCGTCACCGCACCCGCTGAGTCACGACACAGTGCGGCCGCACGATGCGCGCGCATGGTCCGTTCTCTTCACGCCAGCAACAACGAGCAGTTCTGCCAGTTTGACAGCTGCCAAGCCGCGCCGAGGCCGTTTTGCGTCACTTCGTCCTGAGCCTGAAAGCAACCGCGATCAGATGGCCGAGGTGTTTCGAGAGCGGCTTCAGGTGTTCACCTAGGATCCTGGAGAAGAGCATCAGCCACGTCGCGAGCGCGGCACACCACAACAGGCTTTCCAATGCTTCGGGCATGAGGTCACCCTTCCAAACAACTACTTGAAATGCGACGAGTGTGGCCGAACGGGAGCCGTGCGACAAGCCCTCCAGAAAGTGGCAAGCCGCCGAAATGCTCGGAAGCGCGTTAGCTCACCATGCGTCGCGGAAGCAGCGAATTGAACCCAACAAGCTGTCGTACCCGCCGTTGTGCGCGGCGCCGAACGTCAGGTACAGGACAGAGCTGCCTACATAATGGTCGGAGCCCATTTCAAGGGTCATCCGACTGTCGCCTCTCGTTCAGCCGCCGCTCTGAACGATCGCGCGCCTCAAGCGCTCTTCGCGGGGCTGGTCCGTTGTGCGCGGTTGGGGCAACCCCCTTCGTCGCGTCAGCTTGAAAGACGAATTGGCCGGCGTGAGGGTTCGCCTTGAGGATGCAATCAGTCTCCATGCATCTCTTGATTTTGCGAAATTGTCGTGCTACTGGCGTCTCATGATCAAATCGTCGCGCAAAGTCTCCTGCAACCACATCACCCGCTTCGGCCGGGCGGTGGGAGGAGTCGTGCGCTAGGATTTCGACGACGACATCTTTTCCACCAGGCCCCGCCGGCATCGGACGGGGCCTTTTCATTGGCCACGCTCCCTGCCGGCACAACAGCAGGAGCGTCCGATGCCACCACAATTGACGAACGGCACAAGCGAGCCGGAGGTCGACGCCGCGCGGCTTCGCCTCGACTTCTCCATCGCCTTGAGCCGGCTCGGGCGATACTGGCGCGCGTTTTGGGAGCAGTGCCGGAGGCACGAGTCACCCTGCACGACCTGAGCGACAGGGAGCTGATGGACATCGGCCTGACGCGTGGCGAGATCGACCACATCGCGCCTGAGCGCGCTATCGAAAGGCTGCGAGATCGGACGATGGATCTATGGAGGCGCAGTGGGATGTAACTTTTTAAGGTGGGCGGCGTCTTCGCGGCCGATCCTTCGAGACGCCCGCTTTTGGCGGGCTGCTCAGGATGAGGTCTTGTTTCGCGGCGCAATCTGGACGGCATGGTGACGGGGGCGCGGCGCTTTCCCCGCCCGCGACCCATGCGCATGCCTAAACCCGTTTGCCTTGCCACTTTTTCCACGGCAATATGGTCCGCAAAACAACCATGAGAACGGGATAGACAATGGCGGCTCCCATCAAGTTCGGCGTTGGCCAAAGCGTGCTGCGCAAGGAGGATGACGCGCTCATCCGCGGCAAGGGCCGCTATACCGACGATTACGCGCCGCAGGCCGCGCTGCGCTGCCTGGTGCTGCGCTCGCCGCATGCGCATGCCAAATACACCATCGATACGAGTCGGGCGCGCGGCCTGCCCGGTGTTGCGCTGATCCTGACGGCGGACGAGGTGAAGGATCTTGGCAATCTGCCCTGCCTGTTCAATCTCGAGACCGATCCGTTCACCGGCCCGCCTTACCCGATCCTCGCCAAGGACGAGGTGCGGCATGTCGGCGATGCCGTCGCCTTCGTGGTCGCCGAGACCATCGACCAGGCCCGCGACGCGATCGAGGCGATCGAGGTCAAATGGTCGCCGCTGCCGGCGGTGACCGGCGTCGTCAATGCCGTGAAGAAGGGCGCGCCGCAGGTCTGGCCCGACAAGCCCGGCAACGTGCTGTTCGACGTCTCGATCGGCGACAAGGCGGCGGTGGACGCGGCCTTTGCGAAAGCGCATGCGGTCGCCGAAATCTCGATCGTCAATCCGCGCGTGGTTGCAAGCTTCATGGAGACGCGCGCGGCGGTGTGCGAATACGATTCCAAGCGCGACCATCTGACGCTGACGGTCGGCAGTCAGGGCAGCCACCGCCTGCGCGACATCCTGTGCCAGAACGTGCTCAACATCCCCACCGAAAAGATGCGGGTGATCTGCCCCGACGTCGGCGGCGGCTTCGGCACAAAGCTGTTTCCGTATCGGGAATATGCCCTGATGGCCGTCGCCGCGCGCAAGCTGAAGAAGGCGGTGAAATGGGCGGCCGACCGCTCCGAGCATTTCATGGGCGATGCGCAGGGCCGCGACAACGTCACCACCGCCAAGATGGCGCTGAGTGAAGACGGCAAGTTCCTCGCCATGGATTGCGACCTCATGGGCGACATGGGCGCATATCTGTCGACCTTCGGGCCCTACATCCCGCATGGCGGCGCCGGCATGCTGCCGGGCCTCTACGACATCCAGGCCTTCCACTGCCGGGTGCGCACCATCTTCACCCACAGCGTGCCTGTCGATGCCTATCGCGGCGCGGGCCGGCCCGAAGCCGCCTATGTCATCGAGCGCCTCGTCGATGCCTGCGCGCGAAAGCTCGACATGACGCCGGATGCCATCCGCCGCAAGAATTTCATCCCGCCGAAGGCGCTGCCCTACAAGACCGCGACCGGCAAGGTCTACGATTCCGGCGACTTCGCCGCGCATCTGAAGCGCGCGATGGAGATCGCGGAATGGAAAGAATTCCCCAAGCGTGCCAAGGCGGCCAAGAAGCAGGGGCTTATCCGCGGCATCGGCCTTGCGAGCTATGTCGAGATTTGCGGCGTGATGGGCGAGGAGACGGCCAATGTCCGCCTCGATCCCAACGGCGACGTCACCGTCCTGATCGGCACACAGTCGAGCGGGCAGGGCCACCAGACGGCCTATGCGCAAATCGTCGCAGAACAGTTCGGCCTGCCGCCCGAGCGTGTGCATATCCACCAGGGCGATACCGATGAAATCGCGACGGGCCTCGGGACCGGCGGCTCGGCCTCGATCCCCACGGGCGGAGTCTGCGTGGAGCGCGCTGCGGGCGAGTTGGGCAAGAAGCTGAAGGAGCTTGCAGCGCAGGCGCTGGAAGCGAGCGCCGGTGACCTCGAGATTACCGACGGCGTGGTCCGCATCTCCGGCACCGACCGCTCGATCTCCTTCGCCGATCTCACCAAGCGGCCCGGCGTTGATCCGTCGAAGCTGAATGGCAGCGCGACCTTCGCCAGCGCCGACGGCACCTACCCGAACGGCACGCACCTGGCGGAGGTCGAGATCGATCCGGCGACCGGCATCATCAAGATCGTCAACTACGTGATCGTCGACGATTTCGGCAAGACGCTCAATCCGCTGCTCTTGGCCGGCCAGGTGCATGGCGGCGCCATGCAGGGTATAGGGCAGGCGCTGATGGAGCAGGTGGTCTATGGGCCGACCGACGGCCAGCTGATCACCGCCACCTACATGGACTATGCACTGCCGCGCGCGGCGGACGGTCCGTCCTTCGTGTTCGAGACCCACAACATCCCCTGCAAGACCAATCCGCTGGGGGTTAAGGGGGCGGGCGAGGCCGGCGCGATCGGCTCCTGCCCGGCCATCGTGAACGCCATCGTCGACGCGCTTTGGCGCGAATACAAGATCGACCACATCGACATGCCGGCAACGCCGGAGCGGGTGTGGATCGCGATCAACGAGCACCACCGCCGCCACAGCCTCTAAACCCGATCTCCGCGGGCACGGGAATAAACGCGCCGCGCGGGGTTCTACCCATGATGGGTCCCGGCTTCCCGTGAAGCCGGCGAAGTCTCATTCCCTGAACGTCTCGAGAGCCGGAGAAATGAACCAATGAAACGGACGATGATTGTCGCGGGCGTCCTCGTGCTGGGCGCGGGTGCCGTGATGGCGCAACAGGAGATTGCCGTCCAGCAGGACAATCTGATGCGAGCGATAGCCAAGAATCAGTATGGCGTCCTTCAGAAGATGAGCAAGGGCGATATTCCCTTCGACAAGAAAGCTGCCGATCAGGCCATCGCCGCCATCGAGGCCGATGTTGCCAAGATCGCCAAAACCTTCGAGATCAATCCCAAGCAGGATGTCGTCGACGCGACCTATGGCTCCTCGCCGAAGATCTGGCAGAACAAGGCCGATTTCGATTCCAAGATTCCGCCGGTGCAGAAGGCGATCGCCGACGTCAAAGGCAAGATCACCAATGTCGCGAGCCTGAAGGCTGCCTACACGGCGATCAACGACCGCTGCAATGATTGTCACGAAACCTATCGCGTGAAGTTGAAATAACGGGGCGACGAGGAAGCAATGGAGGGGGCGGTTGCGAAGGCAGCCGCCTTTTTTGCGTGGCCGCGAGCTGCAGCGAGGCAGTAATTCTGTCCGCGAGGCCTGACGGATTGCTCTAAGAGCAGCTATCTTTGTGGCAACGCGCCGTGCGCTCACACGAGTCGACGCATCCTCCTCCCGACACTCTCAGGACATCAGGGAATTCCAGCGCGCGGCGAGCACCATAATCAACAGCGAGACAGGCCATGGCAAAACCGTTCCCGTCGAAGACCCATATCGGCAATCATATGCTGCATCCGGAAACCTTGATGCTGACCTATGGCTACGATCCGCAATTGTCGGAGGGCGCCATCAAGCCGCCGGTGTTCCTGACCTCCACCTTCGTGTTCAAGACCGCCGAGGACGGGCAGGACTTCTTCGACTACGTCGCCGGCCGGCGCGAGCCGCCGGAAGGCATGGGCGCGGGCCTGGTCTATTCGCGCTTCAATCATCCCAACAGCGAGATCGTCGAGGACAGGCTCGCGATCTACGAGCGCACGGAGAGTTGCGCGCTGTTCTCATCCGGCATGGCGGCCATCGCAACCACGATCCTGGCCTTCGTTCGCCCCGGCGATGTCATCCTGCACTCGCAGCCGCTCTATGGCGGGACGGAGACCTTGCTGACGAACACGCTCGCGCGTCTGTCGATCGGCGCCGTCGGCTTTGCCGATGGCATCGACGAGACGGCGGTCAAGCAGGCCTCGGAAGAGGCGATGCGCAAGGGGCGGGTTTCGATGATCCTGATCGAGACGCCCGCCAATCCGACCAACGGCCTCGTCGACATCGCAATGATCCGCCGCATCGCCGATGCCATCGGCAAGGCGCAGGGACACACGCCGATCATCGCCTGCGACAACACGCTGCTCGGGCCGGTGTTTCAGCGGCCGATCGAGCATGGCGCGGATGTTTCGCTGTATTCCCTGACCAAATATGTCGGCGGCCATTCCGACCTGATCGCGGGCGCCGCGCTCGGATCGAAAGCGATCATGAAGGGCATCAAGGCGCTGCGCGGCGCCATCGGCACCCAGCTCGATCCGCATTCCTGCTGGATGATCAACCGCTCGCTCGAGACGCTCAGCCTGCGCATGGAGAAAGCCGATGCGAATGCGCGGCTCGTGGCGGACTTCCTGCGCGGCCACCCGAAGGTCGCCAAGGTGCATTACCTCGGCCATCACGAGCAGGGCTCGCTCTCCGGCCGCGTGTTCGCGCGGCAATGCCTCGGCGCGGGGTCGACCTTCTCGTTCGACATCGTCGGCGGCAAGGAGGCGGCGGTGAAATTCCTGAACGCGCTGCAGATTCTCAAGCTGGCGGTGAGCCTCGGCGGCACGGAATCGCTCGCAAGCCTGCCGGCGACGATGACCCATTCCGGCGTTCCCGCCGACATCCGCCAAAAAATCGGCGTGCTCGATTGCACGATCCGGCTGTCGATCGGCATCGAGAACCCGTCGGACCTGATTGCCGATCTCGCGCAGGCGCTGAACGCGGCTTGAGCACGGTCAGAGTCGTAGATCGTGTAGCCCGGATGGAGCGCCGCGAAATCCGGGGGACCTGTCCGCACGCGCAGGCTCCCGAATTGCACCAACGGGCGGCGCTTCGCGCCGACCGTTGGCTCCATCCGGGCTACGAAGTTCAACTGCTTGGAATCGAAAAGGCCGGACGCTCCCTCCTTGCGTCCGGCCTTTCCGCGACGAAGACCGCGGTTTCGCTTACTTCGTCACCTGACCGCGGATCTCGCCGCCCGGGTTCGCCGCGGTATGGATGTTGATGTAGTACTTGCCGCCGAGCAGATCGGCGGCCTGCGCGTCCGTGAGCGTCGCTTCGCCCTTGACCGGGCTCGAGGCCGCATTCGGGATCGCGACGGCGACGCCGGCGTTCTTGCCGGCTTCGGCAGGCCCGTGGAAATGCGCGGCGGTGGCGGGGCCCGAGAGGCCGGAATAGGTGACGGTCCAGGACAGCTTCTTGCTGGCAGCGTCGTAGTCCAGATCGGCCGTTCCGGTGGCGCTGCTGGTGTTGGCGGGGACTTCGGATTTGGCGTCCAGCGTTGCCTTCAGTTTCTCCGCGCTGGCCGGGGCGGCGAACGCAACGGCAGCTCCGAGTGCCAGTGTGGCAAAAACGACTTTGGTCATGGGTCTCTCCCTGTTGACGCCTGATTGCTTTTCAAACAGTGCGTCATGCGGTTTATTCCGGCATTACAGCCGGACCGGCTAAAATATTCGTGGCTGGATCGGGCGCGGCATGACCCTTAAGTTCGCGCGCTCACGATGGAATGATTGAATGCTGCGACGAATGCTTCTTGCCGCCCTGATCGCCGCCGCCGCGGCGTTCGGCCTGCATTGGTGGTTGACCGCCCCGGCCGCGCTGGCCTTGCCGGCGCCGACACGCAACCCCGATCTCGCCAACGGGCAGGAGCTGTTCAACGTCGGCGGCTGCTCGTCATGTCATGCGGTGCCGAACCAGCCCGATCGCCTGCGGCTCGGCGGCGGGCTGGCGCTGGGCTCGCCGTTCGGGACGTTCTACGCCCCCAATATTTCCCCGGATCCGGCCGACGGGATCGGCCGCTGGAGCGAGGCTGATTTCGTCAACGCAGTGACGCGCGGCATCTCGCCCGCGGGCACGCACTATTTCCCCGCGTTTCCCTACACGTCCTATCATCTGGCCAGCATCGACGACGTCCGCGATCTCTTCGCCTATCTGAAGACGCTTCCGCCGGTGTCCGGCAAAGTGCGCGACCACGCGCTGCCGTTTCCGTTCAACATCCGCCGCAATGTCGGCATCTGGAAATTGCTGTTCATGGACACCGAGCCGTTCGTCGCGGACGCCGCACGCTCGCCGCAATGGAATCGCGGGGCCTATCTCGTGAACGGTTTCGGTCATTGCGCCGAATGCCACAGCCCGCGCAATGCGCTCGGCGGCATCATCGCCGGCCAGCGCTTTGCCGGTGGGCCCAATCCGGAAGGCGAGGGCTGGGTACCCAACATCACGCAGCAGGGCATCGGCAGCTGGAGCGAGAAGGATATCTCGGATTTTCTCGAGACCGGCGACATGCCCGAGGGCGACAGCGCTTCGGGCGCGATGCGGCCGGTGATCAAGAATCTGGCGCAACTGACCGCGGAAGACCGCGACGCGATGGCCACCTATCTGAAGTCGCTGCCGCCGGTGCAGGGACCGACACCGCCCAAGCGCAAGGAGGGCGGCTAGCGCAGCCGGCGCGCTTCGGCCGTTGTTCGGCGCATGACCTAGCCTGTGCCGAACGCCTTGAAGGTGATGATGGTGAGGGTGTCCTGGATGCCCGGCAGCACCTGCACCTTCTCATTCACGAAATGGCCGATGTCGGTATCCTTGTCGACGTAGAACTTCACCAGAAGGTCGTATTGGCCGGCCGTGGAGTATATCTCGGAGGCGATCTCGGCTTCGGCAAGCGCATTGGCCACCGTATAGGACTGGCCGAGCTTGCATTTGATTTGGACGAAGAAAGGAACCATCGCGGGCACTCCGAAAGCGGATCTCGCGGCTAATAGGCCAAAACCGGCCGGATTTAGCAAGCGAACATGCGGCTCCTCCGCGGCGCATTCGCAGCGCTAGGATGGGACCACCGCTGCGGCCAATGCATCCCTGAGCCGCTGGGCGAGCTCGACCTTGCGGTAGGGCTTGGTCAGCACGATCGCTTGCGCCTGCGCGCGGCCGTGCTCGACCAGGGTCTCCAGCGCGTAGCCCGAGGTGAACAGGACCGGCAGGCCGGGACGCAGCCGCCGCGCCTGATCGGCGAGGTCCCAGCCGCTCATGCCGCCGGGCATCACGATATCGGTGAACAGCAAGTCGATGCCGGGATCGCTCCGCAGCTGCTGCAGGGCATCCTTGCCGTTGACCGCGGCAGCGACGCGATATCCGAGCGCTTCCACCCGGCGAATGACGGAGGAGCGGACGAACGGATCGTCCTCGACGATCAGGATCGTCTCGTAGCCTCGCGGCGCGGTGTCCTCGCCGTCGGGAAGATCGGCCTGCGACCCGCCGGTGTTCGCGCGCGGCAGGTAGATCCTGACCGTGGTTCCAAGGCCTGCCTCGCTGTAGATCGAGACGTGGCCGCCTGATTGCTTGGCAAAGCCATAGACCATGCTGAGGCCGAGGCCCGAGCCCTTGCCGGCCTCCTTGGTGGTGAAGAACGGCTCGAATGCGCGTGCGGTGACCTCGGGCGTCATGCCTTCGCCGTCATCGGTGACCGAGATCAGGGCGTAGCTGCCGGGTGCGACCTCCGGGTGAAGGGCGCGATCATCGTCGATCGTGACCAACTCCGTGGCCAGCGTGAGATGGCCTCCCGACGGCATGGCATCCTGCGCATTGAGCGCGAGGTTCAGCACGGCGGATTCGAGCTGGGCGCGGTCGGCAAAGGCCAGGACCGTGCCGGGCCCGGAGCTCGTCCTGATCTCGATGTCTTCGCGCAAGGTGCGCTTGAGCAGCTTGAACATGGAATCGAGCAGGCTGCGGCAATCTATCGTCTGAGGCCGCAGCAATTGGCGGCGGCTGAAGGCGAGCAGGCGCTGCGTCAGCTCGGCGCCCTGTTCGCCCGATTGGCAGATGTCGTCGGCAAAGCGCCTGAGGTCCGGCCTTGCCTTGAGCTGCTCGCTCAGGTGCTCGGCATTGCCGATGATCACGGTCAACAGATTGTTGAAGTCGTGCGCGATGCCGCCGGAGAGCTGGCCGACCGTCTCCATCTTCTGCGCCTGCTGGAGCTGCTGCTCGGTCAGCTTGCGCGCGGTGAGGTCGTGGACGATGCCGACGAAGATCAATTCGCCGTCCTGCCGCGCCTGGCCGACCGACAGGTCCATCGCAAACGTCGTGCCGTCCTTGCGCAGGCCGATGGCCTCGCCGCCGGTCGCGAAATGCCGCGCCTGGCGGTCGGGCGCCGCATCCGCCTCGGGCATCAGCATGCCGACGTTGCGGTTCATCACCTCGTCTGCGCGGTAGCCGAACAAGCGCTCGCAGGCCGGATTGAACAGCAGGATGCGGTCCTGCGCGTCGAGCAGGATGACGCCGTCGACCGCGGTCTCGACGATCGCGGTGAGGCGCGCCACGCTCTCGCGCATCGCGCGCTGGGCGTCGCGGACCTGCTGCAGCAGCAGCGTGGCGTCACGGCTCTTGATTTCCTCCTCCTCGAGCGCGGCCTGAACCTGTCGCAGCTCGAACGGCGAGGGGATCGCCAGGATCTTCGGCAATAGCGGCCAGAGCGCAGCGGCGGTGAACACCGACGCGACCGCCGTGGTCGCCTTGACCATGCCCTCGATGCCATAGACCGGAACCCACAGCGTGTAGATCGACAGCACGTGAGTCAGGCCGCAGGCCATGATGAAGATCGCGAACGCCCAGTAGACCCAGCCGAACTTGAGGTCGCGCCGCTTGGTGACGAGAATGGCGAGGGCGAACGGAATCGAGAAATAGGCGGCGGCAATGCAGGCGTCGGAAACGACATGAAGCCAGATCAGCTCAGGCTCCCACAACAGGCAAATGCCGTGCGGCGACAGCATGGACGAGTCGAGGAGACGTTCGAAGAAGGCCCACATCGTTCCACCCCAGGAGTCAGTTCAGATGGCCGGGCCGGGGCGGCCCGCAACATGGGGTCGCTGGACGGTTCCACCACCTGACGTCTCGCCTAACCGGCGAAGCACGCTAAGGTACACGACTATACCAAGGGTCCGGCGCGGTTGCATTTTCAAGCCCGCATCATTGCGGGCCTTTGGCCGCGCTGTGTCCGACTGATTCGCGAGGTGCGCAATTGATTCGCGAATCACGCTTGGCGGCGCCTCGGCGCGCTTGCTGGCGTTCCACGGTCGCGCTAGGACAGGCCATGGCGGCGTCCTCAAGCACATGTCTCCCGCGATGACGACCCCGGTCGCACTCACCATCGCCGGTTCCGATTCGAGCGGCGGCGCCGGCATCCAGGCGGACCTGAAGACCTTTGCCGCGCTCGGCGTCTACGGCGCCTCCGTGATCACGGCGCTGACGGCGCAGAACACGCGCGGCGTGACCGGCATTCACGCGGTGCCGGCCGGGTTCGTCACCGAGCAGATCGACGCGGTGTTCTCCGACCTCGACATTGGTGCGGTGAAGATCGGCATGGTGGCCCAGGCCGCCAGCATCGATGCCATCGCGGCCGCGCTGTCGCGCTGGGCGCCGCGGCACGTCGTGCTCGATCCCGTCATGGTGGCGACCTCCGGCGACCGCCTGCTGGCCGCTGAAGCCGTCGATGCCCTGCGCACCAGGCTGATGCCGCTGGCCGCCGTGATCACGCCGAACCTGCCGGAGGCTGCGGCCCTGCTCGATGAGCCGGTGGCGGCGAGCGAGGCCGAGATCGAAAGCCAGGGGCGCCGCCTGCTGGCGCTGGGCTGCCGCGCCGTCCTGATCAAGGGCGGGCACGGGGAGGGCGCCGAGAGCACCGATTATCTCGTCACTGCCGAGACCACGATCGCGCTCGCCGCGCCGCGCGTGGCCACCCGCAACACCCATGGCACCGGCTGCTCGCTGTCCTCCGCCATCGCGGCGGGGCTGGCCAAGGGCGAGAACCTCGAGGCCGCCGTGCGCAACGCCAAGGCCTGGATCAGCGCCGCGATCGCTGCCGCCGACCGCTTCAGCGTCGGCCAGGGCCATGGGCCGGTCCATCATTTCCACAACTTCTACTGAGGCGGGGCCCCGCGGAAGCGCTGCCGTTCAGCCCGTTCAGCACAGCGGCCCGTTTCACCCTCCCCTGGAGGGCAGGGCAATCGCATATGGCGACGTCTCCCCTGTGGCCATCCTTCGAGACGCCCGCCTCCGACGGGGGAGGGTCGGCTCACATTGAGCGCAGCGAGATTTGAGACGGGGTGGGGTGAAGGTCTCTCCGCGTCTGACAGTGCCCCAGAGGAGAGATCACCCCACCCCGCTCGCGCTACGCGCGATCGACCCTCCCCCTCCAGGGGAGGGTAAGAGTTCAACTTGGCCTCCGGGTCTTGCCCCTGCGGCGCGATGTCGCCTGATTGTCGCATGCGACTGATATTCGCGGGCTGGGCGAGGCAAAGCGTGATTCGTATTTGAAGGTGCCTCGAGGTTCAATCGGTCATCCCCCTGTCACGGGACATTGTTACAGGCTGGCGCATGGGAAGTTACGATGTGAGTGACGAGAGCCCGGAGCGGCGCTTTCGCACGTTGTTCATCTCCGACGTCCATCTCGGAGCCCGCGGCTCTCAAGCCGATCTTCTGCTCGACTTCCTGCGCTACCATGATGCCGACACGATCTATCTCGTCGGCGACATCGTCGACGGCTGGGCGCTGAAATCGAGCTGGCACTGGCCGCAATCGCATAACGACCTCGTCCAGAAGCTTTTGCGCAAGGCGCGCAAGGGCGCCAAGGTCATCTACATTCCCGGCAATCACGACGAGTTCCTGCGCAATTATTACGGCACGCATTTCGGCGGCATCGACGTGGTCGAGAACACGGTTCACACCGGCGTCGACGGCAAGCGCTATCTCGTCATTCACGGCGACATCTTCGACCTCGTGGTGCAGAACGCGCGCTGGCTCGCCCATCTCGGCGACAAGGCCTACGACTTCGCGATCCAGATGAATCGCCTGGTCAACTTCTTCCGCCGCCTGTTCGGCGTGCCCTATTGGTCGCTGTCGCAATGGGCCAAGCAGAAGGTCAAGAACGCCGTCAATTATATCGGTGCGTTCGAGCAGGCACTCGCCGCCGAGGCACGGCGTCACGAGGCCGACGGCGTGATCTGCGGCCACATCCACTACGCCGTGATCCGCGACGAGGCCGGCATCCGCTACATGAATTGCGGCGACTGGGTGGAGAGCTGCACGGCTCTCGTCGAACACGACGACGGCCACTTCGAGATCATCACCTGGGCGGATCAGTTGCGGAAGCCGGCGCAGGTGCCACAGGTTGCGGCAAGGGCGGCCTGATGCGCATCCTGGTCGCGACCGACGCCTGGCACCCGCAAGTCAACGGTGTGGTTCGGACGCTGACCAAGCTCGCGGACGCTGCCAAAGAGCTCGGCATCGAATTCTCGTTCCTGACGCCGCAATCGTTTCGCACCTTCGCCATGCCGAGCTATCGCGACGTCCGTCTCGCCATGCCGCGCCCGGCGCGGATCGCAAGGCTGATCGAGGAAGCGCGCCCGGACAGCATCCACATCGCGACCGAAGGGCCGATCGGCCTGATGGTTCGCCGCTATTGCCGCCAGCGCAAGCTGCCGTTCACCACCAGCTTCCATACCCCCTTCCCCGAATATGTCCGCGCCCGCGTGCCGGTGCCGGGCTCGCTGATCTGGCGGGCGCTGCGGCGCTTCCATGCGTCCAGCCGCGCCGTCATGGCGGCGACGCCTGCGCTCGCGCGCGAACTGACCGAGCGCGGCTTCGACAATGTCGTGCTGTGGCCGCGCGGCGTCGACACGAAGTTGTTTCACCCCCGCGTCATCGATCTCTGCCTGCCGGCACCTGTGTTCCTGTCGGTCGGCCGGGTGGCGGTAGAGAAGAATCTCGAGGCGTTCCTGGACCTCGACCTGCCCGGCACCAAGGTGGTCGTCGGCGACGGCCCGGCGCGCGCCTCGCTGGAAGAGGCCTATCCCGACGCGATCTTCCTCGGCGAGAAGCACGGTGAGGAACTGGCGGATATCTACGCGGCCGCTGACGTGTTCGTGTTCCCGAGCAAGACCGATACGTTCGGCCTGGCCCTGCTGGAGGCGCTGGCGAGTGGTCTGCCGGTCGCGGCTTTCCCCGTGAAGGGGCCCCGCGACGTGATCGGCGACGCGCCGGTCGGCGCGCTCGACCACGATCTGCGTAGCGCCTGCTTCGCCGCGCTCGACATCTCCCGGCAGGACTGCGTCGCGTTTGCCGCCAATTACACCTGGGAAGCCTCGGCGCGGGTCTTCATCGACAGCATTCTGGCGGTCGGGGCGGTGCTGCCGGGCCGTAATGGCGCGGAACAGCCGCGTTTCGTGGCCTAGAGCTATCTCGATCCGATGGATCGAAATAGCTCCAGCTTCTTGTTTTGACGCGTTTTCTTCACGCGAACCGGGATCCACTTTGCTCGAAAACGCTACGGAGGTGTCTTGCCCGGGCCTGATCGGCCGCGATAACATTCCGCCATGACCGAACAGCTCCTTCCGGTCGGCCCTGCCGACATCGATGCCGCAGCGCGCGTAATCGCGCCTTACGCCATCCGCACCCCGCTGTTGTCCTTTCCCGTGCTCAACGAGCGTGTCGGCGCCAAGGTGTTCCTGAAGCCGGAGATGCTCCAGCGCACCGGCTCGTTCAAGTTCCGCGGCGCCTTCAACAAGGTGTTCTCGATCCCGCAGGACAAGCGCGCCGGCGGCGTCGTCGCGTTCTCCTCCGGCAACCACGCCCAGGGCGTGGCTGCGGCGGCAAAGATCCTCGACATGCAGGCCACCATCGTGATGCCGGCGGACGCCCCGCTGTCGAAGCGCGAGCGCACCAAATCCTACGGCGCCGAGGTCGTGCTGTACGACCGCGACAAGGACGACCGCGAGGCGATCTCGCGCGGCATCGCCGAGAAGCGCGGCGCGACCCTGGTCAAACCCTATGACGATCCGTTCGTGATCGCAGGGCAGGGCACCGCCGGCCGCGAGATCGCCGAGGACATGGCAACGCTCGGCCTCAGCCCCGACATCGTGGTGGCGCCGGCCTCCGGCGGCGGCCTGATCGCGGGCGTCGCCACGGCCGTGAAGGCGCGCTATCCGCAAGCCGAGATCGTGGTCGCCGAGCCCGAGGCCTTCGACGATCACGGCATTTCACTCAGCGCAGGCCATCGCGAGCCGCATCCACCGGCCGGCCGCACCATCTGCGATGCGCTGATGGCCCTGATGCCCGGCGAGATGACGTTTGCGATCAACAGCAAGCTGCTCGCGCGCGGCGTCACGGCTTCCGATACCGAAGTCGGCGCGGCCGTCGCCTTCGCCTATCGCGAGCTGAAGCTCGTGGTGGAGCCCGGCGGCGCGGTGGGTCTTGCCGCGCTGCTCGCCGGACGCCTCGACGTGACGGGGAAGAACGTCGTGATCGTGCTGTCAGGCGGCAATGTCGACGCGGATCTGTTCGCCGAGCTGGTGGCTTAGCCGCATTCCGGGGCTCGCGGAGCGAGAGCTATGATGCGCAATTGCACATCTGAGAATCCATAACCACAGCCTGGGATTATGGATTCCGGGCCTGCGCCTTACGGCGCATCCCGGAATGACGACGTCTAATAGCCGACATGAAGAAGGGGCAGAGCGTTTCCGCTCTGCCCCTTTGTCGTCTCGCTCGCCGCAATCAGTGCATGAAGCCGCCGCGACGGTTGCCGCCATTGCTCATGCTGGGCGCCTGGTTCATCGACTGCCGGAAGTTGGTGTTGCTGCTGACCATGCGGTTCGGCACCGTGTTGAGCTGCGGACGGCTCGTCTGCACGTTGGTCTGCACCTGCACTCTGCCAACCGGGATAGTGTTGGGCTTCACGATGCCGGTGTTGCCGTTGTTGATGCGGATCGGCTGGTTCTGCGTCTGAACATTGACCGGCTTCACGTCGATCTTGGTGCCGGGATTCAGCGGCACGCTCACGGTCTTGCCAGAAGAGCCGTTGGTCGTGCCGACATTGTTGCCGCCGTTCTGCGGATTGTTGGTTGCAGGCAGCGTCACGATCTTGCCGATGCCGACCTTGCCATTGGTCGTGTTGGTCGGCGCGGGCAGGGTGACGATCTTGCTCGGGGTCTGCGAGGGCGTGCCGTTCTGCTGGTTCGGCTGGTTGCTGCCCGCAGGCAGGGTGACGATCTGGCCGCCATTGCCGAGCTTGCCGATGACGTTGCCGTCGACCGGCTTCTGCACGACCGGCAGATTGCCGTTCACCTGCACGCCATTGCCCTGCTGCAGCGGCATGTATTTGGGCTGGCCGAGATTGCCGATCTTGATCGTCGGGGCAATGTTCTGCGGCGCCAGGAACTTGGTCGCCTGCATCAGGGGGATCTGCTTTGGCTGCGCCTGCAGCTTCAGCGCAACCTGCGCATAGGGGCTGTTGCCGTAGCTGTCATAAAAGCTCTTGTAGGCGAGCGGCGAGTTGGCGAGCACCGCCTTGTGCCAGGCCTGCGAGATCAGGAGGTTCTTGAGCAGCCAGCGGATGTGGTCGCACAGCGGGTCGTGCGGATACATCTGGATGAACTCCTGATAATATTCCGGACGGCCCTCGGACACGACGTAGTCATAGGCCTGGCGCGTCGAGCGGCTCGGCAAATTGGAGGCCATCTGCACGACCGGCGTATTCACCGGCGCGCGGTTGGCGGCAACCGCAGTGTCACCGAAGAACGTGAAGTCCGAGGTCAGCGACGAGCTTTCCCACGGGATCTGCGCGCCGCTGGTGGTCTGGTTGACCTGCAGACGCACGCGCTTGAACAGCTGCTCGATCGGCACGTTGGGCTCGCGCGCGATGTTCAGGAAGGCCTGTGTGTAGGGGCTGTGGCCGTTGGTGCCGTCGAGCGCCTCAGTGCCCGGCGCGGTCGAGTAGCCGACGATCGAGCCGTTCGGCGCATCGACGATGGCGAGGCCGCGGCCGGCGTCGTTGACTTCGGGGAACGGATTGTTGCGGCAGGCATCGAGGATGACGATGCGCATCCGGCTCGGGATCGTCTCCAGCGTCGACATCACGTCGACGAGACGCACCGAATTGTTGACCAGCTCGGTCGGGCTGGAGACTTTGGCATCGACCGGAACGAGATAGTTCTCGCCGGCGAGCTGCACGCCGTGACCGGCGTAATAGACCATCGCCACCGTGTTCGGACCGCGCGAGGCGACCTTGGCGGAAAAGTCCTGGACGACGCGGAGCATGTCGTTCTGGGTCAAGTCGGTCGCGGCGACCACTTCGAACCCGGCGGAGTTGAGGAACTGCGCCATCGACTGCGCGTCATCGTCGGGGTTCGCAAGCTGCGGCGCGTTCCGGTAGTTCGCATTGCCGATCACCAGCGCCACCCGCTGCTCCGGACCTTGAAGGGCGGTGGGGGCGGGCTGCACCGGGGCAACTTGCGCGGAAACGGGCCCGCAGGCGAAGCCGAACAGGCTTCCCAACAGGCTCGCTGTCATGAAGAAGGGCTTTAGGCGGAACATGGCGTGCTCCTCTGGCACTCATCTCGATGCGAGATTGGTTGGGAGCCAGCATGACCGCGTTCGACCCCTGCGGTCCGTGATCCCTATCACCATGGCCGCCTGCGTGATCTGAATCACGCTCGGAACCTGCTATGGTTACCGATCGATTGGGAGGAACCGCCGTCACATGCTGAAATCGATCGATCCGCTCCTGACCCCAGACCTGCTCTGGCTGCTCGCCGCGATGGGCCATGGCGACGACCTCGTTTTCGTCGATGCCAATCACCCCGCCACCCACATCGCGCGAAGCACCTCGTCGCAACGCCTGATCCAATTGCCGGGCATGACGATGGAGGTCGCCATCCGCGCCATCATGTCGGTCTATCCGCTCGACGATTTCGATCCCGATCCGGTGCGTGTGATGATGCCGGTCGACGATCCCGACCGCGTGCCTGACGTGCAGCGCGCCGTGCTCGCCGAGATCGAGCGCGCTGTTGGCCGCGCCGTTGCACCCGGTAAGCTCTCGCGTTCGGATTTTTATCGCGCGGCGGCGGCAGGCTTTGGCGTCGTGCAGGTCGGTGACAGCAGGGGCTATGGCTGCTTCCTGATCCGGAAGGGCGTGATCAGCTAGCGCAGCTGCATTCGATCGACGCATCGCGTGATTGACGCGGATGCGACATCGTGTGCGATGCTCCCGCGCGACCATCTGCCAGCACTCGAATTTGAATGGTCTTCCGGCAGGCGAGCGTCTATCGTCGATCCATGTCTCGCCTTCTGTGTCTATTCGTTGCTGTCGTCCTGTCGCTGCTGCCTGTTGTCGCGCCCGCCGAGCCCGCGCAAAAGCGTCCCAAGCCGGTCTGGAAGGGCTACGGTTTCTTGCCGGGCTATCGGCAGCCGCTCAGCAACAGCATCCCGCTCTACAAGCAGAAAGACGCCATGCGCCGCCTCGCGCGGACTGAACGCCGCCATTGGTACATCGATCCGGTTCCGCAATATTATCGCTGGGACGGCGAGTGGCACTATTTCGGCCGTCCCGGATTCAACGGCGGCCGCTACAACGGCGGCAGCTTTGGCCCGTGCTGGACGCGCACGCCGATCGGGCCGATCTGGAATTGCGGGTGATCGCGCGGCGGTCAGGGAAAGCTGCGGACGACCTCGATCGGTCCGACGATTGCGGCATTGAACGCATCGAGGTCCTCGGCCGGAATCCAGTACTCCAGATGTGAGCGTCCGCCCGCTTCCTGCACATCGTATTTTTCGATGAAGCTGCGCTTGACTGCACAACGGGTCACGAAGCCCGATCCGTTCGCCGGGACATTCCAGTCCCGCGCGATCTTGACGGCGTAGTCTTCGGTCAGCACAGGATAGAAGATCGGCTGGTCAGGCAGGCGCGGCGGAAACGCGCGCATGCCCGATTGCTGGATCAGCTCCAGCTCTTAAGGGCGACGGCCCGGCTGCATCGGGGCCGTTCATCCTTCGAGGCTTCGCTTACGATGCGTGCGCATCGCAAGCTTCGCGCCTCAGGATGACGGAATTGATAGGTGGGCAGCGCGCGCGCCCCTTACGAAAAGAACGCGATCTTCTCGGCCTGGGTCATGCGGCGGATGGGGGCGAGCGGGTCGTTGGCTGGTGCGCGCGGTTTTTGCAGGATGCCGCTGGCGAGGATGGTGGCGCCGAGCGAGGCGTCGGGCATGGACGCGGGCAGGGGCGAAGGCATCGGCAGCGTTGCAGCCGGTGCTGCGGCGAATGATGCTGCGGCCGTCATGGCCGGAGCCTGCTGCTCCATCACCTCGGCGGCGGCTTCCGCGATGGCGTCGGTGAGGCGGGCGAGCGAGTCCAGCGCGATCGGCGCGTCCGCGGCGGGCTCTTCGGCGATGGCTGCGACCGGCTCGGCTGCGACCGGCTGCGGATGCACCGTCGCAATGGGCGCTACGACATCCGACGGTACCGGCTCCATTGTTGCGGCGGCGATCTCGGCCGGCGCGATGATCTCGTCGAAGTCGGGATCGGGCGCGGCCATCTCCATCGCGATGGCCTCGAGGATGGCTTCGTCCTCGGCCTCGGCTGCGGCGTCGAGCGAGAACTCCTCGCTTGCTTCCGTCAAGGCCTCCGGCTCAGCGGCCGGCTCTTCAAACGCGACGGCTTCGAGCTCGGCACCATCGGGCACGACGTTGTCGAGCGCCGCGCTCTCGGCAGGGATCTGGCTGTCGGCCGCGATCTCCCGTGCGGCAGCCGCGTCCACGGCCTGCTCGGCGATGGCAGAGGTCTCAGCGGCGGCCGTTGCTTCGACTTCCGGAGCTGCGGCGATCTCTTCGCGCGTCTCCGTAAATGCCACGGGGGCTTCGCTCGCCATCGCCGCAGGCGCCGTCTCGATAGGCGAGGCTTCTTCGACGGAGGACTGCGCCGGAGCCGGCGCCGCCTGCGGCGTTGCGCCGCCGTCGAGCTGCTCGACCCGATCCTTCAACAGATCGAACGCAGCCTTGAGCTCGACGCGGGGGTCGATGGTGGAAATTTGCCCGCAGGCGGCCTCGATCGAGGCCAGCTGCGAATCAATGAGGTCGCAGATTCGCCCGTCGGCGCCGATCTCGCGCCAGCGCCAGGAGATCTCCTTGATGATGCGCACCCCGCGCGGGATCGGCGCGAGACTCGCCTCGATCGCGCCGGGATCGAACGCGGCAAGTGCGATCGTCTCGGCCTCGCGGATGGCGCGGCGGATCTCGACCAGCGCTTCGGGCAGGCGGTCCTCGACGACCGGTTGCCGCTGTGCCGCAAGGGTTTCCTCGATTCTGGCGACCGCATCCAGCACCATGCTTGTGTCGGCATTGCGGTTGCGCTTGGCATACTCGCCGAGGAACCAGCGGCCGCGCGCGGTCTCCATGAAGGCTTCGCGGATCGCTTCGTAATCCTGCTCGTTCGGCTCCGCCGCGCGGGCAGACATGGGCGAGAGGGCGAATGCTTCGTTGGCCATGACAATCTCGTCGCGCAAATCAGTGCGCGTTACTGTAACGATCACCACGATATCGACCGAATCGCAATTGGTTTGATGCAGTCCGAATTACAAATCCCCATCGCGGCAGCGACGAAGCGGCGATTCGCCGTGAGCCTCGCCGTGTTCTATTCGGCCGTTTTCGCGGTCTCGGGCACGCATCTGCCGTTCTTCCCGGTGTGGCTGAAGGCAATCGGCATCGATGCGGCCTGGATCGGGCTCATCAACGCGCTGCCGGCGATCACGCGCTTCACCACGCTGCCGCAAGTGACCGCCTTTGCCGAAAAGCGGCAGGCCATTCGCGCCGCCATGATGGTGTCGGTGCTGGCCACCGCGATCGGATTTACCGCGGTCGGCCTGCAGCAGCAGCCGCTGGCGCTGTTCCTGATCTACGCGCTGACCTGCATGATGTGGACGCCGACGATGCCGTTGACCGATGCCTATGCGCTGCGCGGCGTCGCCCGTTACGGGCTCGACTACGGACCGCTGCGGCTGTGGGGCTCGGCGGCCTTTGCCGCCGGCTCGCTCGCCTGCGGCTATCTCGTCGACAGCATCGCCGCGCGTGACCTGATCTGGGTCATCGTCGCATGGGCCGTCGTTGCGGTTCTCGCCAGCCTGCTGCTTCAACCGCTGGACGATCTCAGGCGGAGGACGCCGGAGCGGCATGCCGGCAAGGCACTGCTGCGCGATGCCGGCTTCTGGGCCGTCATCGTCTCGGCGGCGCTGATCCAGGGCAGCCACGTCGCCTATTACACCTTCTCGGCCATCAACTGGCAGCTCCATGGCATCAGTGGGCTGACCATCGCGGTGCTGTGGACGCTGGGCGTAATCGCCGAGATCGTCGTGTTCGCACTGTCGCCGCGCTTCTCGCTGCATCCGTCCACGCTGATGGCGATCGGCGGCTTGATCGCCGTGCTGCGCTGGATCATCACCGCCAGCGAGCCGCCGCTCGTGCTGCTCGCGATCGCCCAGCTCGGCCACGGCTTCAGCTTCGGCATGACCATCCTCGGCACCATGAACCTGCTGGTGCAACGCGTGCCTTCGCATCAGATCGCGCGCGGGCAGGGCTATTACGCCGCCTGCAACGGGCTGCTTGGCGCCGCGACCTCGATCGCCTCAGGCGCGATCTATGCCCGCATCGGCGACGATGTCTATTACGTCATGGCCGCGATGGCCGCTGGTGGCGCGCTCCTGATCTGGTCAGCGCGGCATCGCCTCATCACCGCTCAGCCCCAGAGCGAAGCGTCCGGCGGGTAGACCAGGCTGCCGTCATAACGCAGGCCGTGGTCGCGGTCGCGCGCGAGCAGCAGCGGGCCGTCGAGATCGACGAAGCGCGCCTGCGGCGTCACCAGCATCGCAGGCGCCATCGACAGCGAGGTTGCGACCATGCAGCCGATCATGATCTCGAAGCCGAGCGCCTCGGCAGCATCGGCCATGGCCAGCGCCTCGGTGAGGCCGCCGGTCTTGTCGAGCTTGATGTTCACGGCGTCGTAGCGTTCGCGCAAAGGCGCAAGCGACTTGCGGTCATGCACGCTCTCGTCGGCACAGACCGCCAGCGGACGCCTGATCCGCGCCAAGGCTTCGTCTCTGCCAGCCGGCAGCGGCTGCTCCACCAGGGTGACGCCGGAAGCGGCGCAGGCGGCGAGATTGGCTTCCAGATTGGTCTCGGTCCAGGCCTCGTTAGCATCGACGATCAGCTCGGCTTCAGGGGCGGCCTTGCGCACGGCCGCGATGCGCTCAGCATCGCCATCGCCGCCGAGCTTGATCTTGAGCAGCGGCCGGTGCGCCGCCTTGGCGGTCGCCGCGGCCATGGCCTCGGGGGTCCCTAACGAGATCGTGTACGCCGTGGTGCGCTCCCCCGGGGCCGGGCGGCCCAGCAGGTTCCAGGCGCGCAAGCCGGCCGCCTTGGCCTCGAGGTCGATCAGGGCGCAATCCAGGGCGTTGCGGGCCGCGCCTGATGGCATGGCGGCCTGCAGGGCCTCTCGCGTCAGCCCGCTTGCGACGGCCTCCTGCATGGCCTGGATCGCGGCCAGCGTCGCCTCCGGCGTCTCGCCGTAGCGGGGATAGGGCACGCACTCGCCGCGGCCGGTCAGCCCGGCCCGGCTGACCTCCGCCACGACGGTGACGGCCTCGGTCTTGGCGCCCCGGCTGATGGTGAAGCTGCCGGCTATGGGAAAGCGCTCGATTCGCATCGCCAAAGCTGCAAATTTCATGGAAGTCATTTTGAACTCTGGCGAAATCTGAACCTGCTAGTTACCTCTAGCAACTAACATTAACCACTTGGGGATACCTTCTCTGGTAAGGGCGCGTGCGCAACCATCTGATTTTCTCCGCCCCGGCACGGGAGCGGACATGAGTGGCGATCCGAAGCTGGAACGGATTGCCAGGGGCAACGCGCTGGCACTGTGCGCCACCGGCACCTGGACGGCGAGCTTTGCGCCGGTCCTGGAGCGGATGGTGACTGAGGCCGAGAAGCTCGCTGGCACCCCGCAAAGCATCTTCATCGACGTCTCCGAGGTCGCCAAGCTCGATACGTTCGGCGCCTGGCTGATCGAGCGGCTGCGCCGCAGCCTGACCAAGGGGCCCGTCGAGGCCCAGATCGCGGGCCTCTCGGCCAACTATTCCAGCCTCGTGGACGAGGTGCGGCGGGTCAGGGCGACGGCCGTGGTCGACAGCAACCCTATTACCATTTCCGGCATGCTGGAGCAGATCGGACGGGCCGTGGCCGGCGTCGCCGGCACGGTGGCGGGCCTCGTCGACATGCTCGGCGCCGTGCTCGCGGCGTGGTTTCGTGTTCTGTTCCATCCGCGGTCGTTTCGCCTGACCTCGACCGTGCACCACATGGAGCAGGTCTGCTGGCGCGCGGTGCCGATCATCGTGCTGATCACCTTCCTGATCGGCTGCATCATCGCGCAGCAAGGCATCTTCCATTTCCGCCGCTTCGGCGCCGACATCTTCGTCGTCGACATGCTCGGCGTCCTGGTGCTGCGCGAGATCGGCGTGCTGCTGGTCGCGATCATGGTCGCCGGCCGCTCCGGCAGCGCCTACACCGCCGAGCTCGGCTCGATGAAGATGCGGGAGGAGATCGACGCGCTGCGCACCATGGGGTTCGACCCGATCGAGGTCCTGGTGCTGCCGCGCATGATGGCGCTGGTGCTGGCTTTGCCGATCCTCGCATTCCTCGGCGCGATGGCCGCGCTCTATGGCGGCGGCCTGGTGGCCTGGCTCTATGGCGGCGTTCAGCCGGAAGCGTTCCTGCTGCGCCTGCGCGATGCCATTTCGATCGATCATTTCATCGTCGGCATCGTCAAGGCGCCGGTCATGGCCGCCGTGATCGGCATCGTCGCCTGCGTCGAGGGCCTCGCCGTGCAGGGCAGCGCCGAATCGCTGGGTCAGCACACAACCGCGTCGGTGGTGAAGGGCATCTTCTTCGTCATCGTCATGGACGGCATCTTCGCCATCTTCTTCGCCTCGATCGGGATGTGACGATGGCAGGCGAGATACAGGATCCGATCATCCGCGTCCGCGACATCACCGTGCAGTTCGGCGCCACGCGCGTGCTGGACGGGCTCAACCTCGACGTCAAGCGCGGCGAGATTTTGGGATTTGTCGGCCCCTCCGGCGCGGGCAAGTCGGTGCTGACGCGCACCATCATCGGCCTGGTGCCGAAGGTCGCAGGCTCCATCGAAGTATTCGGCGTCGACCTCGATTCCTCCAGCGCGTCGCAGCGGCGCAACGTCGAGCGGCGCTGGGGCGTCTTGTTCCAGCAGGGCGCGCTATTCTCCTCGCTGACCGTGCGGCAGAACATCCAGTTTCCGATGCGCGAATATTTGCGCGTCTCGCAGCGGCTGATGGACGAGATCACCATGGCCAAGCTCACCATGGTCGGCCTCAAGCCGGAGGTCGCCGAGCGTTTCCCGTCCGAGCTCTCCGGCGGCATGATCAAGCGCGTGGCACTGGCGCGCGCGCTGTCGCTCGATCCCGACCTCGTCTTCCTGGACGAGCCGACGTCGGGCCTCGACCCGATCGGCGCCGGCGACTTCGACGAACTGGTCCGGACCCTCCAGCGCACTTTGGGGCTGAGCGTTTTCATGGTAACCCACGACCTCGACAGCCTATACACAGCATGTGACCGCATCGCCGTTTTAGGGAACGGTAAGATCATTGCGGCAGGGTCGATCGCCGACATGCAGGCCTCGCAGCATCCCTGGCTGAGGCAGTATTTTCATGGCAAGCGCGCCCGCGCGGTCATGGGTTGAGTAGCTGGGTTGATAGCCGGAGCACCTGATGGAAACGCGGGCGAATTACGTTTTGATCGGCTCGTTCACGCTGGCGGTGATCGCCGCGGCGATCGGCTTCGTGCTGTGGTTTCAGTCGTTGCATACCACCAAGCAGCGCAGCCCGCTTCGCGTCGTGTTCGAGGGCCCGGCGGCGGGCCTGCGCAACGGCGGCAGCGTCAATTTCAACGGTATCAGGGTGGGCGAGGTGGTCTCGGTGAAGCTCGACAACCCGCGGCGGGTTGTCGCACTCGCCATGATCGAGAACAATGCCCCGATCCGCAAGGACACGCTGGTCGGCCTCGAATTCCAGGGCCTCACTGGCGTAGCCGCGATCTCGCTCAAGGGCGGCGACGAGGCCGCGCCGGCGCCGCCGCTCGATCAGGACGGCATCCCGACGCTGACGGCCGACCCCAACAAGCTGCAGGACGTCACCGAGGCGATCCGCGCCACGCTGCAGAACGTCAACAAGATTGTCGCCGACAATCAGGAATCGGTGAAGAACTCGCTGAAGAACCTCGAGACCTTCACCAACTCGCTGGCGCGCAATTCCGAGAAGATCGACGCCGTGATGGCCAAGGTTGACGGCGTCATGCTCAAGGCCGACAACCTCATGCTCGGCCTCAACACGCTGGCCGGCGGCAAGGACGGCGGCGAGCTGTTCCAGGCGGTGAAGTCGATCCGCGAGCTCGCCGACGATTTCGACAAGCGCTCCGGCGCATTGATGGCCGACGGCCGCCGCACCCTCGGCGACATCAGCCGCGCCGTGAACAATTTCGATCGCAACCCGACCCGCGTCCTGTTCGGCGCCAGCAATTCATCCCAGCCCGCCCCGCCGCCCGAGCCGCCGAAGCCCGCGCCCACCGCGAGCGGCAGGCGGTAGGAAAGCGGGAGCGTTCGCGCGAGAGGAGAGAGTGTGCATGCTCTCTCCACCCGTCATTGCTTCGTCGCAAGAGCTCCTCGCAATGACGAGCTTGTAGGAGTCAGCTGCGTAGCCCGGATGGAGCGAAGCGCAATCCGGGAAACTTGCCCCGCATTCCGCTTCGCTCCATGCGGGCTACGATTGCCCAAACAAAACGGAGGCCGTGAGGCCTCCGTCTTCATTGCTGCTCGTTGCTATCGGCCGCTCACCCCAGCCGGCCCGCCGCGTGCGCGAGCAGGGTGTACACCAGGCCCGTCTCCGAGATCAGGTGGCTGCGCAGCTCCTGCGGGCCGCGGCCGTCGCGGGCGACTTCGTCGAGCAGGCGCTCGAACTCGGCGACGTAGCGGTCGACCGTGCCCTTGAAGTTGCGGTCGGCGCGGTACTTGCGGGCGACCTCGTCGAAGGCCTTCTGGCCGGCGGGCGTGTAGAGGCGCTTGGTGAAGGCCTTGTTCTCGCCGCGCTGGTAGCGATCCCACATCTCGGCCGCGAGGTTGCGGTCCATCAGCCGGCCGATGTCGAGCGACAGCGATTCCAGCGGATTGCTGCTCGCCTGCGGCGCCTGCGGTTGCGGCGCGGGTGCCGCGCGGCCACGGGGAGCCTGACCGGCCGGCGCGCCCTGGTTGGCGTCGGTGCGGTTGAGCAGGTCCGACAGCCAGCCGTCACGGCCCTGGTCGTTGTTGGCGGGCGCGACCGGCGGCGCTTCGGTGCGGCGCGCGGCCGGTATGCCGAGGTCCGGTGGCGGCAGCGTCGAGGCGCTGCCGATGTCGCGCATGCGGGTCTCGGGAGCCCGGCCGCCGACGGCCGCCAGCACCGGCTCTTCCTGGCGCTGCACGCCGGCGCGGCCCGCGGTGGTGACGTCGAGCCCGCGGCCGTGCTGGGCCACGATGCGGTTGAGCTCGGCGAGCGCCTCGATCTGGTCGACGATCACCTTGCGCATCTGCGCCGTGCTCTCGGCGGCTTCCTGCGGCATCTCGAGCACGCCGCGGCGCAGCTCGTTGCGGGTGGCTTCGAGCTCGTTGTGCATCTCGAGAGCCATCTGCTTCATGCTGGCGACGAGGTTGGTGAACTTCTCGGTCGACTGCTTGAACATCGCATCCGCCTCATCAGTGGTCTGGCGGTAGATGTCGTGCATGGCCTCGATCGTTTGCCGGTGCTCCTCTTCGGACGCCGCGCGCACCGCCTCGAACTGGCGGGTGATCGCGGCCGAGCCGGCGCCGGCGGTCTCGGCGACGACGCGAGCGATGTCGCGGGCGCGCTCTTCGGCGGCCGCCAGCGATTCATCGAGCAGGCCGGTGAAGCGCGACAGCCGCTGGTCGAGATCGGCCGTGCGCAGGTCGATCGTGGTGACGAGCGATTCCAGCGCCTGCTTGCGCTCGGCGAGCGAGGCGGTGGTGTTCTTGTTGCTCTGCTCGACGACCTGCGCGGCCTCGACCAGCGCCTGGCCGTGCTTGTCGAACTGGACCGACAGCTCGCCGAGATCCTGCAGCGCCTTCGTGGTCTTGCTGTTGAAGACGTTGAGCTGCTCTTCCAGATTCTGCGTCGCCGCGCCGTTGCGCGAGGTGACGTCGTTCATCGCCGAGACGAAGTCGGCGACGCGGGTCACCAGCGCCCGCTCGAGCGAGTTGAGGTTGTCGTGCGCACCGGTCAGCACCTCCTGGAGCAGGATGTTGCCTTCGCGCAGGCGCTCGAACAGGGCGACCGTGTCGGTGCGCAGGATCTTGCTGGTCTCCTGCATCTCGGTGACGGCTGCAATGGAGACCTGGCGCGACTGGTCGATCGCGGAACGCGAGGACTGCTCGAGATCCTTGAGCGACTTGGCTACCGCGCTGGTGGCGACCTCGCTTGCCGCGTTGATGGTGCGGGCGACTTCCGAGCCGTTGCCCATCATGGTCTGCGAGAAGGCCTGGCCGCGCGTCTCGATCGACTTCAGCGCGTCGGAGGTGACGCGGTCGATGTCGAGCGTGAGCTGGCTGGTCTTCGAGCCGATCGCGTCGACCAGCGCACCGCGCTTGGCGTCGATCATGTTCGACAGGCGGTCGGCCTGCTGCTGCACATAGGTGACGATCTCGTCGGTCTTGCCGGTCATGGCCTGGCCGAAGCTGGAGCTGGCGGCGAGCACCGAACGCTCGACGTCGGCCGAGCTCGACTTGACGCGCGAGCTCGCCTCGTTGGAGGCGGAGATCAGCGCGTTCTGGGCGTTGAGCGCGCTGGTCTGGATGTCGTTGGTCGCGTTGGCGGTGGCCGCGCTCAGCGTGCGCTCGATCTCGGTCGAGATCGTGCGGATCTGGCTCGCGGCGTCGGCCGAGGTCGACGTCAGCGAGATCTGGGCCTCACGCGCGCTGTTGAGGATGGTCGAGGCGGTGTCGGCGCCGACCGCGGTCAGCGTGCGCTCGATATCCGTCGTCAGCGACTTGATCTGGCTCGCCGCGTCGGTCGAGGCGGAGATCAGCGTGCCCTGAGCCTCGCGAACGCCGCTGGTGAGCGCCTCAATGGTGGCGCCGCCGGCGGTCGCCAGCGCGCGCTGCATCTCGGCGGCGAGCGAACGGACCTGGCTGGTCTGCTCGGCCGAAACCGCGAGCAGGGTGCTCTGGGCGTCGCGGGCGCTGGTGGTGATCGTCTCGGCGGTGGACTGCCCGACCTGCGAGAGCGAGCGATGCACTTCGGCCGCCAGCGACTTGACCTGGCTCGCCGCGTCCGAGGACGCCGTCACCAGCGTGCTCTGGGCCTCGCGGGCGCCGCTCATGATGGTTTCGGCCGTCGAGGTGCCCGCCATCGTCAGCGAACGCTGCACGTCCGAGGACAGCGCCTTGATCTGGTTTGCGGTCTCGGTCGAGGCCGCGATCAACGTGCTCTGCGCATCGCGGGCGCCGGCGGTGATCGACTCCGCCGTGGCGGTGCCGGCCATCGACAGCGAGCGCTGCACGTCGGCGGTGAGTGTCTTGACCTGGTTGGCCGCATCCGAGGACGCGGTGACGAGGGTGGTCTGCACCTCGCGGGCGCCGGCCAGGATCGAGGCCGCGGTGGCAGAGCCCGCCGCCGACAGCGTGCGCTCGACATCGGCCGCGAGCCCCTTGATCTGGTTGGAGGCTTCGCCCGAGGCCGCGACCAGCGTCGACTGCGCTTCGCGGGCGCTGGTCAGGATCGAGTTCGCCGCACCGGTGCCGACCGCGGTCAGCGCCTGCTCGACCTCGGCGGAGGTCATCTTGAGCTGGGCGTTGACGTCCGAGGAGACCGTCAGCAGCGACTGCTGGGCGGTGCGCGCGCCGGTCTGGATGGTCTCGCTGGTGTTGACGACGAGGTTGGTGAGCGAGCGCTCGGCGTCCTCGACATGCGAGCGGATCGCGGTCGAGATCATCTCGGCGCGGGACATCATGTCCTCGCTGGCCTGGCGTCCGCTGCTTTCGATGCGGCCGGCGACGGCCTCGACGCGCGAGCCGAGCAGGTCCTCGAACTGCGCCACGCGCACGTCGATGTCGCTGGCGACCGAGCCGACCTTGGTCTCGATGGCCTGCTGGATCTCCTGGAAGCGCGCCGTGACCGTGTCGGTCAGATGCGTGCTGCGGCCGTCGATGAGCTCGGTGACGCCGGTGATGCGGCGGTCGACCGCCTCGATCGCCTGCGCGGTGCCGTCGGTGAGCGTCGAGGTCAACAGCGTCAGGCGCGTGTCGACCGACTGCACGGCCTGCGATGCGCCGTTGGTCACGGCGGTGGTCAGGTAGGTGAGGCGGGAGTCGATGGACTCGAGTGCCTGCGTCGCATTGCCCGTTAGCGTCGCCGTGAGGTGCGTCAGGCGCGTATCGATCGTCTGGATGGTCTGCGATGCGCCATCGGTCAACGACGTTGTAAGGTGATTCAGGCGTGCATCGATCGTTTCGATGGCCTGCGACGCGCCGCCGGTCAGTGACGTCGTGAGGTGGGTGAGGCGGGAGTCGATCGACTGGATCGCCTGCGCGGCACCGTCCGTCAGCGAGGCCGCCAGCGTGTTGATGCGTCCGTCGATGGTTTCGGTCATCGACTTCGCGCGGCTGTCGAACGACTGCTCGAGTGCGGCGACGCGGCCGACGAGCTGCTCGTCGAAGGTCCTGATGTGGCCCTCGATGGTGCCGTCGAGGCTGGCGATCTTGCCGTTCAGCGAGGCGTCGATAGTGCCGACGCGTTCGCCGATCGTGGTTTCGAACTCCGCGAGGCGCTGGTCGAGCACCGCCGTGATCTGGCCGCCGTTCGACGTGAATCGGGAGTCGAAATTGTCGACATAGGTCTTCAGCGTCTCGGCGATGTCTTGCGTGCGCTGGCCCATGCGCTCGACGATCTCGCCGCCGAAGGTCTTCACGGTGCGGTCGAACTCGGAGATGTGGCGGGTGATCAGCGCGCCCAGCGTGCCGGAGTCGCGGGCGAACTTCTCGACCAGCTCGGTGCCCTGGTTCCTCACCAGCTCGTCGAAGGCGCTCATCTGCAGCGACAGCGAATCGTGCGCGGTCTCGGTCTGGCTGACGACCTTGGCGACCAGGGAGTTGACGGTGGCGTCGAGCGCTTCGCTGGCTTTGTCGCCGCTCGTCATGATCTGGCCGGCGAGGCGGTTGCCGGCGTCGTCGATCTTGGCGGAGATGTCGTTGGAACGCAGCTCGAGCTCGAGCAGCAGCGAGTCCGACGAGTTCTTCAAGGAATCGTGCACAAGCTCGGTACGCTCGGAGATGCCGTCGACGATCGCGGCGGAACGCTGCTCGAATTCGCCGGTGATGCGGTCGATGCGCTCGTTCAGCATCTCGTGGACGCGGTCGGCGAGGTCGACGAACTCGTCGTGGACGTGGCCGGTCTTGAAGTTGAGGCTGGTGGTCAGCCGCTCGCTGGCGTCGAGCACGGCGCGCGTGGTCTCGTTGCTGGCTTCCTCGAGACGATCGAGCAGGTCGCCGCCGCGTTCGCCCAGCGCCAGGATCATGTTGTCGCCGGCATTGCTCAGCGCCTGGGTGATGTGGGCGCCGCGTTCTTCCAGCGCGCCGGTGATGGACTTGGCGACCTCGTCGACGCGGGAGGCGATCGCGTCCGAGATCAGCGCGATGTCGTGGCGCAGGTCGATCTGCACGCCGGAAATGGCGCTGCGAACCTGCTCGGCCTGGCCGACCAGGTTGTCGCGCTGATGCGCGATGTCCTGGAGCAGGGCACGGATGCGAACCTCGTTGTCGCTATAGGCGCGTTCGAGCGCGGCGACCTCGTTGGCGACCAGCGTCTCGAGCTCGCCGGCGCGCGCGATCGCGCGCTCGATGCCGTCGCCCATCGCCGCGACCTCGCGGCGGATGGCCTGGCCGACGGTGACCATGGAATCGGCGGCCGAGCCTTCCGGCTCGGAGAAGCGGATCGCGACCTGCGCCATCGCCTGCGCGATCATGCGCATTTCCTGGCCGCGCCAGACGAGGCTGGCGAGGAAGTAGAACAACATGATCGGTGCGAAGAACATCGCAACGAGGCCGGCGATGACGAGCACGCCGCCGCTCTGGCCCATGGCGGCCTGGATCGAGGGCAGGAAGCCGACGGTCAGCGCGGCGCAAGCGGCGAGCCAGATGCCGGCGAAGATGGTGGCGAAGGTGTAGACGCTGCGGGCAGGGCGGCCCTTCTGCAATGCCTGGAGCAGCTGGCCGATGGTCTCGCGGTCGTCATTGGCGGCGCGGCGCGCGGTGCGCGGCTCTTCGATCGGGTCGAACACGGTCGACCGTTCGTTGGCGGCGGGGCGCGGTTCGAAGTTCGGCTCGTCGAAGACCGGGGGCGTGGCGGGCGGCACCGGGGGCGCCGTTTCGTTGCGCATTGCGGCGTTGCGGCTGGTATCGGCCGCGGTGTCGCTGATGTTCAGGGCTTCCTGGATCGCAGAAAGCGCAACTTCTGTAGGGTCTTTGACCTTTTTCGGAGTGTTCGCCATGTTCAGTCCGAGCCCTCGTTACTTGTACGCGTCCCCCCGCGAGCCCTGCGCGCGGCGCAAGCCCACAGACCGGATCATGCCGCTTGCGCGGATCTCCGAGCCGTCCCCCACCCGGACGGCTTGTCCGCCAATTTCTGCAACATCCTATTGGCAGAGCGTCGCGAATGAAATGCCCGCGATTAAGACATTCTTAATCATCGTTAACAGGATCGGGCCGTAACGCCTTAGCAATCAATGGAATTCTCCACTGGACTCGGCCGATTGCGGCAACTTTTCGTCAATAAACCGGCGGATCTGCGTCAAATCCCCCAAACATTTCGTTAACCATTTCCATGCTTGGGTGAGGGGAACCTGACCGCCGGACCGGCGGACGTCGCGCGATGCCGGGGCCCTGCGCCATGACACCTGAACTGCAACGGATGGACTGGATGCCTTCGCCCCCGCTTGCGCCGATCGACAGCCCGCTCGACCTCGATCACCTCTCCCGGATGACGCTCGGCGATGCTGAGCTGGAGCAGGAAGTGCTGGCCATGTTCGCGGAGCAGGCGGCCCGTCTGCTCGTAGCGATGACGGCATTGCCGGCCGAGACCGGCGCGCTCGCGCACAAGCTCAAGGGCTCGGCGCGCGGGATCGGCGCCTTTGCGGTCGCCGATGCCGCAACCAGCCTGGAGACTGCGATCCGGACCGGCCATGGCCGGCCCCACGCCCTGGCCGCACTGAAAGAGGCAGTGGCCGAGGCCCGCGCTGCCATCGCGGCGATGCTGAAGCGTTAAGCCGATACGGCCGGAGCCGGGCTCTAGTCGCTTGTTTTGACGCGTTTTCTTCCCGCAAAGCGGGATTCAAATCGCAACAAAACGCTATGGCGCCGGGCTGACCGACCCGTTATAGGACAGCCGGGACCCTCCTTCATTCAAAGCACCGCGGCAGCACGAGCACACATGGCCAAGATTCACTTTGTCGACCACAAGGGCGAAACCCGCACGGTGGAAATCGAGAACGGCGCAACCGTGATGGAAGCTGCGATCCGCAACAGCATTCCCGGCATCGAGGCCGAATGCGGCGGCGCCTGCGCCTGCGCGACCTGCCATGTCTATGTCGACGAAACCTGGCGCGAGAAGGTCGGCAGCCCGACGCCGATGGAAGAGGACATGCTCGACTTCGGCTTCGACGTGCGCCCGAATTCGCGCCTGTCTTGCCAGATCAAGGTCTCCGACGAGCTCGACGGTCTCGTCGTGGCGACGCCCGAGCGCCAGGCCTGATCGTCGCCAAGTAGACTAATCCAAGTAGACTAAAGCGCGATGCGATTAGGATGAATCGTCATCGCGCTTTAGGTTAAGGTTATTGTTTGAGCATGATCTTTCCGGAAAACCGCTACACACTTTTCCGGATCATGCTCTAAATGCTCGGCGGCGCGACCTCGATGCCGCGCTTGTGCCAGGGTCTGAGCTTCTCGATCACCTCTGCGCTCAGCGGCGCGGGTCGCCGCGTGACCTCGTCGAGCAGGACGCCGACCGACGTCGCCGACGCAATGCACGTGCCGTTCGAGAACACGACCTGCTCGAATGTCACCGACGTTCGCCCGAGCTTGACGACGCCGAGGCCAAGCTCGATCGTGCTCGGCCAGTGCAGCTCGGCGCGAAAGTGCATGTCGAGCCGCACCATGATCCAGGCGAGCCCCGGCGGGGTCAGCCCGTATTCGGGAAGCTTCATCAGCGTGACACGGCCGGTCTCGAAATAAGTGGCGTAGACCGCGTTGTTGACGTGCTGGTTCGGGTCTAAGTCGCCGAACCGGACGTTGTCGCTGAGGCGAAACGGAAAGTCCTCAAGGCGCGGGGGCGTGTCGAGGCGGGCTGGTGCGTTCACCGATTGATCTCCGTCATATCCATCCTCGTTACAGCCCAGTTATTTTGGCCCGGCAAGTGGGCGGCTGCGGGACGATCCCGCTTTTATGCCTTCCCTGTTCCATCCCCGTTGGCTAGACAGGCAGGGTCACCTCTGCCCAACGGGCGCCGTCCAACCGATAACGATCGATAAAGAGACGACATGAGCGACGTGATCAAAACCGATGTGCTGATTATTGGCGCCGGCCCGTGCGGTCTGTTCGCCGCCTTCGAGCTCGGCCTTCTCGACATGAAGGCGCATTTCGTCGACATCCTCGACAAGGTCGGCGGCCAGTGTGCCGAGCTCTATCCGGAAAAGCCGATCTACGACATTCCCGGCATTCCGCAGGTTTCGGGGCAGGGGCTCACCGACGCGCTGATGGAGCAGATCAAGCCGTTTCATCCGACCTTCCATCTCGGCGAGATGGTCGAGACCGTGGAGAAGATCGGCGATCCCTTGTTTCGCTGCACCACCGATGCCGGCAAGGTGTTCGAATGCAAGGTGGTGGTGATCGCGGCCGGCGGCGGCTCGTTCCAGCCCAAGCGCCCGCCGGTGCCCGGCATCGAGGCCTATGAAGGCACCTCGGTGCATTACGCCGTGCGCAAGATGGAGACGTTCCGCGACAAGAGCGTGCTGATCGTCGGCGGCGGCGATTCCGCGCTCGACTGGACGCTCAACCTGCATCCGATTGCGAAGCGCATCACGCTGCTGCATCGGCGTGACGAGTTTCGCGCCGCGCCCCACAGCGTCGAGCAGATGCGCGCGCTGGTTGTCGGCGGCAAGATGGATCTGCGGCTCGGCCAGGTCACCGCGCTCTCCGGCGCCGACGGCAAGCTCGCCGGCGCGACCGTCAAGGGCAACGACAACAGCATCACCGAAATCGCCTGCGACACCATGCTGCCGTTCTTCGGGCTGACCATGAAGCTCGGCCCGGTCGCGAACTGGGGCATCGCGCTGGAGAACAATCTAGTGCCGGTCGAGACGTCCGCGTTCGAGACCAATGTGCCGGGCATCTTCGCGATCGGCGACATCAACACCTATCCCGGCAAGATCAAGCTGATCCTGTGCGGCTTCCACGAGGGCGCGCTGATGTCGCAAAAAGCCCATCGTTATGTCTATCCGGAGAAGCGGCTCGTGTTCCAGTACACGACCTCGTCCTCCAGCCTGCAAAAGAAGCTCGGTGTCAACTGACGGAAGCGCTCGGGGCAGCGATGCCCCATGTTTCTGGTGCTGGAACCGTTCGCGAAATCGCCGTAGTCTGCGGCCATTCCGGTCGTAGGCTTGGCCAGGTTTTTGGCTTAGCACAGTTTGGCTCTGCGAAGTCTTGGCTCAGCAAGGTGATTGGCTCAGCAAGGTGATGATAATGCGGACTCTCGTTTCCAGCTCTCGGCTGCTCTCCTTCCTCGCGCTCGCATTGTCGCTCGCGACGGTGACGCCGTGTGTGGCGCAGACCGCCGAGCCCACGGCGGCGGGCCTCTGGCAGAAGGTCGAAGACGGCAGGACGGTCGGATGGTTCCTCTTCGTCGACCACAACGGCGTCTTCGAAGGCGTGATCGCCAAGACCTTCCCACGGCCGACCGACGACCCGAACGAGGTCTGCTCCAAGTGCACCGACGATCGCAAGAACGCTCGGGTGCTCGGCATCTCCTTCGTCCGCAACATGAAGCGCGAAGGATTGAAGTATGAAGGCGGCAACGTGCTCAATCCGCGCGACGGCCAGATCTGGAAGGCCAACATGCGGGTCAGCCCCGACGGCCAGACCCTGACGCTGCGCGGCTATCTCGGCATCGCGCTGCTCGGCAAGGACGAAACCTGGACGCGCCTGCCGGATGCCTACATCGCGCAGGTCGATCCTGCCATCGTGGCAAAATACCTGCCCGCGCAGGCTGCAGCCGCAAAGCAACCGGCGCCCGCGGCGAAGAAGGGCGGCGCGATGATGGCGCCGGCGAAGCAGTAAGGGCACAGGTCGCGCGCTGCGCGGCCTCAATACCTCCCGCCTTGGCGCAGAGGCCTTCCCCGCCACCGGGTCTCCAACCTGTGCGGCCAGCTTCGCCGAAGAGGCGAATGCGCCGCAGACCGCTCCAGTAGTTCCCCGGAATGCGAGCTGGCGCCGGATTTGCATAGCTGTCGGCAAAGCTGCTGGGGGAGCGAGTCGCCGTCTCCACGCCTGCCGCGCACCATGCGGAGGGCGGACGGCAGCGTTTGCCCCGCGGTGATCACTTCGACCGCGGAGACCACATGAAACCTGCAAGACAGTGTGCCGCCGTGCTGCTGGGGCTGACGGTTCTGACGCATTCGGCGCTGGCGCGCGACGACGGCCGCTTCGCCAACTCGCCCCTAAAACCCTGGTTCGAGAGTCTGCGTAGCGAGTTCGGGCAATGTTGCTCGGATGCGGACGGCTACGTCATCGCCGACGTCGATTGGGAGTCCGATCGCGGTCGCTACCGCGTGCGCCTCGACGACGAGTGGGTCGTGGTGCCCGACGGCGCGGTGATCACCGTGCCGAACAAGATCGGCCGCACCATGGTGTGGAAGCACTATATCGACGGCCATCCGCGCGTGCGCTGCTTCATGCCGGGCAGCATGACGTAGACGCGCATGTCATTCCGGTCGGCGCGAAGCGCCGAACCCGGAATGACAAAGCCAAGCCTAGTGCGCCTGGTTATTCGAACCCGCGCTCGCGAGCTGCTTGATCCGCGGTGACAGCACGGAGACCTGCACCGGCGAGGCCGGCATTCCGGCGACGATCATGGTGGGCGCGGTCGACTGCTCCTCGACGCCGGCGGCGCCGAGCACCTGCACCTGCGTCGCCGTGATCGGAAACGACGTCACTTCGTAAGAGGGAAGCTCGCTGGCGAACGCGGCAGCCGAGCTTGCAATCATGGCGCCGGCAACGGCAATCATCGAGACAACACGCATTGGAAAATCTCCGTGGAAGATGTGAATCGATGGTTTGGTCGCCGCGATGGCGGCACAGGTTCGCTCGTGCGCGAACATTCCCGTTGTCTTCGGCGCAGATATTGATTGCGTGATGCGAAGGGACGAAACGCGGAAGAAGTTTTCCGCTCCAATGTTTCCGGACGGTTTCGCGGAAGGCGCCGCTGCGCTCCGCTCAATGCTCTTGCAGATCAAGCTGCGCAGATCTCGCCGGCGCGGCGGCCGCGGCAAAGCGCAGGCGCATCGTCGTGCCGCAGCCGGGCGCGGAAGCGACGATCAACTCCCCGCCATGGGCCGCCATGATCTCGCGGACGATCGACAGGCCGAGGCCGGCGCCTTCACCTGCGGCGTTACCGGTCTGGAACGGCTCGGTCAGCCGGTGTTCGGCGCCGTCAGGCAAGCCCGCGCCATCATCGTGAATCGACACGCCGTCACCGCCGAGCGTGGCGACGATGCGCCGCGCGCCATGGGCGTGGATGAGCGCGTTGCCGACCAGATTGGCAAGTGCGCTGCGGATCGCAGCATCCACGCCCTGCACCACGAATGGACCTTTCCCATTCTGCTCCAGCGCAAGCTCGATGCCGGCATCCAGCGCCGAGGGGCTGAAATCGGCCAGCACGTCGAGCGTGATCTGGGCAAGATCGATGGGCCGCTTCTCGATCGCATGATTTTGCAGTCGCGCCAGGTCCAGCATCGCCGAGACCAGCGAGGTCAGCCGGCGGACGTCGCGCACCAGCTCGGCTTTCAGGGCCGGGTCAGGCACATCGTCGATCTTGGCGCGCAGCAGCGTGAGTGGCGTGCGGAGCTGATGGGCGGCGTTGCCGAGGAAGCGGCGCTGCATCCTGATATAGGCGTCGATCTCGCCGAAAGCGCGGTTCAGCGCCTCGACCAGGGGCTGCAACTCGCGAGGGACCTCGGACAGCGATATCAAGCCTTGCGGCGCCGAGGGATCGATCGCGAGCGCGCGGCGTGCCACCCGTTCGATGCCGCGCGAGACGAAACGTGCGGCAAGCGCCGAACCAACGGCAACGGTCGTCGCAAAGGCCAGCGCCACCACGGCGATCGAAAAGGTGTTGCGGACGAGGAAGTTTCTTGCGATCCGGCCGAAGCGGACCTGAGGCTCGCCGACCATCGTCGTGAGCCGCAGGGGCCCTCGTTGCGCGACGGCGAGACAGAACGTGCTGTTCTGGTCGTGGGTGCTGAAGACGGACAAGCCGACGGGCCCGCGATAGGGGAATGCGAAAGGAAGCGGCGGCCGGTGCTCGCTTCCGTACTCGCTAACGAAGTCGCCCACTGATACCACGTACCAGAGGTTCGGACTGTCCGCCTTCAATTCCTCGAGCGCGGGAGTCGGGCGTACCGTCAGGTTTTGCCCGTTGATTTCAGTGGCGCGATCGAGAACGGCGGCCACGACCCGGCAGGCCCTGAACTCGCGTTCCTCCATCGGATACTTCGAGACGAAGATCGCGACCATGATCAGGAACACCGTCGTCGCGGCGATGCCGAGCGACAGCGCAAAGGTTCGGGCGATCGACCTCATCGCGGCGTTGCCAGCCGCAGGATGTCGCCGATGCCACGCATGCTGCGGATCTCGACGTCGCCGCCGAGCTCGGCCAGTTTCTTGCGCAGACGCGAGACCTGTGCCTCGAGCGTGTTGGACTCGATCTCGTCGTCGAAGCCGTAGATCTCCTCGATCAGCGCGGCGCGGGTGATGACGCGGTCGCGCCGCATCAGCAGCGCCCCCAGGATCAGCGCCTCGCGCCGGCGCAGCAGGACCCTGGTGTCGGCGACCACCGCCTCGTTGCTGCCGAGGTGCAGCTCGACATTGCCGAGCGACAGCACCGAAGGCGCGAGCAGCCGGGGCCGGCGCAGCACCGCGCGCACCCGCGCAAGCAGCTCCTGCGGCTCGAACGGCTTGCCGAGATAGTCGTCGGCCCCGCCATTGAGCCCTTCGACGACATCCTCCTTGGCGTCCTTGGACGTCAGCATGATGATTGCGGGCCGCTCCGCTGATTGGCTCAGCGCCGTGACCACCTGGAGCGCATCTCCGTCGGGCAGCATCCGGTCGACGATCGCCAGATCATACTTGAAGTTGTCCAGTGCCTGGCGGGCATCGGCGATCGAGCCGACGAGGTCGACGATGCCGTGCAATTGCCCGAGCAGCCGGCTGACATAGGCACCGATCTGTGGTTCGTCTTCGATCACGAGGGAGCGCACGCGGGTCGTCCTTGACTCTCTGGGGCAACAAAAACCCTGACCGTGACGCTCCCTGGCCGAATTCTGGCGTTTCGGCTCGTGCGCGAGGGTTCCCATAAAGGCGGCGAGCTTGGCGAATAAAAGGCAGGAACGGGTGAGCGCGCGGGCCCGGCCCGTCAAGTTTTGAGGGCGTAATCGCGGCCGTGCAATGTTGGCGCAATCTTGATCCGGTGGCGCGCCTGGCCAGCGCCGGACGTGTCCCCGAGGCATGGATCGCACCTTGCAATCTTGGGGCAATTTTGCCGGACCAGATGCTGTGGCTCCTAACCACATCAGTCGACTCGGCCTGCAAGGCCGGTCCGGGGCCCCGCAATGAATGATTTCGAAGAAGCCGCTCTCCGCCTCACGGCGATGGTGCGGCGGACGACCGCCTGTCTCGCCGCACTCGGTGCGATCATGGCAACTGCGCCAGTATCGGCGCAGACTGCGTTCACGCTGCCAGCGCCGCCATTCGAGCTGCCGATGCTGCCCTCGCCATCGGGAAACTGGACCGTCATGGTCGGCATCGGCGGCGAATACAAGCCCGAGTTCGTCGGATCGAACAACGGGAAGTTTCTTCCGATCCCGATCTTCTCCATCCGCCGCGCCGGATCGATCGACCAGTTTCGCGGACCGCGCGACAGCGCCAGCATCGCGCTGCTCGACATCGGCAATTTTCGCGCGGGGCCTGCGTTCAAATACGTCGCCTCGCGCAAGAGCAGCAAGTATGCGGAGCTGACCGGGCTCGGCGACGTCAAGGCCGCCTATGAGCTCGGCGGCTTCGTCGAGTACTATCCGGTCGACTGGCTACGCCTGCGCAGCGAGTTGCGCCAGGGCATGGGAGGTCATACCGGCACCGTGGCGGATGTTTCGGCCGACGTCATCGTCCCACTGATCCAGAGGCTGACGATCTCCGCCGGCCCGCGCTTCACCTGGAAGAGCACCAACGCCACCGCGCCGTATTTCGGCGTCGATGCCGTGCAGGCGCTGGCATCGGGGTTGCCGACCTACAATGCCAAGGGCGGTGCGCACTCGGTCGGCTTCGGCAGCCAGATCTCCTACCGCATCAATCCGCAGTGGGAGGTCCACGCCTATGTCGAATACGAGAAGCTGCTCGGCGATGCCGCGGACAGCCCGCTGGTGAAGCTGCGGGGATCCTCGAACCAGACCACCGTCGGTCTCGGTGCGTCCTATTCGTTCGATTTCAGGATCCGATAGATCATGCGCGGGAAGGTCATCCTAATTCTCGCCTGCGCGATCGCCTGCGTCGCGCTCGGCGCCGCCGCGGCGTTCGAGACGCGCGCGAGCCGGCTCCAGGCGATCAAGACCGTCGGCATCATCTCGGCCATCGGCGAGGAGATCAGCCTGACGCGAGCCGGCCTGACCGGGCTCGACAACGCCGCGCAGACCGCCTCGATCAGCGCATGGGGGCTGGACGAGCTGATCGTCCAGCAGGCGACGAAGCTGCTGAGTGGACGCTTTCGCGTGCAGCCGGTGAACTACCGGCGTGCGGCCTTCGCTGCGATCAGGGACTCGGCGGTCGCGCCCGTCAATCTCTTGCGCAGCGATCCGTTCAAGGAGCTGGTTCGCAGCGATGTCGCGCCGCAGGGACTGGATGCGTATATTGTCATCACCCGGGCGAGATCGAAGCTTGGAAACGGCCGCAACGTCGAGGGCGTCGGGCTGGCCGAATATCGGACGCTGCTTGCGGACTACGGGCTGATCCACGCGTTGTACGAGGTTCGCCTCATCGAGGGCAAGTCGTTCGACGTGATCGAGAAGAGGGCGGCCGCGCCGCTCGACAATACCGGAACGGTGCGGATCGCCGGCCCGAGCGGGCCGATCGAAGCGACGTTCGAGGGGGCGGGTTCGAGCGAACGGCTGCGCGCGGCGATCGCGGACCTGATCACGCGCAGCCTGCCGCTCACGCTGGGCGACATGCACCTGGTCGAGGGCCCGTGACGGTTCTGTTTTGACGCGTTTTCTTGACGCGAACCGGGATCCACTTCGCTCGAAAACGCTTTAGGTCACCGGCGCGGGATTGAACAGCGTCAGGTCGTTGTGGATGCCCCAGCGGTCCGACCATGGCTTGGTGCGGCCGCTCGCGACGTCGAGGATCAGGCGGAACAGGTCCCAGCCGGTCTCTTCGATGCTCTTCTCGCCGGTTGCGATCTTGCCGGCGTCGAAGTCGATCAGGTCCTTCCAGCGCCGCGCGAGCTCGCTGCGCGTTGCGACCTTGATCACCGGTGCTGCCGCAAGGCCGTAGGGCGTGCCGCGGCCGGTGGTGAACACCTGCAGTGTCATGCCGGAGGCGAGCTGGAGCGTGCCGCAGATGAAGTCGGAGGCGGGGGTTGCCGCGAACAGCATGCCCTTCTGCGTCGCCTTCTCGCCGGGCGAGAGCACGCCTTGAATCGCGCTCGAGCCGGACTTGACGATGGAGCCGAGCGACTTCTCGACGATGTTGGCAAGGCCGCCCTTCTTGTTGCCGGGCGTGGTGTTGGCGCTGCGGTCGGCGCCGCCGCGGGCGAGATAAGAATCGTACCAGGCCATCTCGCGCACCAGCGCGCGGCCGACGTCCTCGTTGATCGCGCGCCGGGTGAGGAGCTGGATCGCGTCGCGCACCTCGGTGACTTCCGAGAACATCACGGTGGCGCCGGCGCGCACCAGGAGATCCGCGGCAAAGCCAACGGCGGGATTGGCGGTGACGCCGGAGAAGGCATCGCTGCCGCCGCATTGCAGGCCGATGACGAGATCGGACGCCGGGCAGGTCTCGCGCTTGCGGGTGTTGAGCACCTTCAGCCGCGCCTCGGCCTGGGTCATGATCGCCTCGACGATGGCGCCAAAGCCGTCGAAAGCCTCGTCCTGCATGTGCACGATGGCGTCGTTCACGCCCTCCGGCACCAAGCGTTCCGGCGCCAGCTTCTCGCAGCCGAGGCCGACGACCAAAATCTCGCCGCCGAAATTCGGGTTGAGCGCGAGGTTCTGCAACGTGCGGATCGGCACCACCGCGTCCGGCGCGGTGATGGCGACGCCGCAGCCATAGGCATGCGTCAGCGGTACGACGTCGTCGACGTTGGGATATTTCGGCAGCAGCTCGGCGCGGATGCGCTTGACCGCATATTCCATCGTGCCCTTGACGCATTGCACGGAGGAGGAGATGCCGAGGATGTTCTTGGTGCCGACCGAGCCGTCCGGATTGCGGAAGCCCTCGAAGGTGAAGCCTTCGAGCGGCGGCAGCGGCGCGGGAACGGCGGTGGAGATCTCGAGCTTGTCGAGGGCGGGGGCCTCCGGCATGCGGATGCGCGCCTCGTCCACCCATTCACCGGCCAGGATCGACGACAGCGCGTAGCCGATGATCTCGCCATAACGAATGATCGGTTCACCTTCGGCGATGTCGACCAGCGCGGTCTTGTGCCCCTGCGGCACGAAGGCGCGCAGCGTCAGGCCGCCGGCAAAGCGCGAGCCGGCGGGGAGCCCGAAATCATTGACCACGATCGCGACGTTGTCGCGCTCGTTGAGCTTGATGTAGCGGGGCTGCTCTTTCGCTGCGACGTCCTGGTCCATCAAGGACTCCGAAGTGTAGGGTGGGTTAGCCCCGAGTGATTGCGCGAAGCGCAATCACTCGGCGTAACCCACCAATGTCTGTATCCGCGGAAGCAGAGGAGGTGGGTTACGCTGCGCTAACCCACCCTACGATGTCTACGATATCAGCCCGGATACGTATAAGCCGTCTTCACCGTGGTGTAGAACTCGCGCGCATAGGAGCCCTGCTCACGGGCGCCGTAGCTCGAGCCCTTCCGGCCGCCGAACGGCACGTGATAGTCGACGCCGGCGGTCGGCAGATTGACCATCACCATGCCGGACTCGCTGTTGCGCTTGTAGTGCGAGGCGTATTTCAGGCTGGTGGTGCAGATGCCGGAGGCGAGGCCGAACTCGGTATCGTTGGAGATAGCGAGCGCCTCTTCGTAGTTCTTGGCACGAATGACGGCGGCGACCGGGCCGAAGATTTCCTCACGCGCGATGCGCATGTTGTTGTTGGCCTCGGTGAACAGCGCGGGCTGCAGGTAGTGGCCGGGGTTCTCGCGCTTGAGCAGCTCGCCGCCGAAGGCGAGCTTGGCGCCTTCGTCCTGGCCGATCTTGATGTAGCGGAGGTCCTGGTCGAGCTGGTTCTGGTCCACCACGGGGCCGATATGCACGCCGGCCTTGAGCGCATCGTCCACCGACAGGCTGTTCAGGCGCTCGGCCATGGCGGCGACGAAGCGGTCGTGGATGCCTTCGGTGACGATCAGGCGCGAGGACGCAGTGCAGCGCTGGCCGGTGGAGAAATAGGCGCCGTTGACGGCGACCTCGACGGCGGTCTTGAGGTCGGCGTCGTCGAGCACGACCAGCGGATTCTTGCCGCCCATCTCGAGCTGGAACTTCTTCATGGGGTTCGAAAGCACGCAGGCCTGCGCGATCTTGCGTCCCGTCTGCACCGAGCCGGTGAAGGAGATCGCGGCGACGTCGGGATGCTCGAGCAGGGTCTGGCCGACGACCGAGCCGGAGCCGACGACGAGGTTGAACACGCCCGCGGGAATGCCGGAGCGGGTGATGATCTCGGACAGCGCATGTGCGGAGCCGGGCACGAGCTCGGCCGGCTTGAACACCACGGTGTTGCCGTAGCAGAGCGCCGGGGCGATCTTCCAGGCAGGGATCGCGATCGGGAAATTCCAGGGCGTGATCATGCCGACGACGCCGACTGGTTCACGGGTGAGCTCGACGTCGAGGCCGGGACGCACCGAGGCGCCCTTCTCGCCGATCAGGCGCAGCGCCTCGCCGGCGAAGAACGCGAAGATCTGGCCGGCGCGGGCGACCTCGCCGATGCCTTCGGGCAGCGTCTTGCCTTCCTCGCGGGCGAGCAGGCGGCCGAGCTCTTCCTTACGGGCGAGGATCTCGAGCGAAATCTTGTTCAGTGCGTCGAAGCGCGCCTGCGGCGTCGACTGCGCCCAGGCGGGGAAGGCGGCCTTCGCGGCGGCGATCGCCTTCTCGGTCTGCGCCTTGTCGGCCTTGGCGTATTCGCCGACGAGATCATTGGTATTGGAGGGGTTGATGTTCCTGGTGATGCCGGAGCCGTCGACCCATTCGCCGCCGATGAAATTCTTCAGGATCGCTGTCATCTTTTTCCTCCAGTGGAACGCTCTTGTTAACGGACGAGACAGGGACGCTTGTCGTCAAACGTCCAGCCGGGGATCAGGTCCTGCATGGCCATAGCGTCATCCCGCCCGCCGAGTCCATGCTTCTTGTAGAGCTCATGCGCGGCCTCGAGGGCGGCGCGGTCGATCTCGATGCCGAGGCCCGGGCGGTCCGGGACGGCGATCTTGCCGCCCTTGATCCGGAGCGGCTCTTTCGTCAGCGCTTGGCCGTCCTGCCAAATCCAGTGGGTATCGATCGCGGTGACCTTCCCCGGAGCGGCGGCGCCGACATGGGTGAACATGGCGAGCGAAATGTCGAAATGGTTGTTGGAGTGCGAGCCCCAGGTCAGGCCGTTGTCACGGCAAGTCTGGGCCACGCGCACCGAGCCTTGCATCGTCCAGAAATGGGGATCGGCCAGCGGGATGTCCACCGCCCCGAGCCGCAGCGCATGGGAGAGCTGCCGCCAGTCGGTGGCGATCATGTTGGTGGCGGTCGGCAGGCTAGTTGCGCGGCGGAACTCGGCCATGATCTCGCGGCCGGAGAAGCCGGCCTCGGCGCCGCAGGGGTCCTCGGCATAGGCGAGGATGCCGTGCATGCCCTTGCAGAGGTTGATCGCCTCATCCAGCGACCAGGCGCCGTTGGGGTCCAGCGTGACGCGCGCGCTGGGGAAGCGCTTTGCGATCGCGGTCACCGCCTCGATCTCCTGCTCGCCGCGGAGCACGCCGCCCTTAAGCTTGAAGTCGGCGAAGCCGTAATGGTCGTGGGTGGCTTCTGCTAGCCGCACCACGGCCTCGGGCGTCATCGCCTCCTGGTGGCGGAGGTTGAACCATTCCGCCTTGCCGGTTTCGCCGGTGACATAGTCGAGCTTCGACTTGCGGCGATCACCGACGAAGAAAAGATAGCCGAGCGTCTCGACGCTGCTCCGCTGCTGGCCTTCGCCGAGCAGGGCTGCGACCGGCAGGCCCAGATGCTGGCCGAGCAGGTCGAGCAGCGCGGATTCGATCGCGGTGACCGCGTGGATCATGACGCGGAGGTCGAACGTCTGCTTGCCGCGCCCGCCAGCGTCGCGGTCGGCGAAGGCGGTGCGGACGTCGGCGAGGATGTTGTTCATGGCGCCGACGGTCTTGCCGATCACGAGGTCGCGCGCGTCCTGGAGGGTCTGCCAGATCTTCTGCCCGCCCGGCACCTCGCCGACGCCGGTGTGGCCGGCATTGTCGGTGAGCATGACGATGTTGCGGGTGAAGAACGGCGCATGCGCGCCGCTCAGGTTGAGGAGCATGCTGTCGCAGCCCGCGACCGGGATCACCTGCATCGCCGTGATAACAGGTGCACCGGAAATCTCAGTCTGGGCCATCGCACGCCCCTCCCTGTTGCCTTGTTATTCTGCAGCCTGTTGTGACGATCGTGCGGCGGGCAGCTTCTGCACCAGCGCGGTCAGCTCCGCCATCTCCTGCTCGGTGAGATCGGTCAGCGGCGGACGGACCGGGCCGGAATCGCGGCCGATCACCTTCATGCCGGCCTTGATGATCGAGACCGCGTAACCCTTCTTGCGGTTGCGGATCGCGATCAGCGGCAGGATGAAATCCTTCAGGCCGGCCTGGATCGTGGCGTGGTCGCGCTTGCGCACCGCGGTGTAGAAGTTGGTGGCGAAGTCCGGCACGAAGTTGAACACGGCCGAGGAATAGGTCGTCACGCCCATGTCGAGATAGGGCAGCGCGAAGGTCTCGGCGGTCGGCAGTCCGCCGACATAGGTGAGGCGGTCGCCGAGCTTGGTGTAGACGCGGGTCATCAGCTCGATGTCGCCGATGCCGTCCTTGTAGCCGACGAGGTTCGGGCAGCGCTCGGCAAGGCGTGCGAGCGTGTCGGGCTGCAGGATGGCGTTGTCACGGTTGTAGACGATGACGCCGATCTTCACGGCGGCGCAAACGGCCTGGACGTGCGCAGCAAGGCCTTCCTGCTCGGAATGGGTGAGATAGGGCGGCAGCAGCAAGAGGCCGTCGGCGCCGGCCTTTTCCGCACCGATCGCGATCTCGCGGGCGATCGCGGTGCCGTAGCCGGTGCCGGCGAGCACGGGCACGCGCCCCTTGGTCTCGTCGACGGCGACCTTCACGACCTGCGGAACCTCTGACGGCGTCAGCGAGAAGAACTCGCCGGTGCCGCCGGCGGCGAAGAGACCTGCGACGTCATAACCGCACAGCCAGTCCATGTTGGCGCGATAGGTCGCCTCGTCGAAGGAGTAGTCAGCCCTGAACGGCGTGACGGGGAAGGACAGGAGGCCCGATCCGATCTTCTGGGCCATTTCCTGCGGGGTCATCTTGCTCATGGGCGCTCCCTTGTCGTGTTGCGGAGGACGCAAGCAGAGGCCGCGCGTCCATGCGCGGTGGTTTAGGAGACCGTTCGATGCGCGTCCAAGCCAAAGCCTATATCGACCGATGCGGATTGAGCATCAATCCTCCGCCAGCTCCGCGGAGGACAATTCGCCGGCGATTTTGACCAGCGCCGACAGCAGCGGGTTCTCGTCCTCGCGCCGCCATACCATGAACAGCTCGACGGGAACGCGGGTGCGCAGCTTCAGCGGACGCAGGCGCACGTCGGAGATCTTCAGGCTCGCCGCCGCCGCCGGTACGATGGCGAGGCCGAGGCCGGCGCGGACCATCGCGAGGATGGAGTGGATCTGGCTGAGATGCTGGACGTAGCGCGGCAGCACGTCGGCGCGGGTGAACAGCGCCACCAGGAGGTCGTGGAAGTAGCGGCTCTCATAAGGCGAGTACATCACGAAGGGCTGGTCGTCGAAATCCTTGATGGTGACGCTGTCGGCATTCGCCAGCGGGTGTTTCTTCGGGATCGCCGCGAGCAGGGGCTCGGCGACGACGCGGCGGCTGGCAAGCTCGGGCCGCGCGATCGGCGGCCGCAGCAGGCCGGCGTCGATCTGGCCCGAGGTCAGCGCCTCGAACTGGTCGCCCGACACCATCTCCTTCAGCGAGAAGTCCACCTCGGGCAGCTTGGCGCGGCAGGCGGCGATGAGCTCGGGCAGGAAGCCATAGGCCGCGGCCGCGGTGAAGCCGACCTTGAGCGAGCCGGTCTTGCCGAGTGCGATGCGACGGGCGACCTGCGAGGCGCTTTCGGCCAGCTTGAGGATGCGCCGCGCCTCCGGCAGGAAGCTGCGCCCCGCGGGCGTCAGGCGCACCGAGCGGCTGGTGCGCTCCAAGAGTGGCGCATCGATGATGTGCTCGAGCACCTGGATCTGTCGGGACAGCGGCGGCTGGGTCATGTTCAGCCGCGCGGCAGCCCGGCCGAAGTGCAATTCCTCCGCCACCGTGACGAAACAGCGGAGCTGGTTGAGGTCGAACATCGATACATGCCTTAGATGGATAAGGCGTTTCCCCGGCACTTCTAGCATCGATCACCCCCAAAACAAAGACGGCGGCTTTGTGGGCCGCCGTTGAGTTGCCTGGTCAAGCTCCCATGGGAGCCCTCAGGAGGAACGTTTGAGCGTCACCCGCTCTCAATCTCGCAGACGACCACCGTCACGAGTCGTAGAGGCGCACTCCGCGGCGTGTCCAAGTTGAAGCGAGTATCGATCAATGCCGCTTTTGGATCGATGGAAGGGCGGGAGAGCGGAACGATCGTGAGGGTGGGCGAGACGCCCAAAATTCGTCATTGCGAGCGCAGCGAAGCAATCCAGAGAGTCCGTGGAAACAGTCTGGATTGCTTCGTCGCAAGGGCTCCTCGCAATGACGCGAGAAGAGAGTTCGCTTTCGCTTCTACTGCCGCGCGCTCGGCAGCAACTGCGGCAGCAGTCCGCGCGTTACATTGGGCGGCACCGCGTCGAGCCCGAGCACGGCGCTGGCCGCCGGCAGCGCCGCATCGGCCATCGCGGCGTGGCCCTCGGCGCTCGGATGCACCGCGCCGCCGTAGACGGCGGAGAGCACGCCCCAGGTCGCGTCGTGGATGTCGGTCGGCTGGCTCGCCGCCGGCAGGCCCTGCGGATAGGTCATGGCGGCGAAATAGCTGTCGTTGGCGTCGCGGACCCAGCGCGCGCGGGGCAGGTAGGCGCGGTATTCCGAGGCGCCGCGGCCGCACAGCATCGGCTGGCTCGCCGCGCTGACGATGTCGGGATCGAAGCTCTGGCCGTTCTCCGCAAAGCAGCTGCGGTCGAATTCGGGATCGTTGGCGGAGCGGGCGCAGAAGCCGTGCTCGGCGAACACGGCCTGGTGCGCATCGACGAACGTCATCCGGTCGGCTTCGGGATCGCGGCACAGTGCACCGCGGGTGCAGGTGGCGAGCCCCTTCAGCTGGGGCAGGAATTCGGTGTCGACGAAGGCGGAGACGCGGGCGAGACGCTGCGGGTCGGTGTTGAAGGACGGGTGGATGTCGAAGCCGGCTCGGCCGCCGCGGCAGGGCGCTCCGCCGTCGGCGAGCGCAGGATTGGCGTAGGAGACGTAGACCACGCGCGAGAGGTCGCCGCCGACCAGCGGCTTCAGCGCCTCGCGCAGCTTGACGAAATTCTGCGGCAGCTCGCGTTGGAGCGCATCGCGGGAATCGTCGACGCTCGCCATCACGCCGGAGCGGCGGAACAGCGCGCGCTCGGTCGCGGTGTCGACGATGACGTCGGCGACGAGACCGGAGAAATAGACGTCGTTGGCGCCGACCGAGAGCAGCACGAGATCGAGCATGCGGTCGGGCTGGCGCTTCTTCGCCGCGGTGACGGCTTCCCGCAGCTCGGCGACTTGCGCGTTCACGCTGGTGTTGCAGACGCCGGACTTGCCGGGCGGGCATTCGCGGGCGCGCTGGGAGCCGAGCAACCCGTCGCCGATGCTGGCGCCGGTACAGGCGAGCGGCAGGAAGGTCACGGCGATGTGGGTGTAGCGCACGGCAAGCGCCAGCGCGGTGCGGGCCTGATAGCTGTAGAGCGAGCGATGGCAGGGCGCATTGAACCAGAGCGCGCTGTAGCGTTGCCAATTGGCGAGCGTATCCGGCGCCTCGCAAGCGCGGCCGCCCTTGAAGCCGTGGCGGCTCGGCCGATAGTACTGCGCGCCGGCGGTGCCGAGATAGGAGCGGAAGCAAAAACCTTCGTCCGACAGCGCCAGCGGCCGGTCCGGATTGCCTTCGCCGGAGGCGATGCTGTCGCCTAGACCTGCGATGAAGATGTCGCGGACCTGGATCTCGGTCTGGACCCGCTGGGTCGGATCGGAGCCGGCGGAGACATCGACGGTCGCAACCGTCTGCTTGCCGTAGCGGACGCGCAAATTGATCGGCTCGGCGCAGTCGAAGGTCGAGGTCTGCGGGCCGTCGCCGTCATCGAACGACCAGGCGCAGGTGGCGCCGACCGGCACCGCGCCGGTCAGGCGCACCGTGACCGGATGGTCGATCGGCGTGATGTAGTTCTCTTTGATATTGTCGCGGGTGCAGGGCTGGTTGACCCGGCCCTGCAGGTCGATGCAAAGCCGGTTGACCATGTTGCGGGCCCAGCCGCGGCCCTCGCTCTGCAGCTCCAGCGACTGTTCGGCGGCCAGGATGCTGCGGTTACGCGCGTTCTCGACGTGAAGCAGGAAGTCGCGCTCCTCGCGGAATAGGCGGAAGCGGTTACGCACCTCCCAGCTGATCTGCATGGCGCCGGCGTCCTGCGCGGCGGCGCGCTCGGGCAAAGCAGTCAGGATACCGGCAAGCAGCACGGCGCCTGCCGAGAGGGTGCGAAGGAATACGGTGATCATGGCCCGCGTCTTCAACGGCAAAGTTGGGGCGGAAATAAGAGAGGATTGCGCCCCGGCCTGCAACCTTTGCCTGATGATTTCCGGGGGCGCCCTTGGCGGCTCAGCGCTTGCTGGCCTGCCGCAGCAGCCGTTCGCGCTCCATCGGCGTCACCTCCTTGGGCAGGTTGGCCTGCGCGCAGGCTTCCGCCAGCCGCCGCCGCTCCTGCCATGGCGCGACCACATTCATCCAGAGCTCGCGCGCGCCCATGATGGAGATGGCAAGCCCGAACGGGATCACGAAATAGAGAATGCGGAACACCAGCAGCGTGGCCAGAAGCTCCTCGCGGCCGAACTGGGGCAGCGCCACCAGCATGGCGGCATCGAACACGCCGATCGAGCCGGGGGCGTGGCTGGCAAAGCCGATCAGTGTCGCCAGGATGAACACGACCGCGAGCGACATGAAGTCGATCGGCGGGTTGGCCGGCATCAAGAGGTACATCGCCGTGGCGCAGAAGCCGAGATCGACGACGCCGATCAGGATCTGCACCAAGGTCAGCGGCGCCGAGGGCAGCACCACCTTCCAGCCTTTCTGGCCGAGCTCGCGGCGCTTCTCGCCCATGCAGAGCCAGACCAGATAAGCGCCGATCGATGCGAGGCCGCCGAGGGCGATCAACCGGTTGAGCGAGGAGGGGAGCTGATCCATCGAGGAGGCCGCATCCGGGTGGATGGCCATGCCGATCGAGAGCACGAAGATGTTACCAAGCCAGAAGGTCAGGCCCGACAGGAAGCAGATCTTCGCGACATCGATCGCGTTCAGCCCGTAGTCCGAATAGATCCGGAAACGGATCGCGCCGCCGGTGAAGACCGTGGCGCCGATGTTGTGGCCGATCGAATAGGACGTGAAGCTGGACAGCGCCGCGATGCGATAGGGCACGTGTTTCTTGCCGATCGTTCGCAGCGCAAAAAAGTCATAGAAGGTCAGCGTACAGAACGCGAAGAAGACGCAGATCGCAGCCAGCCCGATGCTGCCGCGCGGAATCTCGGTCAACGCGGTCAGGATGACCCCGGTATCGATGCCCTTCAGGGTCCGCACCAGCGTGGTGATCGCGAAGGCGATGATGAAGACGCTCGCGGCAATTCCGAGCCGTCGCCAGCCGATCCATCTCTTGAAGCCGCGTTTCAGCGCGGGCAGCAGTCCGTGCATTCATCCTCCCGGCGGGGGGCAAGACCGACCGGGCCAGGCATTGGCCGATCGGGTGCGATCACGGCCAAAGGCAGGCATCGATCGCGAGGCATGATCCAGCTCATTTAAGGCAAAATCAGCGGCTTGTGCAGCCCTTGACAACAATAGGTTCTGCGTTCGGCCGGCAACTTTGTCATACGCGGTTCATATCGGCGGCGCGTTAAGCATATTGAGTCGTGAAACCCGGCTCCATTCGTGCGTTCATTGTGCCGACACGATGTCAAATCCTGGCGCCGTCCGCATTGTTCCAGCGCAAGCCGTATCGGACTTTTCGGAACGTCGATACCGCGTGGTCGTTAGGCTCCATCAGCAATCGAACATGGCGGAACCTGCGGCTTGACTACAAGCCGGCGCCCTCCGTGTTCCAAGACCCGAGAGGATCGGAACGATGGGACTGTTCACAAGAGACATCAAGACCATGAACGACCTGTTCGTGCATCAGCTCCAGGACATCTATTACGCCGAGCAGCAGCTCACCAAGGCGCTGCCGAAGATGGCGAGCAAGGCCACTGATCCGCAGCTGAAACAGGGCTTTTTGACGCACCTCGAGGAAACTAAGCAGCACGTTGCGCGGCTCGAGGAGGTCTTCAAGATGCACGGCGTCGCCGTGAAGGCGGTCGACTGCCCGGCCATCGACGGCATCATCGAGGAAGCCGACGAGACCGCCGGCGAAGTTGCCGACAAGGCGGTGCTCGACGCGGCCCTGATCAACGCGGCGCAGGCCGCGGAGCACTACGAGATCGTCCGCTACGGCAGCCTGATCGCCTGGGCCAAGCAGCTCGGCCGCAATGATTGTGCGGCGGTGCTCGCCAAGACGCTCGAGGAAGAGAAGGCGACCGACAAGAAGCTGACGGTTCTTGCCGAGAGCAAGGTGAACCTGCGCGCGGCGAGCTAGTCGCAACAATGCAGCCAGAACGCGCCGCGCGGCAACGCGCGGCGTTTTCTTTTTTGCATGTATTTCGAAGCTATGGCCGCGGCTGCGCGTCGGCTTGAGAGGTCAGCTTCGGCGCAGCGCGAAATGCGCGCCGCAGAACGCCATCACGGCGCCGAGACACAGGGCGGCAAGCCCGGCGAGCACGCCCGATACGGTCGGGATCGGGCTCGGCGCCGACGCCGCCTGACCCGCTCCCGCAAGCAGGAGCACGCCAACCGCGATCAGGAATTGCCGCATCCGCTGCGGGATCTGTCCGGAGACGGCGCTCTGCATCAGGCTCGCCGTGAAATAGCCGCCGGAGAAGCCGACGGTGGCAATCAGCCACCAGGCAATCGCAGCGCCCGACGGAATGAACTCGTGCGTGTCGGAGCGCCAGAGGCCGCCGAGGTCGAGGCCGTAGCGCGCGCCCAGCATGTGCACCGCGAGCGCGAGCAACACACCGGAGATCATTGCGGCGCCGAGAATCAGGCGGCGGGGGAAAAAGGTCGTCTCAGCCATGCCTCGCTTGTAGGATGGAGGGGGGCGATCGCGCAAGCCGATCGCCGATGGGATCATTGATCGACATGCCGGGAGCTGAAGCCGGTTCGGCCACGAGCTACGCCTACAAGGCCTCGCTGATCGGCTCGGCGCATCGCTTCGAGCTGACGGAGCAGGGGCTGTCCTGGCACATCGCCGGCCGCTCCGGCCTGTGGCGCTATGACGAGATCTCGGCGATCCGGCTGTCGTTCCGCCCGGTGTCGATGCAGCAGCACCGCTTCCGCGCCGATATCAGCCGCGCCGGCGGCGGCCGCATCGCGATCCTGTCGACGAGCTGGCAGACCGCTGCCCTGATGGCGCCGCAGGACAACGGCTTTCGCGATTTCCTGATCGAGCTGCATGCGCGGATGGCGAAGGCGGGCAGTCGCGCCGAATTGACCGCGGGCCTCGGCCGCAACACCTATGCGGCGGTGCTGGCGTTCCTGGCCGTGCTCGCTGTGGCGATGGCGGGGCTCCTGATCCGCGCGCTTCTGACCGGCGAATTCGCCGGCGTGCTGTTCATCCTCGGCTTCGCCGCGCTGTTCGCCTGGCAGGTCGGCGGCTTCGTGCGGCGCAACCGGCCGCAGAGCTATAGCTTCGATCGCGTGCCGAAGGCCCTGCTGCCCTAAAGCGTTTTCGAGCGAAGTGGGTACCGGTTCGCGTGAAGAAAACGCGTCAGATGAGAGCCCTACTCCGTCGAATCGAAATCGTCCTCCTTGGTGCCGAGCAGCGAGACGACGGTGCGCAGGCCGGAATCGAGCTGCTCGGGCGAGGGCGGGGCGAGCGCGAGCCGCACCGCGTTCGGCGCATGACCGTGCGCGATCGCGAAGGTCGAGGACGGCGTCAGCGCGATGCCGCGCCTTGCTGCCGCGGCGACGAATGTCTGCGAGCGCCAGTGCGGCGGCAGCGTCAGCCAGAGATGATAGGAGCGCGGATCGGCGGCGATCTGGTAGCCGGCGAGCAGCCTTGCGGCGGTCTGCTGGCGGCGCGCGGCGTCGATGCGCTTCAGCCGCGTCAGCTCGGCGACGGTGCCGTCGGCCATCAGCCGCTGTCCGGCCGCGAGCGCATGGCCGGAGGCGATCCAGCCGCCGGTGCGCACCGCGCTCATCACACTCTCGCGCAGATGTGGCGGGGCGACGAGGATGCCGAGCGCCAGCCCCGGCGCGACCTTCTTGGACAGGCTGTCGAGCACGATGCAGCGATCGGGGCCGAGCGCCGCGAGCGGCGTGTCGTCGGCGAGGAAGCCGTAGACGGTGTCCTCGATGATGGTGAGATCGAGCTTCTCGGCGACGCGCATGATGTCGGCGCGCCGCGCCGCGTTCATGGTGACGCCGAGCGGATTCTGGATGATGGGCTGGAGATACAGCGCCGACAAATGCGCCTCGCGATGGGCCTTTTGGATGGCGTCGGGCCGCGCGCCGAATTCGTCCATGGGAATCGGGACCAGCGTCACGCCTAACCGCGCGGCGATGCTCTTGACGTAGGGATAGGTCAGCGCCTCGACGCCGCAGCGGCCGCCGGTGGGCACGAGCGCGGCAAGCGCGGCTGCGAGCGATTGCTTGCCGTTGGCGGTGAAGAAGATCTGCTCGGGCTGAGGCGCAAAATCCTTGCGGGCGAGATAGGCGGCAGCAGCCATACGCGCACTCTTGGTGCCGGTGCTGGTCGAAACGCGCAGCGCGGATTCCATCGCGTCGATGCGCTCGAGCCCCGCGAGGCTCTTGGCGATCATCGCCCATTGCTGCGGCAAGAGCGGGTAATTGACCTCGAGATTGATGCGCGCGTCGGCCGGCTCGCTCATCGTCTCGACTTCACGCCTGACGTCGCCGGAGATGAACGTGCCGCGCCCGACCTCGCCGACCACGAGGCCGCGGCGGAGCAATTCCGTATAAACCCGGCTCGCGGTCGAGACCGCGATACCGCGATCATAGGCAAAATTGCGCTGCGGCGGCAGCCGGTCGCCGGGCCTTAACGTGCCGTTAGTGATATCGGCCGCAATGGCATCGGCGAGCTTCACGTACTCGAACTTGGACATATTGCACCGAGAGCAATGTTTTGCTTGCTCCGAGGAGTGTACTGGAGCATTTAAGTTCCATCAAGTTCCGCGATTGAGCCGAGGGGAGCGAGAGCAATCCGACGGCAAATGAGGTGCAGGCGCCCACAAGCGTCCGCGCCAACGGCACCTGCTTCGCCGCGCGGGACGATAGGCCGGAGAAGAAGAATGACCACGATCTCGCAAACTGCCGGGCGGACTTTACGCCCATCCTCATCCAGCGGATTTTTCAGTGCCCTTGCCCTGGGCGTCACTGCGCTGTTCGACCGCCTGGAGCGCCGCTCCGCGGTCAAGACGCTGAACGAGCTCGACGATCGCGCCCTGCGCGACATCGGCATCACGCGCAGCCAGATCGAGGATGCTGTGTACGGGCAGTTCAAGGCCGAGCTGTCGCGGTATCTGTGATCCGGTCCAGTGTCCCGGACGCGCTGCAGCGCGAAACGCTGCTGCGCAGAGCCGGGACCAGCGAACCGCACTCGCTGTTGCATGGGCCCCGGCTCTGCAGCGCATCGTCGAAGAGACGCTGCGCTGCGTCCGGGGCACGAGAGGCGGAGCATTTGGCACGTGGGTAGAGCGAAGCAAAACCCCATCCCGCATTCTCGTCGCGGATGCATGATGGGTTTCGCAAGTGCTCTACCCATCCTGCCCTCTCTGCTGTCGCGATATCTGTGAGCGACCGCGGGATCAGGCGATCGCGACCTCCCATGCTCTGTCGAATGCTCGATCGTCTTCAGTTCTGCACGGTTTGCGGAGAGGCCGTGAGGCGCTGCGTTGGCGTCGATGGCGGACATCCAGGCGCTGCAAGCGTGAAGCGACATTGCTCGTGAATGCAGCAAACGCTGCCGCCACCTGTTTGACGACGAACAGGATCGTGGTGACGCGGCTCATCACGCCGAACAGGATCAGCACGAAGAAGATGTCGATATAGGCGAGGAAGTCGCCGACCAGCATGAGTTCTGGGGGAATTGGAATCCTGTGGTAGTAGGCGAGCACGAGGATCACGACGGGGATGAAGGCGATGACCTTTCGCAGAGTCAGGCTGTCCAGCAGCGCCGCCAGTTGGACGACCAGCACCTCCCACAAGGCATCACCGATCGCGAGCGGGACATCGTAGGTCCATCTCCGCCACCATTGCTTCACGACCATCGCTCCGGGTTCAATGCCTCACCACCAGCACCGAGCACTTGGCGTAGCGCACGACGTGGCCGGCGTTGGAGCCGAGGAAATAGGTGCGCATCGCCGGCCGGTGCGAGGTCATCACGATCAAATCGGCCTTCATGTGCACGGCTTCCTCCAGGATCTCGTGATAGATGCCGCCCTGGCGCACCACGCTGGAGATGCGGGAAGGCTCGATGCCGGATTCGCGTGCGACGATGGCGAGGGCCTCTTCCGAGGTCTGGCGCTGCTGCTCGTCGAAATCGGCCGGGACGTATTCGGCCAGCATCACCGGCGTCATCGGCAGCACGTTGAGCAGACGCACGGTGCCGCTCCAGGTCTGCGACAACGTCGCCGCGGTCGCGATCGCCGGCTTGGCGAGATCGGTGTCGGCGAGGTCGATGGGCACGAGGATGGACTTGAACATCTGCGCCTCCAAATCTTCCGGTCAGGACGTCTTGCCGGTACGTCGCGCGATCAGCCCGATCGAAGCAGCTTGGGGCTGACGAACAGCACCAGCTTGCCGCGGCGGTAGGCCACGGCATCCCAATCCTTGACGTCAAAGTCGAAGATCGCAAGCCCCGCCGTGGGCAGGTTGTGGCCGAGTGCCTTGGCGCCATCGGGATCACCGCCGCCGATCAGCATCAGGGCGACCTCGTGCATGCCGGGATTGTGGCCGATCAGCAGCAACCGCTTCGGATTAGCCGGGGCGGTTGCCGTGCGAATGGTGTCCAGGATCTGCGCGGGATCGGCGCCGTAGAGTTCCGGCAGGACCTCGACCTGCGGCGCCGGGACGCGGTCCTTCATCGCCTCCCAGGCGATGTCCCAGGTCTGCCGGGCCCGGACGGCGTGGGACACCAATACGGTATCGGGAAAGGGCGGATGGGCGGCGATCCAGTCGCCCATCTGCGCGGCATCCTTGTGGCCGCGGTCATCGAGCCGGCGGTCCTGGTCACGGCCGCTCGGTGCGTCGGTCTCGGTCTTGGCGTGACGCAGCAGCATCAAACGGCGCATGGCATTCTCGAATCGTTCCACGTCCAGGATAATCTACAGGCGCCGGTTGAGGACAAGGTGACAGCCGCCCGGTTGGTATCTTAAGAAACGCTATGAGCGAGACTTTCACAAGCGTGTCCCAGGAAGAAGCCGGCTTTCGCGACCGCGTGCGGCTTTCGTTCGATCTCGATGCCGATATTTGTGTGATCGGGGCGGGGCTTGCCGGGCTTTCCATCGCGCTGGAAGCGGCCCGGCTCGGGGCCAGCGTCGCGGTGCTCGAGGGCCGGCATATCGGCTGGAACGCCTCCGGCAACCAGCTCGGCACCGTGATGCCGGGCTTTGCGCTGCCGCTCGCGGACCTGATCGAGCGCATCGGCTTCGAGGATGCCCGCGAATTGTGGACGCTGTCGAAGGAGGGCGCCGAGTTCGTCAGGGCCAACTCCAGCGAAGAGAACATGCCGGGGATCGGCCTTCGCGACGGCGTGCTGGAGGTCTCGAACGTCGATGCCGGCGACCGGCTGATCAGCCGGTTGCAGATGCTGAACGAGGATTTCGATACCGAGGTCGAGGGCTGGCAGGCCGATCGCGTCCGCGCGGTGCTCAAGACCGATCATTACTTCCACGGCGTGTATTATCCAAAAGCGTTCCAGCTCGACGGCCGCAAATATGTGCACGGCCTTGCGGCGCTGGCGCGGCGGGCAGGCGCCCGCATCTTCGAGGAGACGCCGGTCGTCAGCATCGATCATTCCGGCATCCGCAAGCGCATCGTCACGCCCTCGGCGCGGCTGCGCGCGAGTCACATCGTGCTCGCCGGCAACATTCATCTCGGCGCGCCGTTGAAGCGCCTGTCGGAGACGCTGCTGCCGGTCTGGCGCTATGCCGGCGTGACCGCGCCGCTCGGCGAGCGCCTGCACGAGATTATCGCCTTCAAGGGATCGGTGATGGATTCCGACGGTGTCGACCATTTCCGGATCGTCGACGGCGACCGGCTGATGTGGGAGAGCCCGGAGACCACCTGGGCGGCGCGTCCGCAGCGCTTCGCCGGTGCCGTCAGGCGACGGATCCGGACGATCTTTCCCGAGCTCGGCAATGTCGAGATCACCGACATGTTCGGCGGCGTCATCGGCCAGACCGTGCACGGCATGCCGCAGATCGGCCAGCTGCGCAAAGGCCTGTGGGTGGCAAGCGGGTTCGGCCGCCAGGGCATGAACACCTCGGCCATGGCCGGACAGATGATCGCGCGCAGCATTTTGCGGGGTGATGAGCGCTGGAAACTGTTCTCACCCTTCGAGCTGGTCTGGGCGGGCGGCGCCACGGGGCGCGTCGCGGGCCAGCTGGTCGGGATCTGGGGCAGGGCGAGCTCCGCCGCCGCAGGTGCGCTCGCCCGCTATCGCGAGCGCGCCAGGGTGAAGGACAGGGAACGCGAGGCCCGCCTCGCCGAGGCCAACCGCGCCGCCGGCACCGGTCCGCGTCGTGCGCCGCCCGGCGTGCGGCCGCGGCCGGCACCACCGCCGAAAGCTGCGGTCGAAGCCGTGGAACCCGTCGTGCAGGACGACCGCGTTTCGCAATAAACCTGAGAAAAATCCCGCCTCAACGTGTAACGTCGGCCGACGAAGCCCGTATCTCAGGGCATGGACTTCCCGCGCACGGAGAATGACATGCTTGACCGCCGCATCCTGCTCACGACTGTCGCCGGCCTGTTCGGCCTTACGGCCTTCCGCTGGCTGAGAGGAACACCTGCCGAGGCCGGCGAGAAGGCCGCGGAAAAGTTCGAGATCACGAAGACGGAGGCCGAATGGCGTGCCCAGCTCACGCCGCAGCAATATGAGATCCTGCGCAACCACGGCACCGAGCGGCCGGGCTCCAGCCCGCTCTTGAAGGAGCACCGCAAGGGCATCTTCGCCTGCGCCGGCTGCGACCTGCCGCTGTTTACGTCCGAGACCAAGTTCGAGAGTGGCACGGGCTGGCCGAGCTTCTATGCACCGATCGAAGGCAATGTCGGCAAGACCGAGGACCGCACCTACGGCATGGTTCGTACCGAGGTGCATTGCCGGCGCTGCGGCGGCCATCTCGGCCATGTCTTCGACGACGGCCCGAAGCCGACCGGCTTGCGCTATTGCATCGATGGTTTCGGCTTGGTCTTCCACCCGGCTGCGGCGTCGGCGACGTAGGCAATCAAGCCGTCATTCCGGGATGGTCCGAAGGACCAGACCCCGGAATCTCGAGGTTCCGGATTCGATGCTGACGCATCGCTCCGGAACGACAATCCTCCCCGGCAATTGTTGCCGGCCCGGCAATTGTGCCCCGGTCATGCGGCCGGGGCATTTCTATTTAAGCCGTTGATTTCCTGAAGATACCCGCATTGGCATAGGCCTTGCGACGTCGCTTCCGATTGCGGCCATGGTCGACCGGCCGCCGAGATCGGATTTGGAGACAAAGTTATGGGTATCTTCGATGCAATGAACACCTCGGTGGGTGGCCTGCAGGCGCAGTCCTTCGCGCTGCAGAACATTTCCGGCAACATCGCGAACTCATCCACCACCGGTTACAAGGGCATCGGCACCAGCTTCGTCGACCTCATTCCGGACTCCTCGGTCCCGAGCAAGCAGGTCGCAGGCGGCGTGACGGCCAACGCCAAGGCCACCATCACCACCCAGGGCACGATCTCGTCCTCCAGCGTCGCCACCAACATGGCGATCACCGGCGACGGCTTCTTCTCGATCCAGAAGGCGAGCGGCGTCGTCGACAACGTGCCTGTCTTCACCGGGGTGACCTATTACACGCGGCGTGGCGACTTCCAGCTCAATGCCAACGGCAACCTGGTCAACGGCGCCGGCTATTACCTGATGGGCGTCACGGTCGACCCGAAAACCGGCAACCCGACCGGCAGCGTGGCGAACGTCCTGCAATTCCAGAACAACTTCATTCCGGCGCAGGCGACCACCTCGATCCAGTACGCGGCGAACCTGCCGACCCAGCCGAACACGGTGGCGAAAACCACCGCGTCGAGCGGCACGCTGCTGGCGGCCGGCGGTCTGAACCCGTCCGATTTCGCGGCCAACCCGCTGCCGGTCGGCACGCCGCCGGCGCCCTATGCCAATGCGACGGTGTCAGGCGCGGCTGCAACCGGCAACATCCGCTCGGCCTATTCGTCGACGACGGCCACGGGCACGGTTGCGCTCCAGAACAATTCGTCGGCGGTCGCCTCGACGACCACGTCCCTCGACAACGCGGCCGGCACGCATCTCGCCTCCAGCATTCTGACCGCGTTGAGCGGCCAGACGCTGACCATCAACGGCAACACCATCACGTTCAACGGCGGCACCACGGTCTCGACCGTCGGCAGCAACACCACGATCGGTCTCGGTGCGGGCACAACGGCGACAGTGGCCGATATCCTGAACGCGATCCAGACTGCCGGCGGCGCCGGCGTCACCGCTTCGCTCTCCGTCAGCGGCAACATCCAGATCGCGACCGGCACCGGCACCGACGTCGCGATCGGCAGCGGCACGGCCGCCACGGCGCTCGGCATCAGCAGCGTGACGCGCGGCGGCAACGTGCTGTCCTCGCCTGCAATCTCGGGCGCGACGGTGCTGAGCGGCTCGGCCACCGCCGGCGGGGCCCAGGTGCTCACGTCCGGCTTCTCCGCCGGCGACACCATCACCGTCAACGGCCAGACACTGACTTTCATCTCGCCGCCGGCGGTTCCCGCCGCCAATCAGATCCTCACCACCGACAACGTCACGACTCTGCTCGGCAAGATCGACGCGCTCTCCGGCGCCTCGGGGTCGTCGGTCAGCAGCGGCGGCGTGATCACGCTCAACACCGGCACCGTCTCCAACCTCTCGGTGTCCAGCTCCAACAGCGCCGCTTTCTCGGCGCTCGGCTTCACCTCGACCATCACCAAGAATCGCGACGGTGGCGGCACCGCCGGCACCGGCGGGGTGATCGGCAACGACGTCGCCACCTTCACCAAGGAATCGATCAGCGGCGGCGCGGTGACGGCCTACAACGCCGCCGGCACGCCGGTGAACCTGCAATTGCGCTGGGCCAAGACCGACAGTGCCTCGCTGGGCGCGGGCCATTCGGATAGCTGGAACCTGTTCTACCAGACCGACCCGAACGCGACCGGCACCACGGTCGGCTGGGTCAACACCGGCCAGACCTTCACCTTTGCCGCCGACGGCTCGCTGACCTCGCCGAGCGGCTCGGGCATCACCATCAACAACGTCACCGTCAGCGGCCAGTCGCTCGGCTCGGTCGCCTTCAACATCTCCTCGGGCGGGCTGACGCAATATGCCAGCACCAGCGGCGCGGTAACGATCAACACCATCACCCAGAACGGCTATGCCGCCGGTCAGTTGCGCTCGGTCGCCGTCAACAACAACGGCACCGTGGTCGGCACCTTCTCCAACGGCCAGAACCTCAACCTCGCCCAGGTGCAGCTGTCGCATTTCAACGGCACCAACTATCTGAAGGCGATGGACGGCGGCGCCTATGCCGCGACCGAACAATCGGGAGACGCCATCGACGGCGCCTCGGGCACCATCAGCGGCTCGTCGCTGGAGGGCTCCAACACCGACATCGCCGACGAATTCACCAAGCTGATCGTGACCCAGCAGGCCTATTCGGCCAACACCAAGGTGATCACGACGGCGAACTCGATGGTTCAGGATCTCCTCAACGTGTTGCGCTGATCGGCGCGTGACGTAACCAAAGGCGGGCCAGTGATATGGGTTTGAGTTCAGCCCTCGCCAGTGCGATGAGCGGTCTGCGTGCCAATCAGGCCGCGCTCTCGATCGTCTCCTCGAACGTCGCCAATGCGCAGACGCCGGGTTACGTCGTCCAGACGCCGAACCAGATCGAGGTCACCACCGGCGAGTTCGGCGCGACGGCAATGACGACCGGCGTCAGCCGCGAGCTCGACGCCTATGTGCTGAACCAATTGCGGACCGAGACCGGCGGCAGCGGTTACGCCGACCAGATGGCGAACATCCTGAAGCAGCTTCAGAATGTCTATGGCACGCCCGGCAACAGCGGCACGCTCGAAGACGCGCTGAACAAATTCACCACGGCGCTGCAGGCGCTGTCGACCAGCTCGGGGGCATCGTCGGCGCAAACGGTCGCGCTCGGTGCGGCGCAGGCGCTCGCGACCCAGCTCAACGTCACCACCAAGGGCATCCAGTCGCTGCGTTCCAACGTCGAGCAGGATCTCGGCAACTCGGCGCGCGCCGCCAACGCGGCGATGCAGCAGATCGCCGCCATCAACACCAAGCTCCAGGGCCTGTCGCCCAACGATCCTTCGGCCGCCACGCTGATGGACCAGCGCGACCAGGCCATCAACACTCTGTCGAAATATGTCGACGTCCGCGTCACCACCGACGGCTCGAACCAGACCAACATCTACACCACGACCGGCATTCAGCTGGTCGGCGCGGGGCTCGCCTCGGAATTCTCCTTTGCCTCCGCAGGCGCGCTGTCGGCGACCTCGCTCTACAACATCGACCCGACCAAGTCCGGCGTCGGCGCGCTCAACATCAAGCTGCCGAACGGCTCGCAAGTGGACGTCGTCGCCAACAACGTGGTCTCGTCGGGCCAGATTGCGGCCGATCTGAAGCTGCGCGACGAGACGCTGGTGCAGGCGCAGAACCAGATCGACCAGCTCGCCGCCACGATGGCGAGCGCATTGTCCGACAAGACCACGGCCGGCAGCACCGTCACCGGCCCGCCGGCCGGTTTCGACCTCGACCTCGCCGGTGCGCTGCCGGGCAATACCGTCAACATCACCTACACCGACACGGCCACCAACACGCAGCGCCAGATCACGCTGGTCAACGTGACTGACCCGGCGGCGCTGCCGCTCCAGAACGCGACGAACGCCAACCCGATACGGATCGGCGTCAACTTCGCCGGCGGCATGAATGCGATCGCCTCCGCGCTGAACACCGCGCTGTCGGGCACGCATCTGTCGTTCTCCGCCGCCCCGCCGCCGGCGACCGCCACGACGTTGCGTGTGACCGACGACAACACCGGCCTTGCCAAGGTCAACGCGGCCTCGACCACCAAGACGATCTCGTCGCTGACCTCGGGCAATCCGCAGCTGCCGCTGTTCACCGACGGCGGGCAGGCGCTCTACACCGGCGCGATCACGGCATCGGGCTCGCAGATGACCGGCCTTGCCGGACGCATCGCTGTGAACACGCAGCTGGTCGCCGACCCGACCAAGATGTCGGTCTACAACACCTCGCCGGTGACGCCCGCGGGCGACACCACGCGTTCGGACTATCTTTATTCGCAGCTCACCAAAACAGTGTTCTCCTATTCGCCGCAGAGCGGCCTCGGTTCGGCGACCCAGCCCTTCACCGGCAGCGTCTCGAACTTCCTCCAGCAGTTCCTGAGCGTCCAGGCCAACGCCGCGACCCAGGCGACCCAGCTCCAGCAGGGCCAGAGCGTCGTGGTCTCGACGCTTCAGGCCAAGTTCGACTCGACCTCCAAGGTCAATCTGGACGCGGAGATGTCGAACCTGATCCAGCTCCAGAATGCCTATGCCGCCAACGCCCACGTCATGTCGGTGGTGCAGAGCATGATGAACACGTTGATCCAGGCTCAATTGTAACCAGTAACAGGGCTCTGAAACATGTCGATCCCCAGCATCAACTACTCTTCATCGATTCTCGGCGCCCAGATCCGCAACATCAATCAGCAGCTCACCGACCTGTCGACGCAGCTTTCGACCGGCAAGCTGTCGCAGAACTATTCCGGCATGGGCACCAACGAGGGCTTTGCCATCGCCGGTCGCGCGCAGCTCTCCAACATCGCCGCCTATACCGACACGATCACCAACGTCAACGTCAGCATCAACCTCGCCAACACCGCGCTGCAATCGCTGACGAAGATCCGCACCACGGTGCAGACGGGTTCGGCCAACACCGCGCAGGATCTCAACGTCAACGGCCAGACCATCGCGCAGAACACCGCGGCGGCTCAGTTCGGCTCGATGGTCGGCGTCCTCAACACGCAGACCGGCAACCGCTATCTGTTCTCCGGAACGGCCGTCAACACCCAGTCGGTGGCCAATGCCGGGGACATCATCAACGGCACCACGACGCAGGCCGGCTTCAAGACCGTCATGGCCGAGCGCCAGGCCGCGGACTTAGGGGCCAGCGGCATGGGCCGCCTGGTGCAGACGCAGCCGACGCCGAGCTCCGTGCAGGTGGCGGAGGACGTCGCGGGATCGCCGTTCGGGCTGAAGATCAAGGCAATATCCTCGACGCTGACGGGTGCGACCGTCGTCGGCCCGAGCGGCTCGCCGGTGTCGTTCTCGGTCGATCTCAACGGCGTCAACCCGAACAACGGCGACAAGCTCAGCATTCAATTCACCCTGCCGGACGGCACGACCGAGCAGATCGAGCTGACCGCCTCCTCGGCGACGCCGACGCCGCTCGGCAGTTTCGCGATCGATGCGAGCGTCCCGGTCAATCCGAACAACACGGCTGCCAACCTCAACACGGCACTGAACACCGCGATTCAGAAGCTCGCCAACACCTCGCTGGTGGCGGCATCGGCGATCGTCGCCGGCGACAACTTCTTCAACACCGCGAGCTCTGCGATCGGCACTCCCGTCAACAACCAGGCGGTGCCGCCGGTCCCGGTCACCGGCGCGACGGCGCTATCGGGCGCGACCCCCTCGGACTCGATCTCGCCGGGCTTCGTCGCGGGCGATACCATCACCGTCAACGGCACCACGCTGACCTTCGTGGCCTCGGGCGCAACCGGCAACCAGCTCAACGTCACCGACAGCATCCAGAACCTGCTGAGCAAGATCGACGCGATCACCGGGACGTCGAAGCCCTCGACGGTCCATGGCGGCTCGATCACGATCAACACCGACGATGCGGCGAGCCTCAACATCACGACGTCGAACACCGGCGCGCTGAGCGCGCTCGGGTTCGGCTCGACGCCGGTGACCGCCACGCAGCCGCCGCTGCGCGTCGGCTCCTCGCCTGCGAGCTCGGCGACCACGCTGGTGAACGGCTCGGCCAATACGGTGAAATGGTATTTGGGCAATGACGGACCCGGCTCGCCGCGCTCGACCGCGATGGCGCGGGTCGATGATGCCGTGACGGTGCAGTACGGCGCCCAGGCGAATGAGGATGCGATCCGCCGGCAGTTGCAGGCAATCGCGGTGTTCGGGACGTTCTCGACCTCGCCGACGGGGCAATATTCGGGCGGGCAGGTCTCGGCGCTGAGCCTGCGGGTGACCCAGGCGCTGACCCAGCAGCCCGGACAGCAGCGCATCGAGGACATCCAGACCGACATCGCGATGGCCCAGAACACGATGAAGGACGCGAGCACGCGCCAGACCCAGGCCAAGGCGCAGCTCCAGACCATCATCGACCAGGCGGAATCGGCCTCGCCCGACCAGGTCGCGAGCGAGATCCTGGCGCTGCAGAACGCCCTGCAGGCGTCCTACCAGGTGACCTCGAACCTGGCGCAGCTCTCGCTCGTCAAGTTCCTGTAAGGAGGCGTTAAGACGCCGTTAACCAGGCCTGTTTACCTCTTGGTAAGGATTGCAGCGGTGGCGGAGCGGTCGATGTCGGACAAGATGCAGCTGGTGGTCGCGACGCCTTGCTTCGGCGGGCAGGTGTCGAGCATCTATGCGAGCTCGATCTTCGCGCTGCAGCGGGCCGTGCACGGCATGTCCAATCTCGAGCTCAAGGTTCTCCTGCGCGACGGCGACGCCCTGATCACGCGGGCGCGGGCCAACCTGGTCGCGATGTTTCTGGACGATCCCAAAGCGACGCATTTCCTGTTCATCGATGCCGATATCGGCTTCAAGCCGGAGCAGGTGTTCCGGCTGATCGAATGCGGCGCGGACGTCGTCGCCGGCTGCTATCCGATCAAGCGGGTCAACTGGGACAAGGCCGCGCGTGCGATCCAGTCAGGTCGGGCCGACGTGCCGGCGGCCTCGCTCGAATACGTGCTCGAGATCGAGGATCCCGACCGCATCGTGGTGGTCAACGGATTCACTCGCGTGCGCTATGCCGGCACCGGCTTCCTGATGATCCGGCGTCACGTGCTGGAGGCGATGTGCCGCCACCCGGACTATGCGAACCTTCAGTTCTTCCGCGAGCATTCCCATGATGCGCTGGCGGCGAGCCCGAACCGGTTCGCGCTGTTCGAATGCATGATCGATCCGGCGACCGGCACGTATCTGTCCGAGGACTTCGCCTTCTGCAAGCGCTGGACCGACGTCGGCGGCGAGATCTGGGCCGACATTCAGAGCCCGCTCGACCACGTCGGCCCGTCGGTGTTCCACGGCGATATCGCCTCGCAATTCGCAGCGGCGCCTGCGGCGGCGGCCGATGCCGCGGCGTGAGCCTTTCGGGATGAGCAGGGGCGCATCCTCTCGGCCGGAGATGCAACGCGCCGCCGCCGGCGGTTCGCGCTATCGCCTGCGCGATCTGTTCACGCCGCTCGACACACTGCTCGTTTCCGGCGGAGATCCGCGCCTGACGCTCCATCCCACGGGCCGCGTCAACGCCTATGGCTGCGCGGCTGCACCGGAGCAGGAGGTCTGGAATTTCGCCTCCTCGACCGCCTCGACGATCTCGCAGGCGGCCTATGACCGCGCCGCGCTGGCGCGCGAAGAGCTGATGCACAAGTGCCTGTTCGACGAGGTCGAGGTCGCTTTCGATGCACGCTGCGAGGACATGCGCGACGAGCTGCGCGGCCATCTCCAGCTCTCGCCGCGAGTCGACGTGGTGTTCTCGCCGTCCGGCACCGACTCCCAGCTCCACGCTCTGTTCCTGGCGCGCACGATGCTCGGCGCGCGGCCGGTGACGATCGTGGTCGGCGCCGACCAGACCGGGAGCGGCACGACCCATACCGGGCGTGGACATCATTTCAGCGCCCTGACCGCGAGCGGCTCTGCGGTTCGCAAGGACGGCGCGGTGGCGGGGCTGGCCGGCGCCAGCATCTCGCTGCCGTTGCGCGCGCCGGGGGCCGGGATCGCAATGCGCGCCGACGCCGATGAAGCGGTGCTGCAGGCGGTCGAGGCCACCATCGCGCAAGGCGCGCCCGTGCTGCTCCAGATCATGGATTCCTCCAAGCTCGGATGGCGTGCACCGAGCGCGGCCTGCCTTGACGAGATCGCGCGGCGCTGGCCGCGCAAGGTCCAGATCGTCGTCGACGCCTGTCAGGCCCGGCTCGGCCGCCGACGGCTGCGCTCTTATCTCGACCGCGGCTATATGGTGCTGATCACCGGCTCCAAATTCTTCGGCGGACCCGCCTTCAGCGGTGCGCTGCTGGTGCCGAAGGGCCTGTCGCGGTCGCTCGACCGCGTCGAGGGGATCGCGCCTGGAATCTTCGACTACGCCGGCCGCTGCGACTGGCCGATGGCCTGGACGGCGCTGCGTTCGCGCTTCGAGCGCCGCCCGAATTTCGGTCAATGGCTGCGCTGGGAGGCGGCGCTGGCCGAGATCGGCAGCTACTACGCCGTTCCCGGGGCCTTCCGCGCCGGGATGCTCGCCGAGCTCGCTGCCAGCATCGACAGCATGATCGCGTTGTCGCCATTGTTGCGCTCTGTTCCGGCCGCGACCAACATGGCCGGCATCGACGATGAGGAATTCGTGCAACCCACCATCTTTCCGTTCACGCTGCTGCGCGACGGCAAGGCGGTTTCGGTCGCCGAGACCACGTTCGTTCATCGCGCGCTGGCGCGTGACGTCAGCGCAGAGATCGGCGGCAGCGCGGAGGACCGTCAGATCGCCGCTCAGCGCTGCCTGATCGGCCAGCCGGTGCGGCTGGCGCGGCAGGACGAGACGGCGCAGACGGTGCTGCGCCTCTGCGTCGGCGCGCGGCTCGTGACCGAGGCCTGGTCGCCGGACAGGGCGGAGGCGCAACGCAACGTGCAGCACCTTATCGACCAGATCGCCCACGTCCTGGTGAAGATCGAGCTTCTGCTCGCCGGTGGCGCAGGCGCTTCCGTGCCGGCAAAGTCCGCGTTCGAGGTGTGAGATGCAGCATCCGGTTTCGGCGCCGATCGGCCTGACCGCGGCGAACTATGCCGACCGCATCGGCTTTGCGCAGCTGACGCGCCGGGCCTTCGAAGGCCTCGATCTGCATCCGTTGCGCGACCAGCTCGTCGCGCGCATCGCGGCAGGGACTGCGCTGGCGGGCGAGGGGCTGGACCTGTCGTTGATCACCCAGCTCCTGGGCGACAAGGATAGGGGGCTCGCGATCCAGTCCGAAGTGCTGGCCTTCCATCAATTGTTTCGAACGCCGAGCGCAGCCGCGAAGCCGGGCCTGCGCCTGCTCGCGCTTGCGGCCGACATCGACATGGGCGGCAATACGCCGATCGATTTTCTGCTCGAGGGCTCCGATGTCGAGCTGTTGACTCTCTATGTGATCAAGGGCGTCGGTTTGCCCGAGACCTTGCCGGAGCACGACGTGGCCATCGTGGTCGCGTCCGATTCCGAGGAATGCCGTGAGGCGCTCGCGCTGATCGACAAGGCCGAGCCGCACTGGCCGCGGCCGCTGCTCAATCGCCCCGATCGCATCGGCAATCTCGATCGCGACAAGCTGTATCGGCTGCTGACGGACGTGCCCGGCCTCGACATTCCCGCGACCATCCACGCAACGCGCGCGCAATTGTCGGACCTCGCGCAGGGGCGGATCGCATGCGCGGACATCGCAGGCGAGTTGCACTTTCCGATGATCGCGCGGCCGCGCGGCTCGCATGCCGGCGTCGGGCTCGCGAAGCTCGACGATGCGGCGGCGCTCGTGGCCTATCTCGCCGAACGGAAGGAGCAGGACTTCTTCGTCGCACGCTTCGTCGATTATGTGAGCCCCGACGGGCTCTATCGCAAGTATCGCCTCGCCATGGTCGACGGCAAGCCCTACGCGTGCCACATGGCGATCGCCGACCGTTGGGACATCTGGTATCTCAACGCCTACATGGCCTTCAGCGAAGAGAAGCGGGCCGAGGAAGCCGCCTTCATGCGCGACTTCGACCACGCCTTCGGCGGGCGCCACAGCAACGCGCTCGAGGAGATGAGCCGGCGCGTCGGCCTCGATTATTTCATCGTCGATTGCGCCGAGAACGCGAACGGCGAGCTTTTGGTGTTCGAGGCCGACAACACCGCCGTCGTGCACAACATGGATTCGCCGGTCGTGTTTCCCTACAAGCCGCCGCAGATGCGCAAGATCTTTTCAGCGTTCACGGCGATGCTGTTGCGGCATGCAAGGACAGGCACGGAGAGCGCAGCATGAACGAGATCATCCGCAATACGCAAAGCTCCGTCGCGAATACCTCGCTCGATCCGCAGGACTGGAGCGAGTTTCGCGCGCTGGCCCACCGCATGCTGGACGAGACGATCGACGGCATCGCCAACGTTCGGGCGCGCCCCGTCTGGCGGCCGATCCCCGATGACGTCCGTGCGGCATTCAGGGCGGACGTGCCGCGCGAGGCGAGCGACCTTGCCGAGGTCTATCGCGAATACTCCGAGCATGTCGCGCCCTATGCGACCGGCAACGTCCACCCCGGCTTCATGGGCTGGGTGCATGGCGGCGGCACCGCGGTCGGCATGCTCGCGGAGATGCTCGCCGCCGGCCTCAACGCCAATCTCGGCGGACGCGACCACATGCCGATCGAGGTCGAGCGCCAGATCGTCGACTGGATGCGCCGCCTGTTCCTGTTTCCCGAGAGCGCAAGCGGCATCTTCGTCACGGGCACGTCGATGGCCAATCTGATGGCTGTGCTGGTGGCGCGCACCACCGCGCTCGGCACGCTGGCGCGGCAGCATGGCATCGGCAATGACGGTGCGCTGCTCACGGCCTATACGTCGCAGGCAGCGCACGGCTGCATAGCGAGGGCAATGGATATCGCCGGGCTCGGTACGGATGCGCTGCGCAAGATCGCCGTCGATGCCGATCATCGCATCGACGTTGCCGCATTGCGCGCGCAGATCGCCGTCGATCGCGAGGTCGGCTTCAAGCCGTTCCTGGTGGTCGCCTCCGCCGGCACGGTCGATATCGGTGCGATCGACGACCTCAGGGCGATCGCGGAGCTGTGCCGCGAGGAAGGAATCTGGTTTCACGTCGACGGCGCTTTCGGTTCGCTCGCGATCCTGTCGCCGGAGCTTGCGCCGCTGCTCGGCGGCATCGAGCTTGCGGATTCCATCGCACTCGACTTCCACAAATGGGGACAGGTGCCGTACGACGCAGGCTTCCTGCTGGTGCGCGACGGCGAGCAGCATCGGCAGGCCTTTGTGCAGCCGGCGGCCTATCTGCGCCGCGAGGCGAGGGGGCTTGCGGCGGGCGCGGTCTGGCCCTGCGATCTCGGTCCCGATCTGTCGCGCGGCTTCCGGGCACTGAAGACGTGGTTCACGCTGAAGACGTTCGGCACCGACCGGCTGGGCGCGGCGGTTGCGCGAAGCTGTGCGCTCGCCAAGTATCTGGAGACGCGTGTGCTGGCTGAACCGCGGCTGGAATTGCTGGCGCCGGTCAATCTCAACATCGTCTGCTTCCGCTATCGCAGCAGCGATGCGGTCAATCGCGAGATCGTCGCCGACATCCAGGAGTCCGGCATCGCCGCGCCCTCGAGCACGACGCTGGACGGAAAGTTCGCGATCCGCGCCGCGATCGTCAATCACCGCACCGAGGAGGCGGACATCGATGCGCTGGTTGCGGCCGTGCTGCAGTTCGGTGGACAGCGGAGCGGCGGCGTGATCGAGGTCGACGCGCCGCCACTCGCAGCGCACTAATGCGCGATGAGATTTGGATGAATCGTCATCGCGCTTTAGGTTGTTGTTTGCGCATGATCCTTCCGGAAAACCGCTTCGCACTTTTCCGGATCATGCTTTAGCATCGATCCATGCCGAAACGACAATGGCCCCGGAGGCGATCCGGGGCCGTTGTCGTTGGCGCGAACGCTGTATCAGGCGGCGGAGCTGACGTCGTCCTTGTCCGTTGCCGCCTTGGGATGGGTGGCCTCGAACTGGTTGCGCAGCTTCTCCTCGTAGGCGATCAGCTTGCGGGCTTCCTTCAGCGCCCGGTAGAGGTCGCCGTTCAGGATGTTGTTGTTGATGCCTTCGATGATCGGCCAGGAGCTCGGCACCGCCGTGACGATGTCCCGCACCAGGTTGAAATAGGTGCCGTGCTGGGTCTGCGGATCCGGGGAGATGTACATGAGCTGGACCGCCAGATAGACGAGCTTGGCGGGCGTGTCGGCGGTCTCCGGCGTGAGGATGTCGCGCTCGCGCAGGATCGGCACGTTCTCGCCATCGATCAGGAGGCGAGCCCGCTGGTCCGTGTTGGTGATCACGGAATTGCCGACGATGATGCGTTCGTGCGGTTTGAGCTCGACCTTGAGGGCCATTCCTGTTCTCCATCAACGCTTGTTTTGATGAGCGGCGGTTGCGCCCCGGCGGATAACGGTGCCGACCCTGATTTGGCGCCAATCCTTGCTGAATATGGTTAACGGCAGGTAAAGGCCTTTCGGAGCGGGAGAAATCGCGAGAAATCTCAACGATGTACGATGTGCCGTAGGGGCGCGCCAAACGGCCGAAGCGGAGCCGGCGCCGGCCTTGCCCGGAAAGTGCGGCTTTCATTTCATCCTTTCTTAGAGGCTTGGCGGCACGGTTCCGCGGTCGCTTGGTCAAGAAGTGCCAGGCAAGACGCGTAGCTACCAGAAAGGTAACATCATGTCCGGTATCGTTCTCTCTTCGTCGGTTCGTCAGAACCTGCTCTCCCTCCAGTCCACCGCCGACCTGCTCGCCACCACTCAGTCTCGCCTGTCGACCGGCAAGAAGGTGAACTCGGCGCTCGACAATCCCACCAACTTCTTCACCGCCCAGGGTCTCGACAACCGCGCCGGTGATATCAACAACCTTCTGGACAGCATCGGTAACGGCGTGCAGGTTCTGCAGTCCGCCAACACCGGCATCACCTCGCTGCAGAAGCTGGTCGATTCCGCCAAGTCCGTCGCCAACCAGGCGCTCCAGACCACCACGGGCTATTCGGCCAAGTCGAACGTCTCGGCGACGATCACCGGCGCGACCGCGGCCGATCTGCGCGGCACGACGAGCTTCACCAGCGCCACCGGCACCAGCAACGTGATCTATGACGGCACCGCGGGCGGCACGACTGCCGCCTCGCTCACCGACACGCTCGGTGGTCTCGCCGGCTCGGCCGTCGGCACCGCTGCCAACGGAACGACCTATGTCAACGCTACCACCACTGGCGCTGTCATCAACGCTGCCACCACTGCTGCAACGGTGTTGAGCACGGCCAACGGCGGTGCCTTGACTGCGGGCAATGCGTTCGCCGTGAACGGCAAGACGATTACCTTCACGACGTCCGGCGCCGCTGCTGCGGATGCTAGCGGCAATTACACGATCGGTATCGACCAGACGGTCGGCAACCTGCTTGCGACCATCGACTTGGTCACGGGCAACACGACCAACGCGTCCAGCGTGAACGGTGGCGGTGCACTCGTGCTGAACACCGGTCTGAATGCGGATATTGCCTTGACCGATACGTCGGCCGGCACCCTCGCCAAGCTCGGCCTCGCGGTTTCGAATACTGCCACGCGCACCACCGCTGCGGGCGCTGCCATCACCGCCGGCACGAAGCTGTTTAGTGCCACCGGCGCCCTCGCGGTGTCGAGCACCGCGTCCGCCTTCGCTGACGGGGACACGCTGAGCGTGAATGGCAAGACCATCACGTTCAAGGCGCAGGCGGCTCCGACGACTGCTCCCACCGGCTCGTCGCTGGTCGGCAACAACGTCGTGACCGACGGCTCCGGCAATTCGATCATCTACCTCGGCACCAGCACGACCACGACCAACGCCACGGTTGGTGACGTGCTCGGCGCGATCGACCTGGCCAGCGGCGTTGCCTACAACAATGGCGGCACCGTGACCGCCAACGCCGGCCAGACCCTGTCGAGCATCGCCGCGGGCGCCGTCACGCTCAAGTCGTCGACGGGTGCTGATCTCAGCGTGTCGGGCAAGGCCGACGCGCTGAAGGCCCTCGGTCTGACGACCGCGTCAGGCTCCGGTACGGCGATCGTGAGCGCTGCGCGCACCACGAGCGCCGCCACGCTCGGCTCGCTGGTCCAGGACGGTTCGACGCTGAACGTCAACGGCAAGGTCATCACCTTCAAGAACGCCCCGACACCGGCCGCTTCGGCGAGCCACACCGGCATCTCGGGCAATGTTGAAACCGATGGCCTCGGCAACTCGACGGTCTATCTGCAGTCGGCGACCGTCGCCGACCTGCTGAAGGCCGTGGATCTCGCCAGCGGCGTGCAGACGGCAACCCTGAGTGCGTCGGGAGCCACCCTGACCACGGCGACAGGTGCGGCGAACTCCTCGCTCAGCGCCAGCGGCACGCTCAAGCTCAGCACCGGCGTCAACTCCGACCTGACGATCACCGGCACGGGCAACGCGCTGGCCGCCTTCGGTCTCAACGGCACCACCGGCAACGCCACCGCCTTCACTGCGGCGCGTGACTCGGCTGCCGGCGGCGTCAACGGCAAGACCCTGACCTTCACCTCCTTCAACGGCGGTACGGCGGTCAACGTCACCTTCGGCGACGGCAACAACGGCACGGTCAAGACCCTCGATCAGCTCAATGCTTCGCTGAAAGCCAACAACCTGAATGCGACGCTGGACTCCACCGGCAAGCTGACGATCTCGGCGAGCAACGACTACGCTTCGTCGACCCTCGGAGACGCGATCTCCGGCGGCGTGATCGGCGGCTCTCTGACCACGGCGCTGAGCTTCTCGACGGCGACTGCACCGACCGTCGATGCCAACGCGCAGACCACCCGCGCCAACCTGGTGAAGCAGTTCAACGACATCCTGTCGCAGATCAACACGACTGCCCAGGACGCTTCGTTCAACGGCGTCAACCTGCTCGGTGGCGACACCCTGAAGCTGGTGTTCAACGAGACCGGCAAGTCGACCCTGAGCATCACCGGCGTGACCTTCGATTCGGCGGGCCTCGGCCTGGCGAGCCTCACCGCGGGCACTGACTTCATCGACAACGCGGCGACCAACAAGGTCCTGGCCAGCCTCAACGCTGCCTCGAGCACCCTGCGGTCCGAAGCCTCGGCACTCGGTTCGAACCTGTCGATCGTGCAGATCCGTCAGGACTTCAACAAGAACCTGATCAACGTGCTGCAGACCGGCTCGTCCAACCTGACGCTGGCCGACACCAACGAGGAAGCGGCCAACAGCCAGGCGCTGTCGACCCGCCAGTCGATTGCGGTGTCCGCGCTGTCGCTGGCCAACCAGTCGCAGCAGAGCGTGCTGCAGCTGCTCCGCTAATCCGCGGCAGCCATCAGGTAGCAGATATGGCGGCGGGGCTTCGGCCCCGCCGCTTTTTTTGGCAGTGGTTCCGCCCGTGTCGCGTCGGATGACGGGACGGGGCAGGGCGTTAACGAACTGTTAACCGTACCCTTTAAGTCGGCGTTAACCATACTTTAAAGGAGAGACCCTACAACTGGACAAAAGCTCGTTCTCCAAGTCGGCGAGCCCGATTCGTACCCGGTGTCGCGCTTCAAGAGGAAGACCCGCTAATGTCCAACATCGTTCTTTCGGCCTCGGTTCGTCAGAACCTGTTGTCCCTGCAATCGACGGCCGATCTCCTGGCCACGACACAGCAGCGTCTGGCGACCGGCAAGAAGGTCAATACGGCCCTCGACAACCCCACGAACTTCTTCACTGCGCAGGGCCTGGACAACCGCGCCAGCGACATCAGCAACCTGCTCGATGGCATCAATAACGGCGTCCAGGTGCTCCAGGCGGCCAATACCGGCATCACCTCGCTGCAGAAGCTGATCGACAGCGCCAAGTCGATCGCCAACCAGGCACTCCAGACCACCGTCGGGTACTCGACCAAGTCGAACGTCTCGACCACGATCCCCGGTGCGACGCCCGCCGACCTGCGCGGCACGACCAGCTACACGAGCGCAATTGCCTCCAGCAACGTGCTGTACAACGGCACGGTCGGCGGCACGACTGCGGCTACCCTCACGACCACGCTCGGCGGCACCGCCGGCACCCTCACTGGCGCCGCGGCGACGGGCACGACCTACGTCAACGCTTCCACCACTGGCGCCGTCATCAACGCTGCCACCACTGCTGCAACGGTGTTGAGCACGGCCAACGGCGGTGCCTTGACTGCGGGCAATGCGTTTGCCGTGAACGGCAAGACGATTACCTTCACGGCATCCGGCGCCGCTGCTGCGGATGCCAGCGGTAATTACACGATCGGTATCGACCAGACGGTCGGCAACCTGCTTTCAACCATCGATTCGATCACCGGCAACACGACCAACCCATCCAGCGTGAACGGTGGTGGTGCACTTGTCCTGAACACCGGTCTGAATGCGGATATTGCCTTGACCGATACGTCGGCCGGCACCCTCGCAAAGCTTGGCTTGACGACTTCGAACACTGCCACGCGCACCACGGCGCCGATTGCCGCCGGCAGCATCAGCGGAACAACCACGTTGTTCGGCGCGACTGGTTCCTTGGCCACGTCCTCGCCCTATGCCGATGGCGATACGTTCACCGTGAACGGCAAGACCATCACGTTCAAGACGTCGGCCCTTCCGGCCAGCCTTCCCGCGGGCTCATCGCAGGTCGGCAGCCACGTCGTCACCGACGGCTCGGGCAATTCGACCATCTATCTCGGCGCCAGCACGACCTCGACCGCCGTCACCGTCAACGACGTGCTCGGCGCGATCGACCTCGCCAGCGGCGTTGCCTACAACAACGGCGGCACCGTCACGGCCAATCCCGGCCAGACCCTGTCGAGCATCGCGGCGGGCGTCACCACGCTCAAGTCGTCGACGGGCTCCGACCTCAGCCTGTCCGGCAAGGCCGACCTGCTCAAGAGCTTCGGTCTGACCTCCTCGAGCGGCGGCGGCACTGTCAGCATCACCGCTCCTCGCGTCACCGGGCCGACCAGCCTCGCCTCGCTCGTGCAGTCGGGCTCGACGCTGAATGTCGACGGCAAGGTCATCACCTTCAAGGATGCGCCGACGCCCACCGCCGCCTCGGTCGGGTCCACGCTCGGCGTTTCCGGCAACGTTGTCACCGACGGCAACGGCAACTCCACCGTCTACCTGCAGCAGGGAACCGTGGCCGACGTCCTCAAGGCGATCGACTTCGCGACCGGCGTGCAGACCTTCACCCTCAACGGCAATGGCAGCGGCACGCTCGCGACCGCGGCCGGCCAGACCAACTCCACCATCGCACCGAGCGGCGCGCTCAAGATCTCGACCGGCATCAACGCCGACCTCGCGATCACCAGCACCGGGAATGCGCTGCCGGTTCTGGGCCTCGCCGGCAACACCGGCACGGCCTCGGCCTTCACCGCTTCCCGCAATTCGGGCGTCGGGGGCATCAGCGGCAAGACCCTGACCTTCACCTCGTTCAACGGCGGCACGCCCGTGAGCGTGACTTTCGGCGACGGCACCAACGGCACGGTCAAGACGCTGAACCAGCTGAACGTCGCGCTGCAGGCCAACCACATGACGGCGACGATCGACGCCAACGGCGTGCTCACGGTCACGACCGTGAACGAATTTGCCTCCTCGACGCTGGGCTCTCTGGCTGCAGGCGGCGCGATCGGTGGCACCATCACCGGCACGTTGACGTTCTCGACGGCTCAGCCGCCGGTCGAGGATCCGGTTGCACAGACGGCGCGCGCGAACCTCGTCAACCAGTTCAACAACATTCTGCAGCAGATCGACACGACCTCGCAGGACGCGTCCTTCAACGGCGTCAACCTGCTCAACGGCGACACGCTGAAGCTCGTCTTCAACGAGACCGGCAGCTCGACGCTTGGCATCAATGGCGTTGTGTTCAACGCCGCAGGCCTCGGCCTCAGCAGCCTTGTCAGCGGCACCGACTTCATCGACAACGGTGCCACCAATCGGGTGCTGACGAGCCTCAACGCCGCATCCAGCACGCTGCGCTCGCAGGCCTCCGCGCTCGGTTCGAACCTGTCGATCGTGCAGGTGCGACAGGACTTCTCCAAGAACCTGATCAACGTGCTGCAGACCGGCTCGTCCAACCTGACGCTGGCCGACACCAACGAGGAAGCGGCCAACAGCCAGGCGCTGTCGACGCGCCAGTCGATCGCCGTCTCCGCGCTGTCGCTGGCCAACCAGTCGCAGCAGAGCGTGCTGCAGCTGCTCCGATAATCCGGACCATCGCCGGTCGAGACGTCGCGGCGGGGCTAGGGCCTCGCCGTTCTTTTGAGGAAGATCGCTAAGACAAGATTAGCCGCGATCGAGGCCGGAAGTGCGAACCTGGTTTACAGCATGCGTGCACGCATCTAACTTTGCTCGCGACGAAGAACTCCGCGTCCCGTAGTTATCCGGAGGGCCTGCATTCACGCACGTAAGCAAATCTTAAGCGCTGCTGCCTAGATTTGGGAAAGAAATCCTTAAGCCCCGTACACGGGCGAGGTAACCTCCAGGGTGATCAATGTCGAGTTCTGCTGCTTCAGCCTATGCGCGTGTCGCCACGACCACTGCGTCTCCTCGTGACGTTGAAGCACAGACTCTGCTCAAGGCGGCCAACAAGCTCCAGGACGCGATCAACAGCGCCGATCCACTCAGCGAGCAAACCATGCAGGCGCTGATGTTCAACCGCAAGCTCTGGACGATTTTCCTGAGCGAAGCGATGCGGGATACCAATCCGCAGCCGCTCGATGTCAGGCAGAAGATCGCGAACATCAGCGTGTTCGTATTAAGCCAGACTGCTGCTCTGCAGCTCGCTCCGAAGTTCGAGCACTTCCGTCCGCTGATCGAGATCAACCGCAACATCGCCGCCGGTCTGTCCGGCAGGTCCTAAGCGGAGACACGCCATGGCCGACGTCATGAGCATCCTGTCGAGCTCGTACAAGGCGGCCGGCATGTCGGTTCCCAGCAAGACGAAGTACGTCGCGGTCGACCCGACGCTCTATCAGGGCGCATGGACCGGCAAATATTCGGACGGCAAGAAGTTCTCGATCACCATCTCGCAGATCGACGGCTTTCGCGCCCAGGTCCATTACGAGAGCGGCAGTACGTCCCAGTACCAGCAGGTGCTGATCAAGGATTCGTCGTTTCGTTTCGGGAACACGAAGTTCACGCTGACCGGACCCGGCCAGGCGCAAGTGAAGAATGTCGGCACCGATCCTGCGACCGGATCAACCTATCTGGACACCGCCGTCGCCAAGCGCGCCACGTAAGCGTCAGGCGCTGACATCCGTGCTGAGTGGACGCGAGGGCTGAGACTTCAGATCTTCTGCATGGAAATAGGCACGCCGGCGCAGCATCGCCTCGTCCGGGAACTGATTCACCACCGTGTCGGTCCTGTCGTTGACGACCTGAAAGACGAAGGACGCGGCCGCCTGGTCGAACACGACCTGGCGCGAGATGTTCTCGTGGTTCGGCACATCATTACGCACCGGTGCGCCGGTATCGGCTGCGGCGAACGTCTGGCTCACCGGAAGATCGGTTTGCACGGCCTCGTTCGCCGCCGCATTGGACGTCGTCACGATCTGAATGGGGGCCGGGATCCCCACCGGCCTGATGCTGAAATCTGTACTCATGGCAGCCTCCTGGTTGCCTCACGTGAGTCAAATCCCAACCCCTCTAATCGCGCAAGCATGGAACACCAGGACTGAAGACCCGGTAAGGAAACGTGCCTAACCGCGCGACGCCGTGGCCGCGCGGTTTTTCTTAAAATTGTCGTTTGTTCTCGTATCCGCTCAGAGCGAGCGGCTGACCGCCAGCGGGGTGATATGGCGCGGACCTGGCGCTGCGCGGCGCCCCGCGGCCGTATAGGTGTTCGGCACGTTGCGCTTCTGGATTTCGGCGTTGACGCCGCGCACGACGCTCTCGGACACCGCGTGCGCGGTCGCGAGCACGGTGAGATTGACCTGGAGCATCGCGCGGAACGCATCGTGGTGGCGATGCAGCGTCGAGAGCAGCTCCGGCGCGGACTTTGCGAGTTGCGGCTGGTTGGCCTTCAACTGGCTGACGGCAGCGACGTAATTGCGCGACAGCTCCTGCTTCTTGCCTTCGAACGACATCGCCTCGCGCACCTTGCCGGCGCGGACGAGCTCGGTCTCGCGCTCGATCAGCCCGAGCAGGGCGTTCATCGCATCCATCAGCTCTTCGGCGAGCTTGCGCGCCTCGCTGCTGACGGGCGCGGTGTTCGGACGCTGGGCCTGCATCGGCTGACGTGAGGCGTTGAAATGGTTCATCTCGTTTGACCTTATGCCGTCCGGATCGTTTTCGCCTGCTGCAGGATGAGAGTACGGTAGACGTCGCTGGCGACGCCGACGCCGCCGGCCTTGGCGAAGTTCTTGGAATATTGCTCGGTCAGCATCGAGCGCCACACGCCGGTGCCGGGCGTATCGCCGAACGGGCCTTCGCCCTTCAGGCCCGAGGTCATCTGCGCGAACATGCTGTTGAGGAACATCGCCTCGAAGTCGGTGGCAGTCTTCTGTGCCTTGGCCTGTTGCTGCGGCGAGACCTTTTGCAGTGCGGCGGCGAGCTCGAAGTCCGGCCGGCCGTTGCGGCTCTCGACCGAGAAGGCCGAATTGGTGGCGAGGCGAGGGGTGTTGATCGCGCTGGTCTGCATCACATCACCTCGATATCGGCTTCGATGGCGCCGGCGGCCTTGATCGCCTGGAGGATGCTGATCATGTCGCGGGGGCCGATGCCGAGGCCGTTGAGGCCGTCGACGAGCTGCTGGAGCGAGACGCCGTCCTTGACCAGCGCCAGCTTCTTGCCGTCCTCGGTCACGGTGACACTGCTGCGCGGCGCGACCACGGTGCGGCCGCGCGACAGCGGATTGGGCTGGCTCACCTGCGGGCTCTCGGAGATCGTGACCGTGAGGTTGCCTTGCGCCACCGCGACGGTGGCGACGCGGACGTCGCGGCCCATCACGATGATGCCGCTTCTTTCGTCGATGATGATTTTGGCGGCGAGATCAGGGTCGACCTGGAGCTGCTCGATTTCGGTGAGGAAAGCGACGACGTTGCCCTTGAACTCGGGCGGGATCGACAGCTGCACCGTCGAAGGATCGATCGGCTCGGCGGTCTTGACGCCGAGATAGTCGTTGACCGCGGCCGCGATGCGCTTGGCGGTGGTGAAGTCGGCGTTGCGCAGCGCCAGGCGCACGTTCGGCAGTCGGTTGAGCGCGAACTCGATCTCGCGCTCGATGATGGCGCCGTTGGCGATGCGTCCCACCGTGGGCACGCCGCGCACGATCTTGGCCGCCTCGCCCTCGGCCTGGAAGCCGGAGATCGCAAGCGAGCCCTGCGCCACCGCATAGACGTTGCCGTCGGCGCCGAGCAGGGGAGTGACCAGCAGGGTGCCGCCCTGGAGATTCTTGGCATCGCCGAGCGCGGACACGGTGACGTCCATGCGCGTGCCCTGGGTGGCGAAGGCCGGCAGGTTGCCCGTGACCATCACGGCGGCGACGTTGCCGGTGCGGATGGTGGCGCCGCGGATGTTGACGCCCATGCGCTCGAGCATCGCCTGCAGCGACTGCTTGGTGAAGGGAATGTTGTTGAGCGTGTCGCCGGTGCCGTTGAGGCCGACGACGAGGCCGTAGCCGATGAGCTGGTTCTGCCGCACGCCCTCGATATTGGCGAGATCCTTGATGCGCGAGGTCGCCGCCGCCGAGGTGACCGACAGCGTCAGCGCCGACAGCGCGGCACAGGCCAACCCAACAATCCTCACCCAACGAACGCCTGGCATCTCTGCTCCCCAAGACCCCTCAAAAGCGGCCCTCAAATCGGAAAGGACTTGCACGACACTCCCATGACGAGCTGGTCCGGCGCTTTCCTTGCGAGCGCTGTGCCAACGCCTGATAGCGAGGGTAGGTGGCTGAATAGGTTGAATAAATCTGTTTCGACCGGTGTCAGCACTGGTTCGCCCTGAGGAGCGAAACTGCCGCCTGTCGGCAGATTTTGCCGGGCCGTTTACGCACCGTTAACCATAAGACAGCGAAGGTGAGGCATCGATCACCCGGATTCTTTCCGATGCGCATCTACGGACCGAACGGCACCACGCTTGGAGCGCCGGCCAGTCAGGCCAAGCGGACGGGCTCCAGCAGCTTCGTGCTGCCCGACACCTCATCGGCGCAGGAGACGCGGAGCGCTGCCGCACCGAAGGCCGCCGCCAACATCGATGCGCTGCTGGCGTTGCAGGGTGTCGAGGAGGATCCGGTCGAGCGCCGCAAGCGCTCGGTCGCCCGCGGCAGGACTGCGCTCGACGTGCTCGACGATCTCAAGATGGGCCTGTTGTCCGGCAATCTCGACGCCTCGACCGTGATGCGCCTGCGCGATGCCGCCGCGAACCTGAAATCGTCCTCCGGCGATGCCGGCCTCGATGCCGTGCTCTCCGAGATCGAGCTGCGCGTCGAGGTCGAGCTGGCGAAGGCCGGACAGGGGTAAGAGTCATCCGTCACCCTCTCAGGATGACGGAAATCCCGTAAGCGTTCTTCGTTCGCCTACGCCGCTTCCTCCTTCAGCTGCGCGTCATAGCGGCGCTGGGCGGCGAGCACGTCTTTCAGATTCTGCTCGGCCCAATCGCGCAAGGGATCCACCGCCGCCGCCAGCGTCAGGCCGAGCTGGGTGATCGAATATTCCACCGTCACCGGCACGGTTGCGATGGCACGGCGCCTGATCAGGCCGTCGCGTTCGAGCGACTTGAGAACCTGGCTCAGCATCTTCTGCGAGATGCCTTCAATCGTGCGGCGCAACTGATTGAAACGCATCGGCTCCTCGCGCAGGAGCAAGAGGATCAACACCGCCCATTTGTCGCCGACGCGATCGAGGATTTGGCGGGTGGGGCAGTTCGCTGCGTAGACGTCGGGTTGCATCGTCGGTCCTCGGAAATCCATACCGTTGCTTGCGGTCCGCGTGTCGGTGTCGATCAGTTACCTCAGCGTAATCAGGTAAGCACAAAGTGCTCTCTTAACACCAGCATTCTTTGCGATATCTAGTCTCCGCTAGTTACTATAGAAGCAAGGGAGCCTTCCATGAAAATCGCAGTCGCCGGCGCCTCGGGCCGGGCGGGTTCGGAGATCACCAAGGAACTATCCCGCCGTGGCCACGCGGTCACGGCCATCGCCCGGAACCCCGAGAAGATCGCGACCCTGCCGAACGTCACGCCGACCAAGGGGGATGTGCTCGACCAGGCGGGCCTTACGAAGCTGTGGGCCGGTCACGACGTCGCCGTGAGTTCCGTGCACTTCCTGGCCAGTGATCCGCTCAAGCTGATCGGTGCGGCGAAGGACTCCAAGGTCGGTCGTTACCTCGTGGTGGGCGGCGCCGGCAGCCTCGAGGTTGCTCCAGGCGTGAAGCTGGTCACGACTCCCAATTTTCCCGCCCAATACAAGGCTGAAGCGGAGGCAGGCTCGGCCTTCCTGGACCTGCTGCGGCAGGAAAAGGACCTGAACTGGACCTTCATCTCGCCCTCGGCGCTGTTCGTGGAGGGGGAACGCACGGCTAAGTTCCGGCTCGGGACCGATCAGCTTCTCGCAGATGCGAACGGCAAGAGCTGGATCACCTTTGCCGACTACGCCATTGCGCTTGCCGACGAAATCGAACGGCCAGCCCACCTGAAGCAGCGCTTCACGGTCGGCTATTAGGGCCGCCGGCCGCCTCCAGGCCCTTAAGGATAAACCTTCCTGTGCAAGGGCTTGGGGGCGAGCACCGGGCGGTGAGGGAAATATTGTCTGTCACGGGAGGCCACTATATAAGGCCCGGCTCAACGGACCCCGGTCCGTCCACGAGTCGTTACTTAAGAAGATAGGCCTCCCTTGGAAAAGTTGAAAAACTACCGACCGACCGACAAAGAGCCTTTCATGAACGACCGGCAGAAGGAGTACTTCCGTTTGAAGCTCCTCGCCTGGAAGGATGAGATCCTCAAAGAGTCCAAGCTCACCCTGCAAGCCCTGCAGGAGGAGAACGTGAACCACCCCGATCTCGCCGATCGGGCCTCGTCCGAAACCGACCGTGCCATCGAACTCCGCGCCCGCGACCGCCAGCGCAAATTGATCGCCAAGATCGACGCCGCGCTCCAGCGTATCGAGGACAACACCTACGGCTATTGCGAGGAAACCGGCGAGCCGATCTCGTTGAAGCGGCTCGAGGCCCGGCCCATCGCGACGCTCTCGGTGGAAGCGCAGGAGCGCCACGAGAAACGCGAGAAGGTCTATCGCGACGAATAGGGTCCGAGCCGCAGAGATGCGGCTCTTTGTTTTTGGACGCAGGGCGCCGTTTCGCGCCGTGCCCGGCATATTGCCCGTGGCTTGCCGTCGCGCCCACCAGCGCGATCGCGAAAAGTGAATCGCGATCAACGGGCTAGACTGGATTGCTCCGAGCTCACGTGAGTTCGGATCAGAAACAGCCTTCACTTCAGGTGCGGGAGGTTTTGCGAGTCGCATCAACGAGATCGACTCGAAGGTTGAGACGCTGATCCAGCTGCATCAAGCATCGCTGCAATCAGGCCTGCTGCGACGTCTCAAGACGGGTATCGCCATAAAGCCTGGACCAGCTCAATATTTCCTTAAACGCCGGCAACAGGCCGTAGGCCGCATCGGTCAGCTCGTACTCGACCCTCAACGGCTTCTCCGCGAAGGCAGTGCGCGACACGAGGCCGTCCTGCTCGAGCTCGCGCAGCCGCATGGTCAGCATGTGCTGGGTGATGCCGCCGATCGAGCGCCGCAAGGCGCCGAAACGAACCGCGCTGTTCATCAACGCTGAACAGGATCTCCAGCTTCCACTTGCCGCCGATGGTGCGGATGGCCCGCTTGCAATCGGCGAGCAAAGCGGGATCGGGGCTGCAATCGCAGTTGCCGTCGCAAACGCTAGACGATGTCGATCCTCGACATCGCCCGCGTGCTGCGGCGGGAACTCGGGCCACGGGCGCGCCGGGTTCCGCGGCTCCAGGCTCCGGACTGGCTGGTGCGGCTGGCCGCGAGCCGGATTCCGCTGCTGCGTGCCGTCGTGCCGATGCTCGGAAAGGTCAGACATCAGCGCCAAGGCACGGTCGCTGCTCGGCTGGCAGGCGCGCTCCAACGAGGAGGCGATCCAGTCGAGCGCCGAGAGCCTGATCCGGCTCGGCCTCGTCAAGAGCTGAGGGACGTCACCTGCGCTTGTCAGGCCGGAGCGGGGATGCTGAAGTGCCGCCTTCGACTGCGTAGCGTGGGAGGCGGCGCCGATGGACAAGATTCTCGAAGCCGCAAAGGCGATCGCGCTGGCGCGCCGCAACCATGCTCCGCTTGCGGCGCTGGAACGTCCTCCTGCGGACGAAGCCGAGGGCTACCAGGTCCAGCGCACCCTGCACGATCTGCTGCTGCCGCATGCCGGCCCGCTCGTCGGCTACAAGATCGGCTGCACCAGCCAAGTGATGCAGGACTATATCGGCATCCCGCACCCCTGCGGCGGCGGCGTGTTCCAGAAGGGCGTCCACGACAGCGGCGCCAAGCTCGCCGCCTCCAATTATGTCCGTGTCGGCGTCGAATGCGAGATCGCAGTGCGGCTCAAGCGGGACCTCGCCGCCGGCGAGGCGCCGTTCACGGCCGAATGGGTCGGCGAGGCGGTCGAGTCCTATCATCCCGCCATCGAGATCGTCGACGACCGCTATGTGAAATGGGAGACGATGGGCGCCCCGACCCTGATCGCCGACGATTTCTTCGCCGCCGGCTGCGTGCTGGGTCCCTCGGTCCCGCGCTCGTCGGTGCCGGACCTCACGGCGGTCAAAGGCCGCGCCATCGTCAACGGCGAGGAGGTCAGCCACGGCACCGGCGCCGACGTGCTCGGCCATCCCCACAACGCGCTCGCCTGGCTCGCCAACCATCTCGCCGCCGAAGGCAAGGGGCTGCACGCCGGGCAGCTCGTGCTCACCGGCAGCCTGGTGAAGACGCTGTGGCTGAAAGCCGGCGACAAGGTGCGGATGGAGCTGGACGGGCTGGGGGTGGTGGAAATGGAGTTTACGTGAGGGGGGCGTTGCGATCTCGTGCCCCGGACGCAGCGCAGCGCCGCCCTGTCGATGCGAAGCATCGTCCAGGGAGCGGTGCGCTGCAGAGCCGGGGCCCACGTTGCGGCATTCTGTTGGGGTGGACGGCCCCCGACGGCATCAGTGTGCCAGAATGAGGTCGGCCGCCTCTTGCCAGCAGGGGGCCCGTCCACATATGGGTCCCGGCTCTGCGCCGCATCGCTGACGCGATGTGGCTTGTCCGGGACAGGCGAGAGATGAACATCCGGCAGACAACAATTTCGTCTTTTTCCGTCGAGACCCAAGTCGCGGGACAAGCCTTCGCATCCTCGCGGCAGCTTTGCCCGAGGTTTGCAATCGTCTTGCCCTCCTGAAGATCAAGAAGGCGCAGGGAAGGCCGGGCGCCAGCTGGCACCCGAAGTCCCGCGTGTGCAAGGATGCGCACGGGGTGGACGACAGGTGACGCCGGGGCATCCCGGCCTTCCCTGCGCGATGGTTTTCACGGCCTCCTTCGTGCTCTTGTGTCCGCAAAATCTGCCAGAATGTGCGAACGGGCGGTTCTCACCAACCGCCCGTCGCTAGATCTGAGCCCGTTCGTGCTCAAAGGCCTGGGAGCCTGACGGGGAGCTAGGGACAGATCCGGTGTGTCTTCCTCAACCCGAACAGTTGCATGGGCTTCGAGCCCGGACGAGCAAGGAAGGGAGTGGATGATGGCACAAAACGATCGCATTGTCGTCGGTATCGATGTGGCCAAGGGCAAGGTGGATGCATGCATCCGCCCGTTGTCGCAACGGCAAACGTTCCCGAGCACCGCAGAGGGGCACCGCAAACTGGTGGCCTGGCTGCGCAAGCACAAAGTAGCCAAGGCGGTGATGGAGGCATCCGGCGGCTATGAGCGGGACTGGGCCAGGGTGCTGCGTCAGGCTGGCATCGAGGTGCGGATTGTCGATCCCAAGCGCGTGCGCAGCTTCGCCCGATCGGCCGGACGGCTCGCCAAGAACGATACGATCGACGCGGAGATGATCGCCTGGTTCGCCGAGACGTTCGACGAAGTATTGGACCAGATCCACGATGCCGCACGCGACGAGCTGGCGGCACTGGTCAAAGCGCGCAAAGCCCTGATTGATCTGAGGACCCGCCTGCAAAGCCAGAACGAACATGCGGTGCCGGGAGCGGTTCAGAAAGCCCACGCTCGCGTCTTGAAGGGCCTCGACATCGAGACGGCCAAGATCGAGGACGCCATCACCGCCACGATCAAGGCCACACCGGCATTTGCCAAACGCGCCGAGATCATCGAGAGCGTGCCGGGTCTCGGCGATGTGGCCTCTGCGGTCCTCCTTGCGGGCCTCCCAGAGCTCGGGACGGTGCGCGAGGAGGTCGCTGCCGCGTTGTTGGGAGCCGCTCCTTATGACGACGACAGCGGCAAACGGCGTGGTGAGCGCCACATCAAGGGCGGTCGGCGCTGGGTCCGCAACGCCCTCTACATGCCCTGTATCGGCGCAGCCACCCAGAGCAACCCGGTGCTCAAGGCCTACTATGAACGGCTGATCGCCAAGGGAAAGCTGAAGAAGGTTGCAGTGATTGCCTGCATGCGCAAGCTGATCGTCATTCTCAACACGATGATTGCACGCGGCGAGAAATGGGATCCCGCCCGCTACGCGTTGCGGTGAACTGATCGAGCGCGCCTCCATGCGCCCGGTCCCGGACCGAGCGCATGCCAAGCCGACAGACCGGCGAGCGGACGGGGTCAAGGCCGTCAGCCGCCGAAGGCGGGGGCGCGTCTTCGCGCCAGCCTTGAGGCCGGCCGATCGGCGGTCTACTTCAGCACAGTTGCTCCCCGGGGAGCGATGCACTATTGCCCCCGTCGCCTTGCGGATGACTGACGCTGCGGGCCCGGTCGGACCGCAACGTCACCGCAAGCCTTGGCGCACAGACCCCGGGCGTCGGGACCACACGACTTCTCCGTCCGCGCACATCCTCGCTGGGCTCTCCACGGCTGGCGTGCGCTCACCGTCGAGGCCATTCGAAGACGCTTTCAGCGCCGTGTCGTATCGCGCCTGTCGCCGCTCACGGTTTTCCGCCCTGCAGCCACCATTCGCGCCGACGCCGTCGCGGCCACCGCATCCCATCCCGCGCTTCGTGACGATCGCGATACGCCCTCTTGTGGAATGGAACGAAACGGGAACATAATGGGGTGGTGGGGGTGTGTCAATGAGAATTTTTAATAAACCGAATTTTCTGAAATTGAAAAATGGTAACGAGTGTGGTGCCAAATGATCAGGGTCGGAGAATATATCGTCGATGATCGCAGCCCGTTTCGCGATTGGCTCGAACGACTTGATCCGCAGGCCCGCGTCACGATTGCGGTCGCGATGGAGCGGCTGGCCGATGGCAACAGGTCAAACGTCAAGTCCATTGGGGAGGGGGCCGCTGAACTCAAGATCAATCGTGGCCCTTGGCTACCGGGTTTATTTCGGCTGGAACGGTAATTCGCTGGTTATTCTGTTGGGAGGCGGCACCAAGCAGAGACAGCAAAACGATATCGATACGGCGTTACGCCGCTGGCGTGATTACAAGTCAAGAGCACGATAGGGAGAAGGTGATGCCATTAACTCGGAGTTTTCGTGATACCGTCCGTGCGATGGCGGAGCGCGATCCCGCCTTTCGCGAAGCGCTGTTCCTGGAGGCGATGCAGGGCCTGTTGCAAGGGGACGTCGACTACGGCCGCACGGCATTACGCACTTACATCAATGCGACCATCGGTTTCGAACGGCTGAGCGAGGTGATTGATCGTCCGCAAAAGAGCCTGATGCGGATGTTCGGACCGCGCGGCAATCCGACGGCCGAGAACCTGATGGCGGTGATCCACGCGCTTCAGAAGGAGACCGGCATGCATCTTGAGATACGCGCCGTCGCGGATGCAGCGTGATGAGGCCGCCGCTCTCTACACCGTCATTGCGAGGAGCCCTTCGCGACGAAGCAATCCAGAGTCTTTGTGTTGAGGGATTCTGCATTGCTTTGCTTCCGCCCTCGAGCTTCGGCGGACAAGCCGCCCGCACCAAGCCGGGCGAGCATCCGTTCGAGGCCATGCTGCTCGAGCTCGGCATCAAACACCGCTACACCCGGCCCTATCGGCCGCAGACCAACGGTAAGGTCGAACGCTTCTGGCGCACCCTCGATGACGACGTCATCGACGGCGCGACCTTCGACAACCTCGACCACTTCGCCAATGAACTGTTCGAGTACCTCGTTTACTACAACAACCACAGACCCCATCAGGCCTTGGCAGGACAAACCCCCAAGGCCTTCGCCGCTACCAAGACCACCGCGATCCAATCAGCGAATTAGTGAACATCGACAGCAACGACGGAGCGTGGAGAGGCAGCGTCGTTACGATGGCGCAGACCGGAGCCGAAGCTCGCAGCCCGCACCTTCACCAAAACGCATGCGGCCTCCGGCAGGGGAGCTACCGGAGGCCGCGTAGTACATCGTCGTTCGCGCCTAGGTTTCGCGAGCACGATGTGGGAGCTCTTGAAGGGCTTAGAAGGGCAGGAGCACGTCCATGACCTGCTGACCGTAGCGCGGCTGCTGCACGTCGGTGATCTGGCCGCGGCCGCCATAGGCGATGCGGGCCTGGGCGATCTTGGTGGAATCGATGGTGTTGTCGCTCTGGATGTCCTCGGGGCGGACGATGCCGGCGACGATCAGCTCGCGAATTTCGAAGTTGACGCGGATCTCCTGCTTGCCTTCGACGACCAGGTTGCCGTTCGGCAGCACCTGGGTCACCACGGCGGCGACGTTGGTCTGCAGGGCTTCCTTGCGGTCGACGCTGCCCTTGCCCTCGCTCTGCGAGGTCGAGTCGGCGGTCAGGACGCGGCCCGGCAGGATCTTGTTGGCCTGGGTGATCGTTTGGGCGCCGATGAAGTTGGTGATCCCTGAATCTTCCTTGTTGGTGCGGCTGCGCGAGGTGTCGTTCTCGATGTTGGCCTTGTCGGTGATGTTCACGGTCACGGTGAGGAGATCGCCGACCTGGCGGGCGCGCTGGTCCTTGAAGAAGGCGCGGCTGCCGTTGCGCCAGAGCGAGTTCGGATTGTAGGAGGCGACCTCGGGCTTGGGCATCGGCATCTGCACCGGCTTGTAGCCGGGCTGCGTGGTCGGATTGTCGATGGCCGACAGCTTCGGCTGCTCGCCGATCTGCGACAGCCGGTCGATCGAGGAGCAGCCGCTCGCCAAGGTGCAAGTCGCCAGCAGCAGGGCAGAGATCGCGATGCGACGAGGGCGGGAGGCCGAACTGAACGTGGACATGAATCTACTCTGACTTGGCTGGAGCTTGCGAGAGGCGAACTTGCGGAATCTGGGCTTGGGCGATCTCGGCTGCGGGCGCCTGGATCAGGCTCTGCGCCAGGGCAGCGGCCGCCGGCACGTTGTCGCGCTTGACCGACGAGGTCTGCTCGACCGCCGGCGCCATCGGCGCGGACTGGCTGGCGCCCTGGACGGTCACCTGGCCGCGGCCGGTGACGATTCCGGTCAGCGTGCGCTTGGACTGCAGATTGAGCACGCTGACGGTGTCGCCCTCGGCGCCGCTCTCGATCGCCTTGCCGCGCGTGGTGAGATAGAGGCCGGGCACCTGGTAGATGATGGTGACGGCCTGATCGCGCACCACGAAGTCGGGTCGGACGAGGTCGGCGGCGCGGATCGGCGTGCCCGCGCGCATTCCACGGCGCAGCTGCATGCCGATGCTGCGATCGCGCGAGGCAGGCTCGCCGGCGACCTCGGCCTTCGGCCGGCGCTCCAACGACAGGTCGGAGGATTTCAGAAGCTCGGCGCGGTCGATGTCGCGGGTCAGCACGGCCACCTCCACCGTCTCGATCGCGGTGCCGGTGAAGCGCAGCTTGGTCGGCGCGGCATTGCCGTCGTTGGCGATCTCGAAGGCGATGTCGAAGCGGCCGCTGCGGGCATCAAAGCGGGTTGCGACCGGCTGCAGCGCGCCGTTGTTGGAGGCGTCCAGCCGCATCTCGGCGACGTTGCGGTCGAACGTGATGGTGATGTTGGCGGCGTCTCCGAGGCCGAAGCGGCGCTCCAGCGCCGCGGCGACCGCGTTTTCGATATCCTTGCTCGCGAGCGTGCGGGCGAGGCGGGTGACCTGGACCTCCTTGATGTCGCCGGTCATGACGCCGATCACCTGCTTGGCGCGCAGTACCGACAGCACCTGGCCGACCGTCAGCGTGCCGGTGGTGCCGAGATCGGGCGAGCGGTAGACCGGGATCAGCGCGGCCGATCCGGCGTTGTCGATGAGATCGCCGACCCGCACCACGTCCGAGGTCACCGTGACGCTTGCGCGCAGCGTCGGCGCGGCGATGAAATCGTCTGCGGCCGCTGCCGGCAAGGCCAGCGCGAGAAGGGTGGAGATCGTGGCGAGGGTGGCGCGGATCATCGTCATCACCTCAGCGGAACAGCGCCGTGGTCGATTGCATCATCTGGTCCGCGGCGCTGATCACCTTGGCGTTCATCTCGTAGGCGCGCTGGGCGGCGATCAGATCGCTCATCTCCGAGACGACGTCGACATTGGCCTGCTCGAGGCTGCCTTGCGTGATCTTGCCGTAGCCCTCGGAGTTCGCGGTGCCGTCCTGCGGCGCGCCGGACGAGGGCGTCTCGGTGAACTGGTTGTTGCCGACCGGCTGCAGGCCCGCCTTGTTGATGAAGCGGGTGATGCCGATCTGGCCGACGATCGAGGAGGTCGAGGAACCCGGCAGCGTCACTGAGACCTGGCCCTGCTCGCTGACGGTGATGCCCGAGGCGTTGTTCGGGATGGTGATGGTGGGCTGCACCGGGTTGCCCTGCGCGGTGACGACGCGGCCCTGATTGTCCATCTGGAAGGTGCCGTCGCGGGTGTACTGGAAGGTGCCGTCGGGCATCAGGATCTTGAAGAAGCCCTCGCCCGAGACGGCGAGATCGAGGTCGTTGCCGGTCTGCGACAGCGTTCCTTGCGTCATGCTGCGCGGGGTGCCGACGGTCTTGACGCCGCCGCCGATGTCGACGCCGACCGGCAGGATGGTGCCCTGGTCGGACGACTGGGCGCCGACGCGGCGCACGTGCTCGTAGATCAGGTCCTGGAATGCCGCCGTCTGCTTCTTGAAGCCGGTGGTGCGCAGGTTCGCGATGTTGTTGGAGATCACCTGAACGTTGAGTTCCTGTGCCGCCATTCCGGTCGCTGCGGTGTGAAGCGCCTGCATCTCAGTTCTCCTTCAATCAGGCCGGAACGTCGGCGAGCTTATCGATCGCCGATTTGTGGAGGTCGCTCTGCTGCTGCAGCAGATTGGCGATGGCGGTGTAGCTGCGCATGACTTCGACCATGCGGGTCATCTCGCCGACCGCATTCACGTTCGACTTCTCGATGTAACCCTGCTGCAAGGTGGACTTGGTGTCGGCCTGCTGGTTTGCCGAGCCGGCGGCATAGAGATTGGCGCCGAGCTTGGTCAGCTTGGCCGGATCGTCGAACGACACCATGCGGATCTTGCCGCGGATCGAATCGGTCCGCGCCGTACCCTCGAGCACCGTGACGGTGCCGTCGGGCGCGACATTGATGTCGTGGTCGGTCGGCTGGAAGGTGATCGGGCCGGCATTGCCGAGCACGAGATTGCCGTCCGCGGTGACGAGCTGGCCGGTGCTGTTGAGCGAGAACTTGCCGTCGCGGGTATAGAGCTCGCCGCCATTGGCTTGCACCGCGAAATAGGCGCCGCCGTTGATCGCCATGTCGAGCGGATTGTTGGTCGGCTCCATCGGCCCCTGGCCGATGTCGCGGAAGGTGCCGCGGTCCTGGACATAGGAGACCCGGCGGTCGCGACCGATGAAATTGTCCTCACGCGCGTTCGAGTTCAGATACTCCTCGAACAGCGAATGGTCGGCCTTGAAGCCGTTGGTGTTGGCGTTGGCGACGTTGTTGGCGATGACATCCATCTGCCGCTCCAACGTCATCTGCCGTGACAAGCCGATCAGAAGCGCGTTCTGCATCGGAATTCTCCCCTGAGTGGATCTGCCATTTCGCTCTCCCAAGCGCCTTGGCGGACCCCGTGACCGAGACCGTGGGGTTCTCCCAAACCGTGCAGTCTCGGTCCTCTCTCAGCGAAAGCCGTGCCAAACCAAAAAGATATGTTTTGTCAATAGCTTGCAGATGTTTGAGAGGCGCGAGCGGGCGGCAGAAAGGTTCTGTTAGCCATGTTTGCCCGGCAGATTTTTCCTAGCAGAGGCCCAATCGAAAGATTCCGTTAACCATTATTACCGTAGCGTTTGCGCATCAGAGGAGCGCATTGCGCTGGGGCATTCGTATCGCGTCATTGTCTGCCAGGAGGCTTCGCTCTTTCGACCCTTTGAGAGATGAACGGGCGCGGCAACGATGGCAGAGAATGAGGAAGGCGGCGCAGCCGCTGATGGCGCGGAAGCCGCTCCGCCGAAGAACAAGCTCAAGCTCATCATCATGGTCGTCGGCGTGCTCGCCGTCCTCGGCGGCGGCGCCGCGACCTGGTTCTTCTTCCGTCACGGCGGAGACGAGCATCACGCCGAGGCTGCGCCGCCGCCGAAGCCGCCGGCCTTCGTCGACGTCCCCGACATGATGGTCAACCTTGCCGGCGCGCCGGGCGAGCGCGTGCAATATCTGCGGCTGAAGATCGTGCTGGAGCTGAAAGAAGAGAAGCAGATCGAGGCGATCAAGCCGACGATGCCGCGCGTCACCGACATCTTCCAGACCTATGTGCGCGAGCTGCGCCCGTCCGACCTCAACGGTTCGGCCGGCATCTTCCGCCTCAAGGAGGAGCTGACCAAGCGCGTCAACGCGGCGGTCGCCCCGATCCAGGTCAGCGCCGTGCTGTTCAAGGAAGTCGTGGTCCAGTGAGCATGACGGACTAGGGATCATGGCGGGCAACGACCAAGTCGACCAGGATGCAATTGCCGCCCAGTGGGAGGCCTCGCTCGATAGCGAGGATCCCGCCGAGGCGGCAAAGGCTGCCGCCGAGAACGAGCTCTCGGAGACCATGGCCTTGCAATGGGCGGCCATGGTCGAGGACGGCAGCCGCGATCTCGGCAGCGGCAAGAATTCCGGCGAGCGGGTGCTGTCGCAGGAGGAGATCGACAATCTCCTCGGCTTCACCGTCGGCGACGTCACGCTCGACGACCATTCCGGCATTCGCGCGATCATCGATTCGGCGATGGTGTCCTACGAGCGTTTGCCGATGCTCGAAATCGTCTTCGACCGCCTGGTGCGGTTGATGACGACGTCCTTGCGCAACTTCACCTCCGACAACGTCGAAGTCTCGCTCGACCGCATCACTTCGGTGCGGTTCGGCGACTACATGAACTCGATCCCGCTGCCCGCCGTCCTCACCGTGTTCAAGGCCGAGGAGTGGGAGAACTTCGGCATGGCGACGGTCGATTCCAACCTGATCTATTCGATGATCGACGTGCTGCTCGGCGGCCGCCGCGGCACCAGCCAGCTGCGCATCGAGGGCCGGCCCTACACCACGATCGAGACCGAGCTGGTCAAGCGGCTGGTCGAGGTGGTGCTGGCCGACGCCGAGCAGGCGTTCCGGCCGCTGTCGCCGGTGACCTTCACGATCGACCGGCTCGAGACCAATCCGCGTTTCGCGGCGATCAGCCGTCCGGCCAACGCAGCGATCCTGGTGCGCCTGCGCATCGACATGGAAGACCGCGGCGGCAACGTCGAGCTGCTGCTGCCCTACGCGACCATCGAGCCGATCCGGGGCGTCCTGCTCCAGATGTTCATGGGCGAAAAGTTCGGCCGCGACCCGGTCTGGGAAGGCCATTTCGCCACCGAGATCGTGCAGGCCGAGATCGCGGTCGACGCGGTGCTCTACGAGGCCGACATTCCGCTCAAGCAGCTCATGCGGCTCAAGGTCGGCGATACGCTGCCGCTGGACATGCGCGCCGACGCCAACGTCACCGTGCGCTGCGGCGATGTCACGCTGACCGAGGGGCGGATGGGCCGGGTCGGCGACCGTGTCGCGATCCGTGTGACGAAACCCTTGCGCAAGCCGAGTACGACACTTGCGATGTTCGAGAAGGTGGACGAGCAGAACAAGATGATGGAGGCCCCATGAACCACTCCCTGGGAATGGCGATCGAGACGCTGGTGGCTATCCTGCTGATGCTGACGATCGTCTACTGCGTCATGCTCAACAAGCGCCTGACGCGGCTGAAGGCGGACGAGCATTCGCTGAAGGCCGTCATCGGCGAGCTGATCACCGCGACCGAGATCGCCGAGCGCGCGATCGGCGGGCTGAAGCTCGCCGTGCGCGACGTCAACGAGAACCTCGGCAGCCAGCTCGCCGCCGCGACGCAGATGTCGGACCAGCTCTACAAGCAGCTCGGCGAGGCCGACAACGTGGTGCGGCGCCTGTCCAAGATCGCGATCGCCGCGCGCCCCGTCGCCAATCAGGAGACCGCCGCTGCGCCCGCGGCCAAGCCGTCGACCGCGAAGGCGGTGGCGGCCGCCGCCGAAGCCTTCTCCGAGCGCCGACGATCCAACGGCCTTGCCGCATGAAGCCCGGGTATGAAGTCCTTTCGTAACATCCGCGTCATTCCGGTCGTCCTGCTCGCCGTCGCAGGCCTCGCCACGCTGAAGGTGGCGGGCCTCGCGATCAACGGCGGCTATGTGTTCGACTACAAGCCGAACCAGACCAAGAAATCCTGGGCGCAGGAGAACCTGAACTTCCCCGGCCGCGAGGACCCCGACATCACCGGATCGACCCATGGCGCGCCGAAGGAGGCGCCCAAGCCCGCCGCGCCCGAGACCAAGCCCGAGGGCACCGTGGTCAAGGTGGAGGAAGGCCAGCCGCAGGTCTCGGCCTCCGAGCGCGCGATCCTGGAACGGTTGCAGGCGCGGCGACAGGAGATCGAGGCCCGCCAGCGCGAGATCGACATCCGCGAAAGCCTGCTCAAATCGGCCGAGAAGCGCATCGAGTCCAAGGTCGAGGAGATGAAGGCGGTGGAAACCCGCATCTCCGCGACGCAGGCCGAGCAGAAGGCCGCCGAAGCCCAGCGCATGAAGGGCCTCGTGACCATGTACGAGGGCATGAAGCCCAAGGATGCCGCGCGGGTGTTCGATCGGCTCGAAATGGGCGTGCTGATCGAGATCGCCTCGGCCATTGCGCCGCGCAAGATGTCGGACATCCTGGGGCTGATGTCGCCGGAGGCCGCCGAGCGCCTGACCGTCGAGATGGCCCGCCGCGCCAATGGCGGCGGCGACCAGTCCGCTTCGGCCGGCGAATTGCCCAAGATCGACGGCAAGCCGACGCAAAAGCCGAATTGAGGGCTCGAGGCGAAGCGCGCTTTCGATCCGCGCGCTGCCGCGCGATCGTTCGACTGGAGCCCAGCGAAACGCCTCGTGCGTTTAATTCGCGAAGGCCTGTTGCACCCTGCGAACAGGCGGGCGCAACTGCTGCTCCACCTGAGCGAGGATATTGACCTGCTGCTTGACCAGCGACGCCTTTGAGACGCGGGTCACGAGCTGCAGGGTGCTGTGGCAACAGGCGCACTCATAGGTCTTCAGGGCGTATCCTTTGGCGATCGGAACGATCGCGACGACCGCTCTTGCCCTGCTACACACAATGCAACCGGCTTCTCCGCTCATTGATTACCCCCAGAGTTAACCAATGCGATTTGCATCGCCGAGATCGACATCTGATTCAGAGTCGCGCGCAAACCGCAAGGCCCCGAAGGTTGACACGGCGCGCGCTCGGCAACCCGTCAAGCCAGCAATCGGACTCCCGTGGCGGATGCAGCCGGAGCGGGCGGCATCCTCTGGGACTGCGATGAGTTGACGCGTGCAGGTGTGAAGTGGCGTACAGTGGCGCTCGAGGCGCCGTCCTACGCTTCGGCCATTCGCAGTCGGCAGCGCAGGAGGAGGCCATGAACTACTCGTCCGCAGCAGAGCGCGTCATCGAGGCCGTCAACCGGCTGCTCATAGCGGCGATGACATCCGCATGGACATCCGCGCTGAGCCATCAGCATGCGGCGCCGCCCGATGGCGACGACGGCAACGACGATGAATCTTCTCTCGGCGAAGAGAGCTCCTCGGCGCCCGATGGCGCCGGGAAGCAACACTAAGATGCCATTGGCTCGGGGGGCGTCACACGATCAGATCATGCAAGCCGTGGCCGTGAGCTGCAACTGGCCCATGAGGCGGATCACCATCGGGCGGAGACGGTTCAGCCGTGAACGCCAGCTCCGACCCGGGGACTCCTCCCGCGTGGTCGTGATGACCGGCGAGGTCTATCAGATGATCCGGCACCACGCTGTGCTGTGAGCCCTGCGAAGCGTTATCCTTGAAGTGGAATGAGTCGCCGAGCTGCTGCGTCTCGCTTGCGGGCGAGTGGCCGGCGCCTCCGGTCGATGACTTCGAAAGGCTTGGGTTGAGCGCCGTGTCTGCCGGGTCATCGCTGCTACGACCGTGGGCATGAGCCGCCTGGTCGGCGCCTCCCGGGGGAGAGACGCCGTGATTTCCAGCATCGTTCCCGAGCGCAAGCCCGCGCCCGGCGTGCTGTTCGGCGGCAATATGATCAAAATTCAGCGCGGCGATGGCAATGTCAGCCATCTGGCCAGCTCCAATCGCGCCATTCTTGCCAGCCGCCGAGGCCGTGTCGAAGTCCGTGAAATGGAAGACAAAGCTGGCCTCCGTCGGTGCGGCGACGGATTGCAACGTCGGAGACGGTCCGCTGGCCGAAGTAGCTCCCGCATCAATGCGGGACGTTTCAGTCGCGGCCGTTTGCATCGGATCCGAACTGGAGATGCTGGAATATTCAGTTCGTCCGATCTGGTCCGAAGTTGAATCCAGGTTGTAGGTCGGCTCGCTTGACTGGATTGCCGGACTTCCGTCTGCGAGGAGCGTGCCGTCGCCGCTTCCGGAATCGGACGAGATCTCGGCAGTGGTCGTCAGTACCGCGGCCGCATCACTCTGCGCGATAGCGGTGAGGTCGGAGAGCTCGCTGGCAGCTGCGATCACGGGTGCGGCCGCCGGCGCCACGATGAAGTCCGAGGCATCAACGGTTGCAATCCCCTGCAAATGGATTTCGAGCAGACTGGAATCGCCGATGTGCAGGGTCTGGTCCGTTGGATTGACGTACACGATGGTTTCATTCGCCGCGCTGTCATAGATCCAGGCGATCGTATGTGCCGGCACCGTCGTGCTGGTCGAGTTCAGCGCCAGGATGGCAAACCCAAGCGCGCCAAAGGCGGTCAGGTCGATCTTGTCCGATCCCGACGCGAAGTCGGTGATGGTGTCGAACTGACTGGTGTTGGAATCGGCGACGAACAAATATGCGAAACGGTCGTTCCCATTGCTGCCGGTGAGTTGGTCCGCACCAAATCCGCCGGTTATGGTATCGGCGCCGTTGTTGCCGTTGATTGTATCGTTTCCCGAGCCGCCGTAGATGACGTCATCGCCGTCGTTGCCCTTGATCGTGTCATTGCCGGAGCCGCTGTAGAGAACGTCCGCTTTGCCGGTCCCGTTGACCGTATCGTTGCCGGCCCCCGCATAGATGACCTGACCTGTGCTGCCGCCGCCGGCAATGGTTTCGCTCCCCGGCGTTCCGTACACGTTCGGTGGATCGGTTATCACGATGGATCCGGTGGCCAGATTGTCAAAATCGTTGGGGTCTGCATCGCTGGCGCCATGAATGGCGACGGTCACCGTCTGCGTCGTACCGTCGATCGCACTGACCGTGAATGTGTCGGTCAAGGTGTCGCCGACATCGAGAGCCTGAACCACGCTGTTGTTGTTGTCGAGGGTGTAAGTCCACGCGCCGGCTGCGGTCATCGTGAAGGTGCCGTATCCGTCGTCGCTCGCGGTCGGCGAAGAGACTGCGGTGAACGTATTCGGCGCGTTGTCGACGTCTGTATCGGTCAGCGTGCCGGTCGCGATCGGAGCGCCGAGCGAGAAGGTTCCTGCCTCGGTCACTGAGCCGGTCGTGGTGCCGGAAATCAGGGCTGCGTCGTTGCTGCCGAAAATGGTGATCGTCACCGTCTGCGGCGTGCCGTCGAGGCTAGTGACAGTGAAACTGTCGGTGAGTGTATCGCCGACATTGAGCGCCTGCACCGCGCCGCTGGCATTGTCGAGCGTGTAGGTCCACACGCCGGCCGCGGTGATCGTATAGGCGCCATAACCGCCCGTACTTGCCCTTGGCGAACTCACTGCTGTGAAAGTATTGGACGCATTGTCGACATCGGCGGCAACGAGCGTGCCCGTTGCGCTCGGCGCGCCGGCTGTCGAGTTGGCAACGCCTCCGGCCTCGGTCACCGATCCGGCGGCTGTGCCGGAAATCACGGCAGCATCGTTGCTGCCGCGGATGGTAATCGTCACCACTTGGGCGGTTCCGTCCAGAGTGGTCACCGTAAAGCTGTCGGTCAGTGTCTGGCCGGCATTGAGCGCCTGCACCGCGCTGTTGGCGTTGTCGAGCGTGTAGGTCCACACGCCCGCTGCCGTCATGGTGAACGTGCCGTAGCCGGCCGCGCTCGCCGTTGGCGAGACGACTGCCGTGAATGCATTTGCGGTCGTGTCGACGTCGGTGTCGGTGAGCGTGCCGGTCGCGGCAGGCGTTCCGGGATTCGCATTGGCGATGCCGCCAGCCTCGATGACGGCGCCGGTCGTCTCGCCGGAGATGACCGCTGCATCACTGGCTCCCTGGATGGTGATCGTCACCACCTGGGGGGTGCCTCCGATCGTGGTCACCGTGAAGCTGTCGGTTAGCGTTTCACCGGCATTGAGCCTCTGCACAGCCGGGCTGGCGTCGTCCAAGGTGTAGGTCCACACGCCGGAGGCCGTCATGGTGAAGGTGCCGTAGCCACCGGCGCTCGCTGTTGGCGAGCTCACTGCGGTGAACGTATTGGGGGGATCGTCGACGTCCGTGTCCGTGAGGGTGCCGGTCGCAACGGGCATGCCAGGCGTTCCGTTGGCGGTGCCGCCAGCCTCGATCGTAGACCCTGTCGTGGTGCCGGAGATGAGTGCGGCGTCGTTGACACCGTTGATGGCGATCGTGAAGGTCTGGCTGACAGAGGTAACTCCGTCGGAGGCGGTGATAACGAAGACGTCGGTCGTGGGCGCCTTCAGCGCGTTGATTGCGGCATCGTCAGGCACGAAGCTGTAGGCGCCGCTCGTGCTGTTGACGTAGAGCACTCCATAGGGGCTCGCCTTCCACAAATCGTATGTCACTCCGCCCAGGACCGTATTGCCGGCACTCGCTCCGACGACGCCAAAGCTCAGCGTACCGCCACCGGTGCCGCTGCTGGCACCGAAGGTTCCTGTCGCTGCAGCGAATGTATCGAACACCACGGTGTCGAGCTCAGTTGGCCCGGCTCCGGTGCTGAGACTCGGTGGTACCGGTTCAGGAGGCGCCAGAGTGATGAATGGCAGCGTACTCGGCGTAATCTGCAGCGCAGGCGCATCCGGCTGGATGAAATTGATCGGCTGCAGTGACTGGGATTTGACGAAGGGGGGCGTGCTTGAGCCATGCGGCCCCTGTCCTTCGAGATTGGCGAGCACGTCCTGTTGCGCGGCGCGCAACTCGTCCATGCGAGCAGACGTGTTCGTGACCTGATTGATACTGATGCTGGAGCCCACCTTCTTGAGCACGATCGTCTCGCCGGGATCTTCGACGATGATGCGCCGCGGGATCCGTTCCTTGGTCACGAGCTCGAATGCGCCATGCGCAAGGTCCTTGTAAGTGATGGAGTCGTCATCCAGGAGCGTGACGTCAGGGTCCGCGGCTTCGGCATTTCGTCCGAGCGAGAAAGTCAATGCTGCAAGCGTCAGCATTCCTGGGCCGCCCGCGTGACTCCGGGCGCGAATGCCTGCAATCGGCGTGTTCTGGAGAGGCCGGGTTTCTGCCAGCCGGGCTGGTGAGGAAGTCAAGCTCCCTCGGCTCACGATGCCACTGGCTCGCGTGAGCGTACTGCAACCGATCACTGTCTGAATGTGGCCGATGATTTGGACGGGCAAGGCCATTGCGGGCCCGGTACCAACCTGGATGTCGGATGCTGACATGGCTCGACCTCGCCTGGGTGATCGATTCAGGCTCGGCGTGCTGCAATGGTTCTATCGGGGCGGCCCTCGCCAAGGGACAAATATCCTGGGCGCTGGCAGCCGAAGGCTTGCCCGCCGAAATCATCAAGTCTGCTCTCGAGAGATGCGTTGCGCGGCGACGGTGACGCCCCGCCATTCGCGCATTCCTCCTGCCAAAGTGATTAAATCAACAAACGAGACGTATTTAATTTAGGCATTTACGCAGTGCCGCAACAAATTAGGCCTGTTAAACAAATTAAACAAGAATTATGTTTGTTGTGACTGCGCGCCGGGGTTCAAAAAATGAGCCGCCGACGGCGACAGGATCTCTCAAGAAAGGGGGGATCATGTGCAGATCTAAAATAACCGGTGTGGCGGCGGGCCTCGTCTTGGCGCTTTTGAATTTCTCGCCGAGTGCGGCTCAAGCGCAAATCGATTCCGCCGGGCCCGCCGTCACCAGCTCGTCTTCCAAACCGATTGGGAAGGTGGTGGCGGCCACAGGCTCCGTCACGATCGAACATGCGGGCGCAGTGATCGTTCAAGCGAATGTCTCGAGTGAGCCCGGCCGGGCCAAGACGGGTGATCCCGTATATCTTGGTGACGTGGTGCTGACCGGAAACGACAGCCGAGTCGGGATAAATTTTAGCGACGGCAGCTCGTTCAATCTATCGAGCAATGCCCGTATCGTGCTGGATCACTATGTGTATGAGCCGGCCGGCAAGTCCAATGCATCCCTGTTCAGCCTCGCCAAGGGAACGTTCACTTTCGTTGCGGGCAATGTTGCGCAGACCGGCGACATGAAGGTCGATACGCCCGTTGCCACGTTGGGGATCCGAGGGACGACGCCGCACATCGAGATTTCGGATGACGGGTCAGCCAAATTTTCGACGCTGATCGAAGAGGGCAAAAGCAAGCTCCTGAAGAAGCCGCCGGCAGGCGCGGCGCCGGAGCCCGATCGAAGCGCCAATCGCAGGCTCATTATCTGTCGGGGGTGCTGAGACCTTTGCTTGGCCGAAGCCGCCGTGATGCCGGCGCAGGGTCCGGCCCGGCAGAGAGACAAGATGAGTGCTTCGTTGGCCTCGGGATTTGACGCCTGGTGTGAAAATGACCGCACGAGCCAGTGTCATCAGGGCAGTGATGCTCGTTCTCATCGTCGGACTGTTCGGTTCGTCGGGCTTGGCGCAGACGCCGAGGAAGGGCAGCTCACTCAAGAATATCGAACTGTGTAACGGGTCAGATCGCGCCTCGCCCGAGGCTCGGATCGAAGCCTGCACGGCGTTTATCGATGCGGCCGAGGGGAGCGCAAACGGCTTCGCCATCGCCCACAACAACAGGGGCAATGCCCGTAGCGCCAAAGCCGACTACGAAGGCGCGATCAAGGATTTCCTTGAAGCGACCCGGCTCAACCCGAATTATGCGAAAGCCTTCAACAACCTCGGCGTGGCCTATCTGAGGACGGGCTCGCACGACCTCGCGCTTGGCGCTTTTCAAGAGGCGCTGAAGCTCAACCCCGACTATGCCACGGCTTTTGCCAACCGTGCGGCAGCGTACATGAAGAGGAATGCGTACGACCGTGCGGCGCAAGACTATGACGAAGCAATTCGCCTTGACCCGAAGCTGGAGGCGGCGTGGAGCGGACGCTGTTGGGCCCGAGCCGTCCTCGGCGCCTTGCAGGCTGCGATGGAGGACTGCGACATGGTGCTTCGATCGGGAGCGGGCAACGCCGCGACATACGATTCTCGAGCCCTGATAAACCTGAAAATGGGACAATTCTCCGCGGCTATCGACGACTACAATTCGGCGCTGCGGTACGCGCCCAAGCTGGCGAGCGCGCTGTACGGTCGCGGGGTAGCCAGGTTCAAGCTCGGCGACGCCGATGGCGGTAACAGCGATATCTCGGCGGCCAGAAGAATCGAGGCTGGAATCGCCGAAGACTTTGTCCGCTACGGGGTGCCGCAAAGGGACTGACCAACCGCGACGGCACCGTCGTGCAGCCGTTAACAACTGCTTAACCGCCTGCGTCTCAAATTCGAACTGGCGGGTCTGCCCCCGCTCGATCCGGCACGGCGTGCTGTTCCCAACGCAATCAAGAGATAGCATTAACAAGTCCTTAATGGGCGAGACCTACAGTCGACGGCACCGCCGGCGCCATGCCGGCATGACCGCCGAACCGGAAGAAATGCCGCCAATGGCGCGAGAGGCTGCCGCTGGATTTGAGTCGCGAGCCCGCGCATTGGCGTGGGGCTTCTCGCGTCATGCCCGCGCGGCAGCCTTGCTGGCGGCCTGTTTCCTGCTTGGCCTCGCGGCGCCGGTCCGGGCAGCCGATCCGATCAGGGGCGAGGCGACGTTTTCAGCCGGTGGCGGCTTTGCCCGCCTCGTCATCAAGCTCGGCGAGGACGTTCCCTCCGAGGTGACCACCGCGGGCTCGATTCTCATCATCCGCTTCGACCGGCCCGTCGACGTTCCCGTCGACCGCGTGCCGGAAGGCGCGCCCGACTACGTCAACTCCGCCCGCCGCGACCCTGACGGCGGCGCCATTCGCCTGTCGCTGGCGCGGCGCGTCACCGTCAACACCATGAACGCCGGCGAGCGCACCTTCGTCGACCTGCTGCCCGAGGGCTGGAAGGGACCGCCGCCGAGCCTGCCCATGGACGTGGTCAAGGAGCTTGCCGAGCGGGCACGCGCGGCCGAGCGTGCGTTGCGCGCCCAGCGCGCCGCTGCGGAGGCCAAGAAGCGTCCGCAGATCCGCGTGCGTGCCTCGGTGCAGCCGACTTTCGTGCGCTTCGTGTTCGAGATGCCCGAAGGGGTCGGCGTCTCCTCCGTCCTCAACGAGCAGAAGCTCACGCTCGTGTTCAACGCCAATCTCAATTTCGACCTGGCGGACGCGGTCGTCGCAGCCCCGCCGAACGTCGCCTCGATCAAGCAGAAGTCCGATATCGACCAGACCAATGTCGAGATCGCGCTGATCGGCGATTCCGACGTGCATTCGTTCCGCGACGAGAAGAACTATGTCGTCGACGTCTCCTTCCAGCCCGACAAGAGCAAGTCGGCGGCAACGCCCGAGGCGGCGATCGCACAGATGAAGCCGTCCGGTCACGGGCCGGCGGCTGCCGCTGCGCCCACGCCGGAAAAGCCCGCCGCCGAGAAGAAGGACGCCCATCGCGAGATCGCGCCGCCGACCTCCGAGACGATCGCGCGCGAGGCCAAGATCGACATCAAGCCCGAGGTGAAGGTGGAAGCGCCCGCCGCGCTGCCGCCCGCCGAAGCGCCGAAACCGGCAGCCGCTCCCGCCGCCGAAGCGGCGCAACCTCCGGAGGGGCCCAAGGAAGCTGCGAAGCCGGCGCCGCCTGCGCCGGCGGCTGCGGCTGTCGAAACGGCCAGGGAGATCGCGAAGGAACCGGTCAAGGATGCCGCCAAGGATGCCCCCAAGGTTGCGCCGGCCGAGGCGCCGATCGCGCCAACGATTGCCAGCGTCGATGCACGCCGCGACAGCGACGGCTTGCGCGTGACGTTCCCGCTTCAGGTTGCAACACCAGCGGCGGCGTTCCGCCGCGGCGACACCGTGTGGCTGGTGTTCGACACGCCCAAGCCCGTCGATATCGAGGCGATCCGCACCAAGGGCGGCGCGATGATCGGCGAGGTCGGTCGCATCCCGCTCGACAAGGGGCAGGCGGTGCGCATCCGTCTCACCCGCCCGCTGGTCTATTCGCTGACGAGCGAGGAGGTCGGCAAGGAGACCAACTGGATGTTGACGCTCGCCGACAAGATCCAGGCGACGCCGCTGCCGCTGATGATGTCCCGCAACATCACCGATCCCGCGCTCGCCAACATCGCGATCCCCTTCGCCAATCCGGGCCTGCTGCACAAGCTCACCGATCCCGATGCCGGCGACACGCTCTATGTCGTCACCGCGCAGCGGCCGGTGCGCGGTTTCATCAAGCGGCAGGACCTCGTCGATCTCTCGCTGCTGGAATCCGCGCACGGCATCGCGATCCGGCCGAACTCCGACGAGGTCGGCGTGGAGGTTGGCTCCGACAAGGTGATTCTGGGCAAGAAGGGTGGATTGACGCTGTCGCCGGTCGACATCTCGGCCGAGCGGGCGCCGACCGCAGTGCGCCCGATCTTCAGTCCCGAAGGCTGGCGCAAGGGCCAGTCGGAAAACTTCATGGCGCGCCAGAGCGAGCTGATGACGGCGATTTCGGCGGTCGAGCCGGCGCTGCGTTCGCTGCCGCGGCTCGATCTCGCGCAGTTCTACATGTCGCGCGCCATGTATCACGAGGCCAAGGCGGTGACCGACGTGATGCTGAGCGATCCGCTCAACAAGGAAGAGAGCGGTGCGCTGATCATGCATGCGATCGCCAGCATCCTGATCGGCCGGACGGCGCAGGGCCTGAAGGATCTCGCCAATCCAGCGATCGGCAACAGCCACGATGCCCAGCTCTGGAAGGCGCTCGCCTATGCGCGCCAGGGTAAATGGGCCGATGCGCGCGAGAAGTTCAAGAACGTCGAATTCGCCATCGCCTCGCTGCCGCTCGACATCCAGCGCATCGTGACGATGGACGCGATGCGCGCATCCCTCGAGGTGAAGGACTATGCCGGCGCCTCCAAGCGCCGCAGCGAGCTCGAGGTGGTCGGTGTCCCGCCCGAGGTCGCGCCCGGCTTCGCCGTGCTGCGCGGCAGGCTCGCCGAGGCGCTCGGCCACGACAAGGATGCGCTCGACGATTACAAGTTCGCGGTCGCCTCGAACGACCGTCCGGCTGCGGCCGAGGCCAAGCAGCTCGAGGTCGCGCTGCGCCAGAAGCGCGACGAGATCGGCAAGGAAGAGGCGCTGCGCGAACTCGAGACGCTGTCGATGACCTGGCGCGGCGACGCGATCGAGGTCAAGACGCTGCAGATGCTGTCGCGCCTCTATGCCGAGAACGGGCGCTACCGCGATGCGCTCACCGCCGCGCGCACCGCGACCAGGCTCCAGCCGAACGCCGAGGCCTCGCGTCAGGCGCAGGATCTCGCCTCCGAGCTGTTCACGCAGATCTTCCTCGGGCCGAAGGGCGACGAGCTGCCGCCGGTCGAGGCGCTCGGGATGTTCTACGAGTTCCGCGAGCTGACGCCGATCGGCCGCCGCGGCGACGAGCTGATCCGCCGGCTCGCCGACCGTCTCGCCGCGATCGATCTGCTCGACCAGGCTGCGGAGCTCTTGCAATACCAGGTCGATCATCGCCTCGAAGGCGCCGCGCGCGCCCAGGTCGCCGCGCGCCTCGCCATGATCTATCTCGCCAACCGCAAGCCCGACATGGCGATCACTGCGCTCCGCGCGAGCCGTATCAGCGATCTCTCCGGCGAGCTTCGGCAGCAGCGCCTGCTGCTGGAGGCGCGCGCGCAGAGCGACGTCGGCCGTCATGATCTCGCGCTCGACATCGTCTCCAACGTCGCCGGGCGGGAGGTGCTCCGCCTGCGCTCCGACATCTTCTGGGCGGCCCGGCGCTGGCGCGAGTCCGCCGAGCAGATCGAGCTCTATTACGGTGACCGCTTCCGCGACTTCAAGCCGCTCAATGCGGTCGAGAAGAGCGACATCATCCGCGCCGCCGTCGGCTACGCACTCGCCGACGACTCGATCGGCCTGTCGCGCTTCCGCGAGAAATACGCTCCGCTGATGAGCGAGAGCGCCGACCGTCTCGCCTTCGACATTGCGAGCAAGCCGGCCGCAGCCTCCAGCGCCGAATTCGCCGAGATCGCCAAGCTCGCCGCCAGCGTCGATACGCTCGAAGGCTTCCTGCGCGAGATGAAGCAGCGCTTCCCCGACGCCACGGCCCGCGCCCCCGGCGCGCCGCAGGCCAAGGACGCGAGCGACCACACCGGCTCGCTGCCTACGATTCCGGTCGTGCGGCAGATCAAGATGACGCGGTAGAGCTAGGCGGCCTTCCATCCTCCGTCATTGCGAGCCCAGCGAAGCAATCCAGAATCTCTCCGCGGAGGCAGTCTGGATTGCTTCGTCGCAAGCGCTCCTCGCAATAACGGGGAGGGAGCGGAGGCGATCGGCGAGGGCGGAGGGGATGCAGGCATTGCCCGAAGCCCGCCCTCACCCCCGTAACTCTGCACCAGGCTCCCCGCCACCAGCGACCAGCCGTCGACCAGCACGAAGAAGATCAGCTTGAACGGCAGCGAGATCGTCGCCGGCGGCAGCATCATCATGCCCATCGACATCAGCACCGAAGCGACGACGAGGTCGATGATCAGGAAGGGCAGGAACAACAAAAAGCCGATCTCGAAGGCGCGCTTCAGCTCGGAGATCATGAAGGCGGGGACGAGAATGCGCAGTGCGAGATCGTCGGGCGTGGCGGGCGGCGGCTCGCCCGAGAGATCCAGGAACAGCTTCAGGTCCTTCTCGCGCACGTTCTTCTGCATGAAGCCGCGCAGGGGCACGGAGGCGCGCTGGAGTGCATCCTCGACTCCGAGCTGGTTGGCGACGAGCGGGCGGATGCCCTCGTCATAGGATTTCTGCAGCACCGGGCCCATCACGAAGAAGGTGAGGAACATCGCGAGCGCGATGATCACCGAGTTCGGTGGGGCGGTCGCGGTGCCCATCGCGGTGCGCAGCAGCGACAGCACCACCACGATGCGCGTGAACGACGTCATCATGATCAGGATCGACGGCGCGATCGAGAGCACCGTGAGCAGCGCGATCAGCTGGATCGCGCGCTCGGTCACGCCGCCGCCGGCGCCGCCGCCGAGATTGATGCTGATGTCCTGGGCATGCGAGGGCATCGCGAGCGAGGCCGCACCGACCAGGACAGAAAAGAAAAGAACTCTACGCGGGAGGGCCGGCAACCTCACGAAGACGGCTTCGGACGGCCGAGCAGGGAGGCCATCTCGTCTTCGAGATTTTCAAAGCTGGTCTTTTCCGCGGCCGGCTTCGCGGGCGGGGCGGGCGGCGCCGGCGGCTCGCCGCGAGCGGCGCGGGGGAGCGGGCGGCGGCTCGGGCGCAACCGGAGGCGCAACCGTTTCCCCGGCCGGGCGGCGCAGGGCAGCCTCCAAGCGCTGCGCCATTTCGGCGAGATTCTGCTCGGCGCTCGAGGGCGCAGCAGCCGGCGCCGGCGGCGGAACGGGCGGAGCCTGCGGCACAGGCGGAGGCGGCGGTGGTGCAGCGGCGCGCTCGGCCCGCACCGGCGGCATCTTCATCGGCTCACTGCCGCGCGGCGGACGCGGCATCAGCGGCGGCTCGCCGCGGGCGATGCGCGGCGGCAGCGGCTCGGGCCGCGGTTCGCGCTCGGGACGTGGCGCGCTCGGCTCCGGCGTAAAGCCGCCCAGGGCAGGCTCGCTGCGGCGTTCGGCCAGCGCAGGCGCAGGCCGGCGCACTTCGTCGGCGAAGGAGGGGCGCGCGGGCCGCGGCGGCGGCTCGGGCATTTGCGGCTCGGGATGGTCGAGCAGCTCGGGCCGCGGCGCCTCGTCGGCCCAGCCGCCGGCATCGGGCATCGGGGCAAGGCGCGGCGGTTCGGCGGCATTCGGACGTTGCGGGATCTGGTCGCGGCTGGGCGCGGCGCGAACGATGTTGGGCTCGACGACGATGTCGGTCGGGCCGCCGATCATCAGCAGATGCTCGACATTGTCGCGCCGGACCAGCACCAGCCGGCGCCGGCCGTCGACCGCGGCGGCGTCGATCACGGCGAGGCGGGGCATCCGGCCGCGCTGGGTGTTGGCGCCGATGCGGCTACCGGCGAATCGGCGAACCAGCCATGCAGCGACGCCGATCAACGCCAGCACGACGATGAACGCGACGATGAAGGTGATAGGGCTGCCTTGCATACTTGTCCCCGACAAATGGCGCTTTTCTCGTGCCCATGGTCAGTTGCGCCGACCACCGGCGGACGATGCCCCAAACTGCGATTTCTTAACGTTCCACGGCAAGTTTTGCCGTCCCCAACTCTTAATAACCCATGAATCGCCCGATCCAAAACGACTTCTTGCCCTGTGCACGCGCCGCCAAACGGTTGGGTTAATGCCACTTTTCGCGGCGTCGAATCGCGGGGGCGCAAAAATCAGTTTTGGCCGGGACAGGCGCCGCGAGCCTCCCTTAACCAGCTGTTAACCATACAGGCGGCAAATTCTGCCTAGCGGCGGTCCCTGGGGTCCGTCCGGGGCGGAGGGAGCCGCGACGATGTCCATCAACGACCTTCCGGTGCTGTCGGCGCTTCGCACCAAGATGCAGTGGCACCAGGAGCGCCAGCGCGTCCTGTCCGAGAACGTCTCCAATTCCGACACGCCGAAATTCCGGCCGCGCGACCTGGTTGAGCCGAAGCTCGACAAGACCGGCGCCGTCACGGGGTCCATGGGGCCTTTGGCCATGACCCGGACCAGCGCCTCGCACATGACGCCGTCAGGGGCGGCTTCCGCCTTCGACCAGAACAGGAACGCCGGTTTCGAGACCCGCCCTGCCGGCAATGCCGTCAATCTCGAGGAGGAGATGATGAAGGCCGCCAGCAACCAGATGGATTACGCCGCGGCGACCTCGCTCTATTCGAAGAGCCTGCGCCTGCTCAAGACCGCAATCGGCAAAGGTTAGACCTAAAGGAGGCGGATCATGGCAAACGACAGCAGCGACTTCGCCCGCTCCATGGCAATCGCGACCTCGGGCCTGCGCGCGCAGGCCGGGCGCATGCGGGTGATCTCGGAGAACATCGCTAATGCGGATTCGACGGCGCAGACCGCCGGCGGCGATCCCTACCGGCGCAAGGTGCCGACCTTCTCCTCCGCGCTCGACCGCACCCTCGACGCGCAGGTCGTCACCCTCGGCAGGATCAAGCCCGACCAGTCCGCCTTCCGCGTCAGATACGAGCCGAACAATCCGGCTGCGGATGCGAGCGGCAACGTCAAATATCCCAACGTGAACTCGGTGGTCGAGATGACCGACATGCGCGACGCGCAGCGGTCCTACGAGGCCAATCTCAACATCATCAGTGCGACGCGCCGGATGATCCAGCGCACGCTCGACATCCTCAAGGGCTGAACAGGACATTTGAGCCATGGCATCACCGACAATCGCCGCCAATGCTTACGCCAATCTCGCCCGCGTGCTGGAGAACAGCGGCGCCGGCAAGGGCAGCGAACCGAACGGGCAATCCTTCGCCGCGCTGCTGAAGGATGCCGTCGGCAGCGTCATGGAATCCGGCCGCAAGTCCGACGCGCAGACGGTGGCAATGGCCGCCGGCAAGGCCAACGTGATGGACGTGGTCACGGCGGTCGCCGACACCGACGTCGCGGTGTCCACGCTGGTCTCGGTCCGCGACCGCGTCATCGCGGCGTATGAGGACATCATGAAGATGCCGATCTGATTAGAAGCGAATGGTGAGTGGCGAATAGCGAATGGCCAGCTCTGGCCACCATTCGCTACTCGCCATTCGCTACTCGCTTCTCGCGCCTTCCTCTAACCCCATCGGAACCTCCAAATGACCGGACCCGAAACCCTCGACGTCGCGCGTGATGCGATCTGGACCATCGTGATCGTGTCGTCGCCGCTGATGGTGGTTGGCCTCGTGGTCGGCGTCATCGTATCGCTGTTCCAGGCACTGACGCAGATCCAGGAGCAGACGCTGATCTACGTGCCGAAGATCCTGGCCATCTTCGCCACGATGCTATTGGCGCTGCCGTTCATGGCCGACTCGCTCCACGCCCACATGCTGCGGATCTCGTCGCGAATCATCGGCGGCTGAGGCACAATGCGTCGTGCGGTGGATTTGACATTCGCCCTGGGGGCTCCGCGAGTCGCGTTGGCGAATGTCAAATCCAATAGCCGCACGACTATTGATATTTGCGAATGCCTCTTTGGCTCCAACATTCGCAAAAGTGCCTGCCGCGATGGCATGCGGATGTTGGAGCCGAGGCATTCGGCTATGCGCATCGACGTCTCGCTGCTGCCGGCGCTCGCCGCTTCCTTCATGCTCGCCTTCGCCCGGGTCGGCGCGATGGTGATGCTGCTGCCAGGGCTCGGCGAGACCAACATTCCGACGCGGATCAAGCTGTCGATCGCGTTGCTGTTGACGCTGATCATCCTGCCGCTGCATCGCAATGCCTACCAGGTCGACATGGGCTCGCTGGCGCCGCTGCTGGTGCTGATGCTGCATGAGATCGCGATCGGCATCGTCTTGGGCGCGACCGCGCGCGTGACGTTGTCGGCGCTCCAGGTCGCGGGATCCGTGATCGCGCAGCAGATGGGGCTCGGCTTCGTCACCTCCGTCGATCCGACGCAGGGACAGCAGGGTGTGCTGGTCGGCAACTTCCTGACCATGCTGGGCGTGACGCTGCTGTTTGCCACCGACAGCCACCATCTGGTGATCGCGGCGCTGAACGACAGCTACACGATCTTCTCGCCGGGCGAGACCGTGTCGAGCGGCGACGTCGCCTCGCTCGCAACGCGCGCCTTCGCCGCCGCGTTCCGCCTGGGCCTGCAGCTCTCCGGGCCGTTCCTGGTGTTCGGCCTCGTCTTCAACATCGGGCTGGGTGTGCTGGCGCGGCTGATGCCGCAGATGCAGGTCTATTTCGTCGGCGTGCCGCTGTCGATCTTCGCGGGTTTCCTGGTGCTCGCCGTGGTGCTTACCGCGATGATGGGCACCTTTCTCGACTATTTCATCGGTGTCATGCACCAGATGATGCCGCTCAAGTGACGGGGATCCTAGTGCCGCCGATTTGAAGTTCCTGCAGTGCGAGCCGCGAGTCCAACCAGGAACTTCAAATCGATCAGCGGCACTAGAAAACTTAGAGTCTTGTAGCGCCCTTGTGCTTTCCGAAGTTCGTGCACAGGCGGCGGCGAGGGTGACGAACTTCGGAAAGCGGGCGCTACGTGGCGGAAGACAACGATCCCGAAAGTCAAACAGAAGACCCGACGCAAAAACGCCTCGACGATGCGCTTCAACGCGGCGACGTCGCCAAGAGCCAGGAGATCAACACCTGGTTCATGATGGCCGGCGGCGCGCTCGTCGTCTCCACCTTCTCAGGTTCGGTCGGCAGCGGGCTGCTGACGCCGATGCGCAACCTGCTTGCCAATTCCTGGATGATCAAGACCGACGGCAAGGCTCTGCTGGCGCTGATGCAGCAGATCGAACTCGCCGTGCTTGCCGCGGTCGGCGTGCCCCTGTTGATGCTGGTGCTGGCGGCCATCGCCGGCAACATGCTGCAGCACCGCCTGGTCTGGTCGGCTGAGTCCCTCAAGCCCAAGTTCAACAAGATTTCGCCCGGCGCCGGCTTCAAGCGCATTTTCGGCAAGCAGGCCGCCGCCAATTTCCTCAAAGGCATCGGCAAGCTGGTCGCGCTCAGCGTGGTCATGACCATGATCCTGTGGCCGGAGCGGCACCGCATGGAGGCGATGGTCAGGCTCGATCCGGCCGCGATGCTCGGCGCCAGCACCAGCCTGACCATCCATCTGCTCGGCGCGGTGGTCGCCGCACTCGCGATCGTCGCCATCGCCGACTATTTCTTCCAGTACCGCAGCTGGTTCCAGCGCCAGAAGATGTCGCTCCAGGAGATCAAGGAAGAGTTCAAGCAGTCCGAAGGCGACCCGCACATCAAGGGCAAGATCAGGCAGCTGCGGCAGCAGCGCGCGAAGAAGCGCATGATGGCGGCGGTTCCCAAGGCCTCCGTGATCATCACCAACCCGACCCACTATTCGGTGGCGCTGTCCTACGAGCGCGGCATGACCGCGCCGATCTGCGTCGCCAAGGGCGTCGACAACCTCGCCTTCAAGATCCGGGAGATCGCGCGCGAGCACGATATCCCGATCGTGGAGAACGTGCCGCTGGCCCGCGCGCTCTACGCCACCGTCGACATCGACCAGGAAATCCCGACCGAGCACTACCACGCCGTCGCCGAGGTCATCGGCTACGTCATGCGCCTGAAGCGGGGATTTGGCGCCGGACGGGGATAAAACACCCGAAATGTACCGGAAATGGCCGTAATCTGGGAATCAGCGTACCTTTCGCCCCTGCTGCCCTTGCACCTCAGGGTCCGATTCAGGCAGGGAGGACCCCACGCGCCCCGTGGCGCGTTGATTCTCTGCCGACAGGCTGCGCCAGCTCGAGAATGACCGCCGAGACCGACCACGACCTCACACGCGAGCCCGTTGCGGCGCACGAGCCGTCGCCGCGCTCGGGCAGCATTGCGCTGGTGCTGCTGGTGGCCGCCGGCCTTGTCGCCGTGGCCGTCGGGCTGATGACGCTCGGGCGCGCGCAGGCGCAGCCCTATATCCTCGGCATCCTCGCCGTGCTGGCGATGGTCGGCCTGTTCAACCTGTTCGCCTTCGCCGCCGGCATCATCCGCTTCGCGGACCGCAATCTCGACGATCCCATCATCGGCCGCATCTCCGATCACGCCTTCGACGGCCTTGCGGTCACCGATGTCCGCGGACACGTGGTGTATTCCAATGCCGCCTATCTGACGCTGACCGGCGCCAGCGGCCCGCAGGACGTGCGCCCCGTCGAGCGCGTCTTCATCGGCAATCCCGATGTCTCGGAAGCCGTGTTCCGGCTGCTCAAGGCCGCTCGCGAGGGCAAGCGGCAGCAGGAAGAGGTGCGCATTTCCGGCCTTGACGGCAACCAGGGCCGCTGGCTGCGCATGCGCGTGCGCCCGCTCGGCACCGGCAAGCGCGAGGCGAAATACGCGGTGTGGTCGATCGCCGACATCACGCGCGACCGCGAGCGCCAGGAGGACGTGTTCCAGGAGCTCCAGCACGCGATCGAATATCTCGATCACGCGCCGTGCGGCTTCTTCTCGGTCAATCCGGCCGGCGAGCTCGCCTATGTCAACGCGACGCTGGCCAACTGGCTCGACTACGACCTCGCTGAGATCGGCTCGGGCGGCCTGAAGCTGACCGACATCGTCTCCGGCGACGGCGCTTCGCTCTTGACCTCGATCGTGGCGGTGCCAGGCGAGGTGAAGACCGAGGTCTTCGACATCGACCTGCGCATGCGCACCGGCAAGACCATGCCGGTGCGGCTCTATCACAAGCTCGCCTTCGGCGCCGACGGCGCGCCGGGGCCCTCGCGCACGCTCGTGATCAGCCGCGCCCGCGACGAGCGCAGCGACCCTGATCGTGCCGCCGAAGTGCGCTTCATGCGCTTCTTCGACCACACGCCGATGGCGATCGCGACCGTCGATCGCGCCGGCAACGTGGTGCGCGCCAATGCGCGCTACGCCAAGCTCAGTCAGGCGCTGGGGCTGGATACCTCCTCCAAGTCGATCTTCCGCGCGGTCAATTCGCGCGACCGGCACCTCCTGATCGCGGCCATCAACCAGGCCGCCGAAGGCAAGGCGGACATCGCGCCGGTCGAGGTGGCGCTGGAAGGGGCCAAGGAACGCTGGGGCCAATTCTTCGTCACGCCGGTCGATTCGGCCGAGACCGAGGCGGAAGCCGCCATCGTGCACATGCTCGAGACCACCGAGCGGCGCGCGCTGGAGAACCAGATCAACCAGTCGCAGAAGATGGAGACGGTGGGCCAGCTCGCCGGCGGCATCGCCCACGACTTCAACAACGTGCTCTCCGCCATCATGATGGCGAACGACTTCCTGCTGAACGCGCACAAGCCGACCGATCCGTCGTTCCAGGACATCATGCAGATCAAGCAGAACGCGACGCGCGCCGCCACCCTGGTGCGGCAGCTGCTGGCGTTCTCGCGGCGGCAGACGCTGCGGCCGCAGGTGCTCGATCTCGGCGACGCGCTGTCCGATCTCACCATGCTGCTGCGCCGGCTGATCGGCGAGAAGGTCAAGCTCGACCTCGTGCACGGCCGCGACCTCTGGCCGGTGAAGGTCGACGTCTCCCAATTCGAGCAGGTGATCGTCAATCTCGCGGTGAACGCGCGCGACGCCATGCCCGACGGCGGCAAGCTGATCATCCGCACCGCCAACGTCACCAGCGACGATGCGGGCAAGCTCGCCTACAAGGGCATGCCCGCCGCGGATTATGTCCGGATCGAGGTCGCCGACACCGGCACGGGCATCCCCGCCGACATCCGCGACAAGATCTTCGAGCCGTTCTTCTCGACGAAGGAGGTCGGCAAGGGCACCGGCCTCGGGCTCTCCACCGTCTACGGCATCGTCAAGCAGACCGGCGGCTTCATCTATGTCGATTCCGAGCCGGGGCAGGGCACCTCGTTCCATATCTTCCTGCCGCGCCACATCGCCGAACCGGAGGTGCAGGTCGAGCAGCCGGCTGTGGCCAGCGCGACCGGCGGCGCCGCGAAGGAAACCGCGCCCGTTGCGGCGGCAGAGGCCAAGCCGCGCACCGACCTCACCGGCCAGGGCACCATCCTGCTGGTCGAGGACGAGGAGGGCCTGCGCGCGCTCAACGCCCGCGGCCTGCGCTCGCGCGGCTATACCGTGGTCGAGGCCGAGAACGGCGTCGAGGCCATGGAGGTGCTGGACGAGCAGAGCGGCGCGATCGATCTCGTCGTCTCCGACGTCGTCATGCCGGAGATGGACGGCCCGACGCTGCTCAAGGCGATGCGCGAGAAGAACCCCGACATCAAGTTCATCTTCGTCTCCGGCTATGCCGAGGATGCCTTCGAGAAGAGCCTGCCCGAAGGGCAGCAGTTCGACTTCCTGCCAAAACCCTTCACGCTCAGCCAGCTGGTGGCGGCGGTGAAGGAGACGATGACGAAGCAGGGGTGAGCTCCTCGTAACGACGGCGGATGGAGTTGCGCTTCGAAAGGACCCGGGAAAAAGCTGAAATCCCGCCCCCAAGCCCGCCGGTAACGGGCGACCGCGGTTCCGCGCGTCTCCCTGGCCAAACCCCCGCCAAATATGGGCTTTTGCCACATCCCCGCGACTGAGGGCCGCAGCCATGGGTTCCGAAACCGGCTTCACTTTTCGGGAAGTCTGACCATCTTAGGGGCACGTCCCCATGCCGGGGATTTGGGAAACGCACATGACTTTCTCGCAACGATCCCGCACTCTCTTCAAGACGATCGCCGTCGTGCTGGCGCTTGCGCTGCCGACCGCGCTGGCGATCTCGTCCGCCGACGCGCGCGTCGGTGGCGGCATGTCGTCGGGTTCGCGCGGCTCGCGCACCTATTCGGCTCCGCCGTCGACCACGACCGCGCCGGGCTCGACCTCGCAGTTCAACCGGACCTACACCCAGCCGGGTGCGGGCATGAATTCGGCTGCTTCCGCGCCGGCGCGCGGCGGCCTGTTCGGCCGCGCCGGCGGCTTCATGGGCGGCCTCGCGGCCGGCTTCCTCGGCGCCGGCCTGCTCGGCATGCTGTTCGGTGGCGGCCTGTTCGGCGGCCTTGGCGGCCTGTCCTCGATCCTCGGCCTGATCATCCAGATCGCGCTGGTGGTCCTCGTGGTGCGGTTGGCGATGTCCTGGTGGCAGCGCCGTCACGCCCCGCGGGCGGCTTACGCCAATGCTGATGCCGGCGCAGCGCCCGGACCGCAAACGAACTATCGCAGCGGCCTCGCTGGTGGACTTGGCGGTGGACTTGGCGGCTTCGGCTTCGGCGCCAACAATGCGCCGCTCGAGATCAAGCCGGATGACTACGAGGCGTTCGAGCGGCTGCTCGGCGAGATCCAGGCCGCCTGGTCGAACGAGGACGTGGCCAAGCTGCACACCCTCGCGACGCCGGAAATGGTCTCCTATTTCGAACAGGACCTCGCCCAGAACCGCACCCGCAACGTGATCAACAAGGTCACGAATGTGAAGCTGTTGCAGGGCGACCTCGCGGAAGCCTGGCGCGAAGGCGAGACCGACTACGCCACGGTGGCGCTGCGCTTCGCGCTCACCGACAAGACGGTGGATCGCAACACCGGCGCGATCGTCGCCGGCAGCGAGCAGCCGGGCGAGGCGACCGAGATCTGGACCTTCGCCCGCCGGCCGGGCACCGGCTGGGAATTGTCGGCGATCCAGCAGACCAACTGATCGCGGATGAGATGAGGAACCAGGGCGTCGTGCTTCGGCACGGCGCCCTTTTCTTTTGGGCCTCTCGCAGCACGGCATCGGAATAAGCGGGGGCGCCTCGGGTTGAAGTCAGGCGGCGAACAAAAACAACTTTGGGAGGACAGGATGATCCGTATCGAGAAATCCATGACGATTTCCAGTGTTGCGCTAACCATGGTCTTGCTTGCTGTCCCATCGGCGCAGGCGCAGTTGGCCGACATGACCTTCTTCGTGACCTCCAACGGGCCCGGCAAGGGCGCCGATCTCGGCGGTCTCGAAGGAGCCGACGCGCATTGCCAGAAGCTTGCTCAGACCGCAGGCGCCGGCACCAAGACCTGGCGTGCCTATCTCTCGACGCAGGCCGCCGACGGCAAGCCGGCCATCAACGCCAAGGACCGTATCGGCAAGGGACCGTGGCAGAACGCCAAGGGCACGGTGATCGCCAAGGACGTCGCCGAGCTGCACAGCGCGACCAACAATCTCACCAAGCAGACTGCGCTCAGCGAAAAGGGTGAGGTCATCAATGGTGCCGGCGACCAGCCGAACCGGCACGACATCCTCACGGGATCGCAGGCCGACGGCACAGCTTTTGCCGCGGGTGACGACAAGACCTGCAAGAATTGGACGTCGAGCACGCAAGGCGCGGCGGTCGTCGGCCACGCCGATCGTAAGGGCCTGCGCGACGACGAGCCCTCGAAGTCCTGGAACAGCTCTCACCCCTCGCGCGGTCCCGACGGCGGCTGCTCGCAGGCCGATCTGAAGAGCACCGGCGGCGACGGGCTGCTGTATTGTTTCGCGGCGAATTGAGCTGAGGCGCGAAGCTCTCTCCACCCGTCATTGCGAGGAGCTCTTGCGACGAAGCAATCCAGAGTGTCTCCGCGGAGGCATTTCTGGATTGCTTCGCTTGCGCTCGCAATGACGGAGTATGTCGAACCGCCGTTCCGCCTCACCCTGACGGAACCTTGAGCCGCATGCTACATTGGTCCGATCGCCTCCACGCTCACGGACCTCTCCCATGAAATACGAGCTCTACTACTGGCCCGAGATCCAGGGCCGCGGCGAATATGTGCGGCTGGCGCTGGAGGAGGCGGGCGCCGCTTACGTCGATGTCGCGCGCGGTCCGCGCGGGGTGGCCGCGATGATGAAGATGATGGACGCGCAGAACGGCACGCCGCCCTTTGCACCGCCGTTCCTGAAAGCGGGCAAGCTCGTCATCGGCCAGACCGCCAACATCCTGCTCTATCTCGGCGCCCGCCATGGGCTTGCGCCGAAGACGGAAGCCGGCCGGCTCTGGGTGCACCAGCTTCAGCTCACGATCGCGGACTTCGTCGTCGAGATCCACGACACCCATCATCCGCTCGGACCCTCGCTCTATTATGAGGACCAGAAGGCGCCGGCGAAGAAGCGCACGGCCGAGTTCTGGGACGAGCGGGTGCCGAAATATCTCGGCTATTTCGAGCAGCTTCTCGGCGCAAACGGCGGCACCTATGTCACCGGTCGCCGGCCGACCTATGTCGACCTCTCGCTGTTCCAGATCGTCGAGGGGCTGCGTTATGCCTTCCCCAAACGCATGAAGGCGTTCGAAGCCGATGTCCCCGGCCTCGTCGGCCTGCACGACCGCATCGCCGCGCGGCCCAACATCAAGGCCTATCTCGCAAGCGAGCGCCGCATTCCCTTCAACGAGCAGGGCATTTTCCGCCGCTATCGCGAGCTGGATCAATAGCCGATTTCGTGCAGGACGTGAGGCGCGTTCACCAGACGCCGGGGATAAGGCGATAGCGCACCCGCGCCGTATAATCGGCATAGCCCGGCAGGCCCTCGCGCAGCGTGCGCTCCTCGATCGGGATGCGGACTGCGAACAGGGCGATGAAGAGCGGCATCATCGCAAGTCCCCACCACGACCCCAGCAGCAACGGCACGCCGGTGAAGAACAGGACCATGCCGCTGTACATGGGGTGGCGGACATAGGCGTAGGGACCGGTCGAGATCACGTGCTGCGCGCGCTCGGCTTGCAGCTTCACCACGGGCGCGGCGAACGAGTTCTCGCGGAAGACCCACATGGTGAACAATGTCGAGACCAGGAACAGCCCGAGGCCGAGCACCTGCAACGCCGTCGGCATGTCCGAGGATCGAACGCGGCGGTCAAGCCCCATCACGGCAAGCCAGGCCAGCAGGGCGGCGATGAACAGGGCCATGAACATCTTGTCGGCGGCGGGCTGATCCTTTTGCAAGACCGGCCGCAGACGTTCGGCGAGCAGCGCCGGATCGATCCGGTAGAGCCACCAGCCGCAGAGTGGGCCGAGGAGGGCGGAGATGGCGAGGAAGGCCCAGGCCGACGGCCAATGCAGCGTCCCGGCGCACGCGAACAGCAGCGCGCCCATGCCGACGACGAACACCGTGTTCTGCAACAGCAGCCGTGCGATCATGCGCAGGTCCTGGGCGAATGGCGCACGATCCTGGTCCAGCTATCCGGCAAAGATGCGGCCGGACACGCCAAAAGCCCGATCGACCGGATCGGGCGCGTCGGCTTTGGCAAGCCTGATCAGGCGAGCTGATCGATCCGCGTGCCCTGACCCGGCGGCAGCGGCGCCGGCGGCTGCGGCTTGAAGGTCGGATCCTCGTCCTTGACCTTGGTCTGATCGTCCTGCGGCTTGGTCGTGTCGTAGTTCGGAACCACGATCGCGATCGGCGGGGGCGCAACGGTGGAAACCTTCATCCGCAAATCCTCACACATGGAAACAATCGAGCCTGCCCTGCGAGGAGCGAAATTTCCTTCAAGCCAATCGCTAAAATGCGAGGGAATGTGAGCGATACGACGCTACTTCGGCCTCATCCGCGCTGCGATGGAGACGACGAAATCTCTCCTCGTCATTGCGAGGAGCCCTTGCGACGAAGCAATCCAGACTCTCTCCGCGGAGACAGACTGGATTGCTTCGCTGCGCTCGCAATGACGGAGTGTGTGGCCGGCTGCGTCGACGTCACATGAGCAACGTGTCCGCAGCAAGTGCGGAAGAGTCCCCGCCTATTCGTCCTTGCCGCGCGTGATCGCGATGGACGCCTCCGTCTTGGTGCGGGTGCATTCCATGTTGAGCCGGCGGTAGCGCATCGTGACCTTGTCGCCGCGGAGTAGGCCCATCCGCTTCAGGCAGCGCGTCGCGCCCGTCGTGGTGTCGTCCTTGGTCACGGTGAAGACGATCGCCGCCATCGAGCCGACCAGCGCGTAGAACTCCGGCTTCGGCTTGCGATCACCCTTGGCAAAGAGCTCGATCGAATATTTGTCGCCGCGGCAGCCGACCGACAGCTCCTTGGCCGCCGGGTGCGTGAGATACACGATGTTGGCGGCGCGGAAATTCACCTTGAGGCGGTCGATCTGGTTCGCCAGCTCCTTGGCGCTGTCGTCGCAGCGATCGGCGCGGGCAGGCGAAGCGAGAGTCACAAGGCCGGTGATGGCGGCGGCGGCCAGGATCGCGCCGCGGACGTTCAAGTTCAATGTCATGATCAAAAGCCCCTTAGGGCGCGCATTCAAGCGTCGGCGGGCGCGAAGCGCAAGGGTGGGCAGAGGCATTTCCACGAGCTGTGCCAATGGCTTCCCGTGCCGGACTACCCCTCCCATGCGCACCGCTCCCTTTCTTTTCTGGCTAAAATGCGCTTAGAACGCTTCTATGCTGAGAGGCCCGTCAGGGCCCCGAAACCCCGAGATTTGCCCCATGAACGCTCCGACCGCCTTCCCCGACCAGTCCAAGCCCGTTCCGCCCTACAAGCACACCCCGCTGTTCCCGCTGGGCAAGGACGAGACGCCGTACAAGAAGATTTCGTCCGAGGGCGTCAGGGTCGAGAAGGTGCTCGGCAAGGACATGCTGGTGGTGTCGCGCGAGGCGCTGCGGGCGCTGTCCGAGGCGGCCTTTGGCGACATCAACCATTATCTGCGCCCAGGCCATCTGAAGCAGCTCCGCTCGATCCTGGAGGACAGTGAGGCCAGCCCGAACGACAAGTTCGTCGCGCTGGACTTCCTCAAGAACGCCAATATCGCCGCTGGCGGCGTGCTGCCGATGTGCCAGGACACCGGCACCGCGATCATCATGGGCAAGAAGGGCTGCAACGTCATCACCGACGGCGACGACGAGGCGGCGCTGTCCGAAGGCGCGCGCGATGCTTACCTGCGTCGCAATCTGCGCTATTCGCAGGTCGCGCCGCTCTCGATGTTTGAAGAGAAGAACACCGCCAACAACATGCCGGCGCAGTGCGAGATCTACGCCGAGGGTGATGACGCCTACAAGTTCATGTTCATGGCCAAGGGCGGCGGCTCCGCCAACAAGAGCTTTCTGTTCCAGGCCACGCCCTCGGTGCTGACCAAGGACCGGTTGCTCGCGTTCCTCAAGGAAAAGATCCTCACGCTCGGCACCGCCGCGTGCCCGCCCTATCACCTCGCCATCGTGATCGGCGGCACCTCGGCCGAGCTGTGCATGAAGACCGTGAAGCTCGCCTCCGCCCGCTATCTCGATGCGCTGCCGACGCACGGCTCGCCCGACGGCAACGCCTTCCGCGACGTCGAGATGGAGAAGGAAATCCACAAGATGACGCAGTCGCTCGGCGTCGGCGCGCAGTTCGGCGGCAAGTATTTCTGCCACGACGTGCGCGTGATCCGTATGCCGCGCCACGGCGCCTCGCTCCCGATCGGGCTTGGCGTGTCCTGCTCGGCCGACCGCCAGGTGCTCGGCAAGATCACCAAGGACGGCGTCTATCTCGAGGAGCTCGAGCACAATCCGGCGCAGTACCTGCCGCAGGTCGAGCAGTCGCTCGGCGGCGAGGTCGTCAAGATCGACCTCAACCAGCCGATGAAGGACATCCTGGCGACGTTCTCGAAATATCCGATCAAGACGCGGGTCTCGATGACCGGCACCATGATCGTCGCGCGCGACAGCGCGCATGCCAAGCTGCGCGAGCGGCTGGAGAAGGGCGAGCCGCTGCCGGACTACTTCAAGAACCATCCGGTCTATTACGCCGGTCCCGCCAAGACGCCCGAGGGCTACGCCTCCGGCGCGTTCGGTCCGACCACTGCGGGCCGCATGGATTCCTTCGTCGACCAGTTCCAGGCCGCCGGCGGCTCGATGGTGATGGTGGCCAAGGGCAACCGCGCGCCGGCGGTGCGCGAGGCCTGCAAGAAGTATGGCGGCTTCTATCTCGGCTCGATCGGCGGCGCCGCGGCGAACCTCGCCGAGCACTGCATCAAGAAGGTCGAGGTGCTCGAATATCCCGAGCTCGGCATGGAAGCGATCTGGCGCATCGAAGTCGTCGACTTCCCGGCGTTCATCATCATCGACGACAAGGGCAACGACTTCTTCAAGGAGTTGAATCTGGGCTGATCGGGTTCAGCGTCGTCCGGCGGTCCCGGACCGGCGGACGACGCGGCCTGCGCTCAGCGCTTGATCCTGAACGATATGGCGCCGCCGTTTTCGACGCCGTCGAACATGACGAGGATGCGAAAGCTGGTGGCGTCCTCCTCGAGGGGAAGCAGAATTTCCGCTTTGGCGCCTTTCTTCACCTTGCTCAGGTCAAGCGTGGCCAAGGGTCTGGCAGCCGTCCCGCTGCGCCCGTCCCACAGCCAGACGGTATAGGGAACCTCTTCCTCGCGCGTCGGGCCTGCGAGTATCAGCAGGCCGTCCCTGACCACGGCGAGGTCCCGGATTCCGGTATGCTTGCCGAGTTCGAGCGCGGCGGTGTCGGGTTTGAGATCGTCATGCTTGGTGAAGAGCGCATTTGCATCGACGCTGACGACGTAGGCGTGACGCTTCAGCGAAGGGCCTCGCAGTCCGAAATACATGCGGTGGTTTCTGACCGCAATTCCTTCGATGTTGATACCACCTTTCGCAAGCGTCTCGTCGAAATACGCCTCGACGAGGTCGTCGTTCTTGAGCACCTTGCGCAGGCGCGAGCTCGCCTCCACGCCGTCCACGCTTTCGGCGTTGGGCTTGGTCTTGGGAGCTCCGGTGTTCGGATCCACGGCGATCCGAAACACGGTGTAACTCGACAGGTTTTTCTCGTCGCTGTGTCGGCTTCGGCCATGCGAGCCGGTCACATAGAAGAAGCCCTCGTTATAAGCGGCGCCCTCGGCATCGGGGTCGTCGTCATCGTCCGACAGCCGGATGAGATCCTTCGGAACGAGGAGGTTGCCTTCGATCGAGAAGAACTGCGCATATTTCTTCTCGTCATTGGCAATCAGGCATGACGTGAATTTGGGCGTGGTCGGGACGCACGCTGCGCCGCTCAGGTTCATGCGCGGCTTTTTCTTGAGCTCGTCGTTGCTGTCTTTTTCAAAGATCGAGGCGGGCTTCCAGGTCGTTGCCTCCGGAGCAACCTTCGGCGGCAAATGCTCGCCGCGCGCGGCCGGCATGGTTGCTACCAAGAGAGTGCAGACAAACGCGGCGGACACTGATCGGTGAGTTAAACGCGCGATGCTATCGGACATTCTTGGCTCCCGGCGTCATCCCCGGATACAATCCTGAATTGCACAAAAGACAAGGGAGAGAATGTCGCGGAGCGCTCGCTTCGGTCAGCTGCAATTCGTGACCTGGTTGGAGCACAGCGCCCGCCACCAGCCGCGGACGCCGTCGTGGCTCTCGACCAGACCCCAGAGCCCGCTGCAGGCGAAGATGCGCTTCGGCCCGCCGTCGGTGTCGAGCGCACCGCCGTGTTCGCGCCGGGCCGGCATCCATTTGGCATCGATGAAGGGCGCCTGAAACAGCCCGCCCATGCGCGTGGCGCCATTGGCATAGGCTGCGCCGACCTTGTTCGAGGCGACCCAGCCGCGGCCGGCATAGGGCTTTGGCGCGCTGCGCGGATATCGCGTCTCGTCCTCGTAGTCCTTGCCGGGCGGCCTTGCGTCTTCGATCAGGAACCAGCCGTCCTTGAAGCCGATGATGCGGAATTCGGTCAGCCAGCCGCCCTCGGGCGTGTTCTCGGCGCCGCCGAGCTTGAGCCGGTAGGGCGACGGCAAGGTGCCGAGCACGCGCGCCTTGACCGACGGCTCGGCGCGCACGTTGAGGCCGCCGGGGTCCTTGTCGATGGACCAGGCGCCAAGATCGCAGGGCTCGGTGCCATCAGGGAGCGTCGCGCGCTTGGCGGCCAGCTCGGCGTGCAGCCTGGCGAAATCGCTGTCGTCGTTGTCAGGATCCGGCTCGGTGCGCGGCTTCAGCTCGGCTGACGTCGCACGAGTCCCATCCGCCGTCAGCGTGACGACCAGAGCCTGGCGCGCCGCAAAGGCGCTTCCCGGTGTCTTGGGATCGTTGGATGTCGCGGGGTAGACCGCGAGATAGCCGGTCGAACCTTCGGTCCGGTAGGCAGTGCCGGCAACATAGCCTGCCGGCACCAGGGCGAGCGCGCTTGCGCGCCACGCCGGCTCGCTGTCATCCGCGCGCGCTGGCTGTGTTGCGACAGACAGGACCATCGCCGCGATGAATAGGAGCGCACGCATCGATGCAGCGTGCGTTACGCCCGCGCGCCCGTGAACGGGAAGCTGCCCATCGGGCCGATGCCCATCTCGCCGCTGATGCTGTCGCCGGAGACCGTGCCGGTGAATTCGAGCGTGAGCGGCATCGGCTTGTCGATCGAGACCTTCCAGAAGACGTTGTCGCCGGAGACGGTGCCGTCGAAGATCTCGGTGGTATTACCTTCCGCGCCCTGCGTGCCCGTGAGCGTGCCGCCCGCGGCCTTCAGGCTCAGCGTCGCCTGGCGCTCGCCCATCGGCGTCGTCATGGTCAGATTCCAGTTGCCGTCTACGGCCATTCCCGTCTCCCGAACAAATCTCGGCGGTCCGCGACGATCCGCGGCCGTCCTGAGCGAGGCTATAGCCCAACTCGCAGGTCCTGCCTAACCCTGCGAACGGGCAATCAGGCGCGGGCGGCGGCGCGCCGGCGGCTGGTGACGATGAGCCGCAGCACCACATACTGCACGGCGAAGGCCAGGATCTTGGCGCCGCCGGCGACCACGGTGATGTAGAACGCCCACAGCTTCAGATCGCCGGTCGAGGCGACCACGATCATCCCGGCGCCGATCACGAACATCAGCGCCGCCCAGGCATAGCCGGCAGCCGTCACATATTCCGGAACGGTCTCGGCGACGATCGGCGGCATGTAGCGCAGCATCCAGCCGCGCTTGAGCATGATGAGGCCGATCGCGAAATGCGCGATCGAGGGTTTGGCCAGCATGAAGCGCGGATCGTTGGTCAGGAGCGTGATCGCTCCCAGCACGACGACGAGGGCGAGGCTCGCATAGGTCATGTAGTTGAGCGCCTGCCCCTTGAGGCGGGCGTAGATCACCTGCGCGATTGCAGCGGCGATCGCCACCGATGTCGCCAGGACGATGTTGTCGGTGATGAGGTAGATGGCCAGGAAGATGATGGCGGAGAGGAAGTCGGAGGCGAGGCGGGCGAATACGTCCTTCATCGTCGATCCTGTTCAGCGGGCGTCTGGGAGGGCGCGGGCGGGCGTACCGTACTTGATCTGGCGATACTCGGGATACCACTTTGTGAAGTAGATCGCACTGTTGCGGGCGGCGAAGGCCACCGCAAGGCTGGACCAGAGCGGCAGGCCAGGGACGTAGAGCAGCACGAGATTGGCAGCCGCCATCAACAGCGCGGCCGCGGTCCAGGCGCCGGTGATGATGTAATTGGCGCGGAGGAAGCCGGGCATCGCCGCAGTCTCGGCTGGGACCGCTTCAAGCGCATATTGCAGCGTGAAGGGATGGCGGAGCAGCATCGAGCCCAGCGAGAGGACGAAGATTCCGACATCGACCGACAGCTTGACACCGAGCGTGCCGAGCGCGGGGTCGATCAGCGCGAGGTAAAGGCCGATCGCGGCGAATACGAGTGCGGAGCCTGCCGCCAGGATCTTCACCGAGCGGCCGCGCGCGACATCGAAGGCGACGGCGGCGAGGCAGATCGCCGATGCCGCAAACACGCTGAGCACGGCCGACGTCACCAGCATCAGGACGGCGAAGGCGCCGTAGGGTGCGAGGATCAGGAAAATCGCCATGGGCCGCCTCGATCGGGTCGATCTTTACGATGTAAAGATTAGTAATGCGCCGGCGATGCCGGGTCAAGCCAAATCTTTACAGTGTCAAAATAACGTAAGCGACCTCCAAAACGTGAAGGGCCGCAACCGCTTGGTCCAATGCTTCCTCGGCCAATTCGGCCCAGGGCACGAGCGGCAGTGCGGCGGCGGTCAATAGACCGAGGCAGAGCAGGATGCCACCGTTGAAGACGGTATGGCGGCTTCGCCGCAGCCGGATCAACTGGAACGCGAGCGCAGTGCCGGTCAGGGCGAGGAGGACAAGCGCGCCTGCGGTGATCGAGGGCATGGACATGCAAAACTCCTTCTTCGTCATCCCGGCTTCGCGCCAAGTGGCGCGCTCCGAATGACGAGAGCTACGCCGCGCCGACCCAATTGCCGTGGAAGCCGTCGGGCACGCGATGGCCGAGCTGCACCAATGCGGCTGGGCCGGCCTCGATATCGGTGGCATTGAACACGGCGAGATCGCTGCGATTTTCCCGCGCGCGCCAGACCACAGCGAGCAGCCAGCCGTCGCCTTCGGCCGCATCTTTCGACCGTTCGACGAACACCGGCTCGGAAATGGTGTCGCCAGCCGGCAGCAGGTATTGGCCGAGCCGCCTGCCGTTGCCGTCGACATGGACGATGCCTGCGAGCGCGAACATCGGCAGTTTCGGATTGGCGCAGGCGTACCAGCCGTGACGGCTCTTCAGCCCGGCGCGGCGATCGTCGATGCGCGGGAATTCGCCGGTGAGATCGTCCAGGTAGGTCTGCTGGAAGCGGTCGGTATTGCCTGTGAGGTCGAAGGTCCAGCGGCAATGGCGGGCGCGCGATTTGTCGGGGTCGGTGGGACGGCCGTCCGGATGCGGAAACAGCGGCGCTTCCTCGAACTGCATGACGTCCGCGACGATGCGGCCCTCGTCCTCCCAGGCATTCATGACGTGGAAGACGTAGCAGGCCTCGGCACGAAACCAGACGATGTCCTTGGCCGTGCCGCTGCGCTTCATCACCCCGACATAGGCGCCCTTGGCCGGCTCCCAGGCATAGGGCGGCTTTCCGCTCATCGCGCGCTCCATGCTACCGGTGATCGGCAGGATCGGAAACAGCACATGGTTCGCCGTGACGATGAAGTCGTGCACCATGCTGGCATAGGGCGCCTCGAACCGCTCGAAGCGCGTCGCCTTGCCTGTTGCGTCGATCGATCCGTAGGAGAGGGCAGGCGTCAGCGGCCCCGCGGCGTTGTAGCCGAAGAACACCAATTCGCCGGTGACGGGATCGATCTTGGGATGCGCGGTGAAGCTGCCGGCGACGCGGCCCTGGTAATTGTGATAGCCGCGCGTCGCCAGCGTGCCCGGCTCGATCTCCGTCGGCAGATGCGCTTCTTCCAGCGCCAGCAGCTTGCCGGCATGGAAGATGATGTTGGTGTTGGCGACGCCGCCGTCGGTCAGGTTCGCCGGTGCATTCGGCAGCTTGCGGCCGAAGCCGCCGAACAGCGCGCGGCCGGCGTCGTGCTCGGCGAGCCATTTCGGTGTGCGGACCCAGCGGTTGCGGTAGCTGGCGCGGCCGTTCTCGAGATGAAACGCGTGCAGCATGCCGTCGCCGACGAACCAGTGCGCGCCGGGCGAATCGAACTGCGGATTGGGGCCGTTGCGATAGAGCGTGCCGTTCAGCTCGCGCGGCAATTCGCCGACGATCTTCAGGAAGGGCGCGTCGGCCTCGAACGGGATCGGCGCGATATTGTTGCGGCGCTCGGCCATGGCGTCATGCTGCACGGCGAATCCTCCCCTATCTTTACATCGTAAAGATTCGATAGGCCCGATTGCAGCTTTCGTCAAGTGAAATCTTTACACTGTCAATATTGCGTCATATAGCTTGCAAATGGCCAAGACCGACACCAAGGGCGAAGCGGCGCGAAGCCCGCGCGCCCCGAGAAAAACGACCTCGACCGCGGCGTCACGCACCTCGCGCCGGGCGCGAAGTGCGAAGACCGAGACGCCGTATCATCACGGCGCGCTCCGCGAAGCGCTGCTCCAGGCGGCCGAACGGGTGCTGGAGCGCGACGGGCTTGCCGGCCTGACATTGCGCGCGGTGGCCCGTGAGGCTGGCGTCTCGCATGCCGCACCGACCCATCATTTCGGCGACCTGACGGGCCTCCTCAGCGAGCTCGCGGCCGTCGGCTTCCGCCAGTTCAACGTGGCAATGGCCGCATCATGCGATGCCGCCACCACGCCGCTCGAAGCGGCGCTGGCGCGGCCGAAAGCCTACGTCGCCTATGCGCAGGCCCATCCCGGCATGTACGGCATCATGTTCCGCACCGAGCGGCTGGATTATTCAAGGCCGTCGCTGCACGAGGCGGCGGAGGCGTCTTTCGCCGGACTTGCCAATGCGATCGGCATGATGCGGCAGGAGCAGATCAGCGGCGATGCGCTGACGCTCAACCAGGGCGCCGCGATCGCACGCGCCTGGTCGCTGGTGCACGGCTTCACCATGCTGCTGCTGGACGGACGGCTGAAGGACATCCTCGCGCGGCTGCCCGAGGGGACGACCGCCGAGCGGCTGCTCGAGGCGATGCTGACGGCGCCTGTGACGCCGAAGCTTCCCGGCTGTTGAACCGCGCAGGCTAGCGCCTGGTCGCGAGCTCGACGGCGCGGCCGCGCGTGCCGATGATCTTGACCTCGTCCTTGCCGCAAGCGAAGCCGCGGGCGAGATCGTCGGCGGCCTTGCGCGCGAGCTCGTTGGCGTTCGGGTTGGCGACGGCGTCGACATAGGCGACGTGGCAGACCGGGCCCGGCGGCAGCCGGGTCACGACCAGCATGGCCTTGGTGTTCGGCCGCCCCTGCTTGTCGGGATCGGCGTTGTCGGAGATGTGCCAGCGCTGGATGATCGCAAACGGCTTTGCGCCCGCAGCGCGCCATTCGATAGTGGTCTCCGACGAATTGAACGGCGCGAACCAGACTTTTGCCGCGGGTTCCTCGCTTGCTGCCTTGCGGCTGCGCCCGACCGAGACGATCTCGCGAAGATCGTCCTCGGCGATCAGCACCATCAGGCCGTCCTTGCCCGGACAAACCCGCGTGCTGCTGCCGTCGAGCGCGCTGGGCTTGCCGACCTGCCGGCAATCTTTTGGCGCCGTCGAGGTGTAGCTGCTGCCCACGGATTGGGCGTCGGCGCTGCTCAGGCCGATGCAAGCCATCAGGACGGCGAAGCCTATTGTAGCGATACGGTTCATGTGAGGCTTTGATGTCCTGGGAACTTCGTTCCATCAGACGTCTTGATTGTGGGCAAGGTTCAAACCGCGGTGGGATATACCTGACAGCAGCGCGGAATCGTTCTACAAGAGCGGCTTCGCTTGGGCTCCTCCTGCCTCGTTCGCGTTCTCATTTTCTCGATCATGCCAGCCACCTCGAACAAACCTTATCGCGTCGGCCGCTCCAAGACCGGGCTCGGCCTCTTCGCCACCAAGCCGATCAAGAAGGGTACCCGGATCATCCGCTATTTCGGACCCATCCTGGACTCGCGGATTCCCGAGCAGGACGAGATCGAGAACAAATATCTGTTCGAGCTCAACGGGCGCTGGACCATCGACGGATCAGTGCGCAAGAACCTCGCCCGCTACATCAACCATTCCTGCCGCCCCAACGCCGAGTCCGATGTCCGGCCGCGCGAGCGCAAGGTCTATATCCGCGCCATCAAGAACATCGAGCCGGGTGACGAGATCAACTACGATTACGGCACCGACTATTTCAAAGCCTATCTGAAACCGATCGGCTGCAAGTGCGACTCCTGCGAGAAGAAGCGCAAGAAGCTGCGCGCCGAGGCGAGGGCGGAAGCCGCCAAGGTGAAGGCGCGGGCCGAGCGCAAAGCGGCCAAGAAGGCGGGCGCGAAAAGCATGGCGAAAAAGAAAAAGCTGAACGGCAAGCACTTCGCCGGCAAGGTGGGCCGGGCGAGGGCGTAGCCGTCCATGTGCTGAAGCCGCCGTCCTACCTCCTCCGGGCGCAGCACCCAGCCAGACGACGTTCTCGCATCCTCTCCGTCATTGCGAGCGAAAGCGAAGTAATCCAGTATCTCCGCGGAGAGACTCTGGATGTTTCGCTGAGCTCGCAATGGCGGCGCGGTGCCGTAGGGCGCCGGCGCTACAATGCCAATTTGGTCAACGGAAGGACGACGGAGCGCTTTGCCGTTGCCGAGAGGCGTCGGGCAAAACACCCAAAACCCGTCAAGTCCTCGCGTCTAAAATATATCGCTTTTCCGAATTTCGGATTTGTGGCATAGAAGCGCCATCCCGGCCCTGCCAGAGGGGCGCTTCGCGATCGTCACGAGATGCGGGCCGGGGTGCGGTGGACGCGGTAGCGCCGGCGCGGAAAAGCGATGACAGGGACGGGAAGCCGTTGAGTCATGCGCGACGCGGTACGACACGGCGCGGTCACAGCGGTCTTGTCGATGGTTCTGGGGCGCGCACACCGGGCCCTCGATGTCGAGGCAAGGCCGTCCGCGGACGGAGAAGTCGTGTGGTCCCGACGCCCGGGGTTCTGGCGTTAAGGCTCGCGGTGATGCGGCGGCCCGACCGGGTACGCGCATCGATCAGCCGCGAGGCGACGGGGGCAATAGTGCAACGCTCCCCGGGGAGCAACTGTGCTGAAGTAGACCGCCGATCGGCCGGCCTCAAGGCTGGCGCGAAGACGCGCCCCCGCCTTCGGCGGCTGACGGCCTTGACCCCGTCCGCTCGCCGGTCTGTCGGCTTGGCATGCGCTCGGTCCGGGACCGGGCGCATGGAGGCGCGCTCGATCAGTTCACCGCAACGCGTAGCGGGCGGGATCCCATTTCTCGCCGCGTGCAATCATCGTGTTGAGAATGACGATCAGCTTGCGCATGCAGGCAATCACTGCAACCTTCTTCAGCTTTCCCTTGGCGATCAGCCGTTCATAGTAGGCCTTGAGCACCGGGTTGCTCTGGGTGGCTGCGCCGATACAGGGCATGTAGAGGGCGTTGCGGACCCAGCGCCGACCGCCCTTGATGTGGCGCTCACCACGCCGTTTGCCGCTGTCGTCGTCATAAGGAGCGGCTCCCAACAACGCGGCAGCGACCTCCTCGCGCACCGTCCCGAGCTCTGGGAGGCCCGCAAGGAGGACCGCAGAGGCCACATCGCCGAGACCCGGCACGCTCTCGATGATCTCGGCGCGTTTGGCAAATGCCGGTGTGGCCTTGATCGTGGCGGTGATGGCGTCCTCGATCTTGGCCGTCTCGATGTCGAGGCCCTTCAAGACGCGAGCGTGGGCTTTCTGAACCGCTCCCGGCACCGCATGTTCGTTCTGGCTTTGCAGGCGGGTCCTCAGATCAATCAGGGCTTTGCGCGCTTTGACCAGTGCCGCCAGCTCGTCGCGTGCGGCATCGTGGATCTGGTCCAATACTTCGTCGAACGTCTCGGCGAACCAGGCGATCATCTCCGCGTCGATCGTATCGTTCTTGGCGAGCCGTCCGGCCGATCGGGCGAAGCTGCGCACGCGCTTGGGATCGACAATCCGCACCTCGATGCCAGCCTGACGCAGCACCCTGGCCCAGTCCCGCTCATAGCCGCCGGATGCCTCCATCACCGCCTTGGCTACTTTGTGCTTGCGCAGCCAGGCCACCAGTTTGCGGTGCCCCTCTGCGGTGCTCGGGAACGTTTGCCGTTGCGACAACGGGCGGATGCATGCATCCACCTTGCCCTTGGCCACATCGATACCGACGACAATGCGATCGTTTTGTGCCATCATCCACTCCCTTCCTTGCTCGTCCGGGCTCGAAGCCCATGCAACTGTTCGGGTTGAGGAAGACACACCGGATCTGTCCCTAGCTCCCCGTCAGGCTCCCAGGCCTTTGAGCACGAACGGGCTCAGATCTAGCGACGGGCGGTTGGTGAGAACCGCCCGTTCGCACATTCTGGCAGATTTTGCGGACACAAGAGCACGAAGGACACCGTTAAAACCATCCGCGCAGGGAAGGCCGGGCGACCGGCATCACCTGTAGTCCACACCGTGTGCATTCCTGTTGCGCACGGACTCGGGTGCCGCCGGCGCCCGGCCTTCCCTGCGCCCTCTGGCCATTGATGGGCGCAAGACGGCAGCAAAGCTCGGGCAAAACGCGCCGCGAGATCGCCCAGCTGCGCCTTCCCGTCATGACCTGACAATCGCGTGTCTCGATATGAATTTCATCACGATGATCTCGTGCCCCGGACGCAGCGCAGCGCCGCCGCGATGCGCAGCAGCGCAAACAGCGCTGCTGCGCGTCCGGGACATGAGCGCCTCACGCTGTGGCGACAGCTTCACTCTTGCGCAATCCCACATATTGCAGCTCGGCGAACACGCCGGTGGCGATGGCTTGCGCCACGACCATGAGCTCGCCGGCGAGGTTCGGCGACACCGCGCCCGAAAGCAGCAACGCGATGCTGCCGACCGTCCAGGCCGCATTGCCGATCACGACCAGCAAGACCAGCGGTTTCGCCACCGTCGCCCGCGAGGCGAGCCAGCCGACCAGGGCGGTGTAGGCGATCAGGAACAGGCCGGTCTCGCGCAGCAACGCTTCGGGCAAGTTGAACAGCGCTGCGAACGCGCTCGCGCCGAAGGTGAAGCCGAGCGCGGCGACGCCGCTGAAGATGGCGTCGGCGAGCAGGGCGCGGCGCAGGAAGGTCGATGCATCGATCATCTCAGGTCTCCTTGGTTGGGGCTGGGTGGAACTCAACGCCGACCGCGCCACCAGGCGCGGAGCAGACGGGCGAGACGAAACGGGCAGAGGCTTCTGCCGACGTCGTGCTCGAAGGCGATGACCTGCGCGAGGACATAGTCGCCGGTCGAATGCACCAGGGGCTCCGGCATGTTGAGGCTGCGCGCCAGCATCCGCGTTGCGAACGCCATGGCCCAGGGCAAGACGTGGTCTGCGACGGTCCGGTAGAGCAGCAGCGCGATCATGGTCATCTCCTGTTGCGACCAAAGATGCGCGTGCTCGTCCCCCAATTCGATTACCTCGGTGGTAATGGAAGCGCCTAAATCCGCGTGCTAGCTTTTGACCATGAACGCACATGCTTCCACCGCACGCACCGAACGCAGCCAGCCGGTCCATATCGGCGACCATTTGCGCGAATGGCGGCAGCGCCGCCGCATGAGCCAGCTCGATCTCGCCGGCGAAGCCGAAATCTCGGCGCGGCATTTGAGCTTTGTCGAGACCGGCCGCGCCGCGCCCTCGCGCGACATGGTGCTCAGGCTCGCCGAGCGGCTCGACGTGCCCTTGCGCGAACGCAACGTGCTGCTGGTCGCCGCCGGTTTCGCACCGGCCTTTCCGCAGCGCCCGCTGGAGGATCCCGCCTTGAAATCAGCTCGTCAGGCGATCGACCTCGTGCTCAAGGCGCATGAGCCCAATCCGGCGCTTGCGGTGGACCGGCACTGGAACCTGGTCTCCGCCAACCGCATGGTGGCGCCGCTGCTCGATGGCCTCCCGCAGCATCTGCTCGGCCAGCCCGTCAACGTGCTGCGGCTGGCCTTCCATCCCGAGGCGCTGGCGCCGCGCACGGTCAATCTCGCCGAATGGTGCGGGCATCTCCTGGAGCGGCTGCACCGGCAGTGCGAGGCGACGGCCGATCCGGAGCTGATCAAGCTCTACAACGACCTGAAGAGCTATCCGATTCCTGCGCGTTCGGCGCCGCTGTCGAGCGACAACGTCGCGATCCCGTTCAAGCTGCGGCATGGCGGAGAAATCCTCAGCTTCTTCTCCACCACCATGGTGTTCGGCACGCCGGTCGACATCACCCTGTCGGAGCTGGCGCTGGAGACGTTCTTCCCGGCGGACGAGCGCACCGCCGAACGGTTGAAGCAGATGGCCGCCCACCTGCGCTAGCGCCGTTTACAGGCGCGGGCAGCGCTCGCATAATCGGCGGATGGACACACGCACGTTCCGGCGATTGCGGCCGGCCAATCCCGTCGGTGATCTCCTGCGCGGCTGGCGCAGCCGCCGTGCATTGAGTCAGGCGGAGCTTGCGTTCCAGGCCGGCATCTCGATCAAGCATCTGAGCTATGTCGAGACCGGAAAGGCGGCGGCCAGCCGGGACATCCTGCTGCAGCTCGCCTCCGCGCTCGATCTGTCGTTGCGCGACCGCAATGCGCTGCTCGAAGCCGGCGGCTTCGCACGGCAATATGGCGAGCGCGATCTGTCGGCGCCGGAGCTTGCCGAGGCGCGGCGTGCCATCGATCTTCTGCTTCTCCGTCACGAGCCGTTCCCGGCGATCGTCACCGACCGGCGCTGGAACGTGATGCAGGCCAATCGCGCCGCCTCGGGCCTGATGAGCATGCTGCTTGGCCCTGAGCGCATGCAGCGGCCGCTCAATCACATGCGCATGTTCCTTGCTCCCGACGAGCTCAAGCCGTTCGTCGAGAACTGGCCGATTGTTGCGGCCGCGCTGCTGGCGCGGGCACGGCATGAGGCAATGGCCGCGCCGCTTGACGAGGCCTTGCAATCGACCTGGCGCGAATTGATGCGGCTGCCGCAGCTTCCTGCGGCGACAGAGGATAGTTCCGCGCCAGGGCCGCTCTGCGACGTGCGCCTGCGCAAGGGCGATATCGGCATTGGTCTCATCGGTGCCGTGCTGACGCTCGGCACCCCGCAGGACGTGACGCTGCAGGAGCTTCGCGTCGAGATGTTCATGCCTGTCGATGCCGCCTCCGAAGCCGCCCTGACCGCGCTTGCAGCTCAGGACGCCTGAGCCTGCGCCTCGCGCCGCTCGAAGCTCATGGCCTGCATCACCTCCGCGAACGGACCGTTGCGATCACTCAGTGTCGCCGCGGTGAGGCCGGCGCCATGGGCGCCGACGCGCGTCGCGGCGCGGATCAATATCCATTCGCCCTCGGGCGGGCGGAAGAAATAGAGGCTGATCTCCGGGTTGATGAAGGTCCATTGGCGCATATCGACGATCTGCGCGACGCCGCTGGAGAAGTCCGCGGCCTGCACCGCCTGGAGCAGCGGCGTGTTGGGCTCGCCCTCGACCAGCGACGCATCGAGCCGCATCCAGGCCGCCGCCGGGCCCGGCTTCTCCAGGGCGCCCTCGATGAGGCGCACCGACACGTTCTGGAAATAGCGGCTCCATTTCTGTGCGAAGGCGGGCGGCGGGCTGCCGGCCTCGGGTCCCTTGTCGAGGGGCGGCGGCCTCGCGAACGGATCGATGGGCGACTCGCCGCTAGGCGCCGTCAGCAGCGCCGTGCAGCGGCCGATCTCGGTGTCGCCGTCCATCAGCCGCACCTGCAGGGTCTTGGCCTTGCGACCATCGCGCAGCAGCTCGCTGACCGTCCTGAACAGGCGCAGGCCCGCCGGCCGCCAGAGATCGAAGGTCAGGCGCCGCACCGCAAAACCGGATTTGGCGGCGAGGCGCTCGACCTCGCGGGTCATCAGCGCGGTGGTGGCGCTTCCCTGCAACATGTCCGGCGACCACGGCCCGCCAGCATGCTCGGTGGGCCGGAACAGATCGCCTTCCGGCTTGAAAATGGCGGTCATCGCGGTCTCCCCTGTGGCTTGATCGTGGCCGCAACTATCGGCGCGGGGAGAACCGGTCACAATAACCGCAGAGGTGAAGTCGTGAGCCATGCAGGACGGGTGCCTTGCGCCGCCCCCGGTTCGGCTTATGTTCGGGCGGACCCTCGAAGTGCCCGAAGGAGGCGCCTGACATGAGCACGCTGAAACCGCTCCAGATCGATGTCGTCTCCGACGTGGTCTGCCCCTGGTGCTATATCGGCAAGCATCGCATCGAGAGCGCGCTGGCGCTGGTGCCCGACGTTCCGGTCAAGCTCAGTTTCCGTCCCTTCTTCCTCAATCCCTGGGTGCCGCGCGAGGGCATCAGCCGCGAGGCCTATCTCACCCAGAAGTTCGGCTCTGTCGAAGCCTATAAGGGCATTGCGGGACGCGTCGTCGCGGCCGCGAGCGAGGAGGGGCTCGTCTACAAGCCGGAGCTGGTGGCGCGCCAGCCCAACACGACCGACTGCCACCGCCTGATCCTCTGGGCGGAAGCGATCGGCAAGGCGCCCGAGATGAAGCAGCGTCTGATGGAGCTGTACTTCCGCGACGGCGGCGACCTCACCGATGTGAACGTGCTGGTGCAGGCAGCCGCCGACATCGGCCTCGACGCCGACGACGTGCGCAAGCGCCTCGCCACCGACGAGGACGTCGCGCGCGTCTCCGCAGATGCGCAGGAAGCCGCCGAGAAGGGCATCTCCGGCGTGCCGACCTATGTCTTTGCGCAAAAATACGCCGTCTCCGGCGCGCAGGATCCGAACCTGCTCGCCCGCGCCATTCGCCAGGTCTCGGCGGAGATCAACGCGCAGGCCGCGGAATAGGCGCTTGGAGATCGAGATCGTCGTGCGCGAAGCAGAGGAGGGCGGCTATTGGTCCGAGGCTCTATGATCGAAGGACTATCGCATCCGTAGCGAGGGTGCGTTTGAGGCCGTGAACTCCTGTCGTGCAGCGCCCGCTCCAGAAAAGCGTCGTGGATCATCCCTGTTCCGAAGGCAGACTAAACTGAAACACGGCCCCCCGTGGTTCATTCGGACCAGTCCAAAGTCGTCCTCCGTGCGCCTCGATGATTGATTGGCAGATCGACAAGCCCATGCCGATCCCGTCGGGCTTGGTGGTGTAGAAGGGCTCGAACAGGCGGTCAACGATTGCCACGTCAAGTCCGGGTCCGGTATCCCGTACGGCGACAACAACGAGATTTGAGGCATCTGCAGCCGTGCTGATCCGCAGCTCCCGTTCGCCTACGTCGAGGCAGTTCATTGCCTCGATCGCGTTGAGGATCAAATTGAGAACCACCTGTTGCAGCTGAACGCGATAGCCCTTCACGAGCGGCAAGCCCGGAGCGAGGTCGGTCTGGATCAAGACATCATGTTTGAGCAGCTCGCTACGGGCTATGGTGATCACGTCCAGGATCGCACCATTGACATCGACGCTCTCCTTCGGCACCGGGGCTTTCTTGATCAAGGAACGGATCCAACTGATGATCTCGCCGCCTCGCTTGGCTTCTGCGACAATGGATGCGAGCGCCTGCTGTGCCTTTTCGAAATTCGGAGATTGTGTTCCTAGCCAGTTCAGTGCGGCCTCTGCGTTGCAGAGCACCGCGGTGATTGGTTGGCTTAATTCGTGTGTCACCGAAGCCGTGACCTGGCCCATTGCCGCCGCGCGATTGGCGTGTGTTAGTTCAGCCTGCATCTCGCGGAACGTCTCGGCGGCTCGCTTGCGTTCGGTGATGTCGCGGCTCAGACAAATGATTCGTGACTGGCCGTGTTCGCAGAATTCCCGCATACGGACCTCGACGGGAAACACAGTGCCGTCCTTTCGGCAATAGCGCCTCTCGAGCGTAGCGATGCCGCCGGCCTTGAGGCGCTCGCGGTTGCTACGCCAGGTCGCTTCATCCATCTCCAGATCGAACAAGGCCGCAGTTGCCCCAACCAGTTCGGCCCGGCTGTAGCCGAGACTTTGGCAGGCATTCCGATTCACATCGAGAACGCGACCATCTTCACTGTGAAGCATGAACGTATCGGTCGCGTGATCCACGAAGGTACGGAAACGGGCCTCGCTCTCGATCAGCGCCTGCTCGGCGCGCTTGCGCTCGGTGATGTGGCGCCCCACACCCCGGTAACCCACGAAGTTCCCGGTCTTGTCAAAGATGGGCAGCCCAGAGACGGAAATATAGCGCTTGCCGCCGTCGGGCGTCGGCCGCGCGAGCTCGAAATCGCGAAAGGGGAGATGAGCGTCGAGCATCTCCCGGTGCTTGCGCCAGCCATCTGCGTCAGGCTCTAGATACGGGACCTCCCATCGTGTCCTGCCGATCTCGGAGACCGGCGGCTCGGGAAGTGTGTCAGCGAACTCCTGGCGGATGAAGCGATGCTGCGCGTCCGTTTCCCAGTACACATCGAAGGAGAATTGCACCAGCGTCCGAAAGCGCTCCTCGCTCTGGCGCAGTGCCTCCTCGGGGCGCTCATTCGAATCGAGCGCGACCGACGGCGCTTGAATCGGATGTTGCATGATCATCTCTTGCTCACGCGCGATGGATCAATCGATAGATTTCTCGTACCGGATTGCGGGCCCGTGGCTCCCCCGAAGTCGCCCAAGATGGATCACGAATATGCCCTTTGACGACTATACTCCCGTATACAGGGCTTCTCTATAGCCATATGGCTGTGCCGACCCCGACCGAAATAACGCGAGCTGGGACCGCGGTTACGTCAACGTATGCGTGTGAGGCGGACCCAATTTCCTGTGTGGCGGGCATCGACCAATGTCCGTCGATAGTGGCCGACGACCGTTCGCAAGGTAACGGTGCCGCCCGTTTCGATCCGCTGATTGTGGTGAACGAGGCGGCCACCCGCTCAATCAGTAACGGCCTAGACTGCTTTGCGCGTTCGCCGCATCAAATGAACCACGCTCCGCGCCGTATCGTGGGCGAGGCGAAGCGTGATCAGCGCCGCATGGATCAGTCCCACGACGGGGTCATGCCGCCGCAGCGGGATCAGCACATCGCCGATCGCAAGGCGTCCGCGCCAGATCGGGTTGATCATGGGGTGATCGGCATTTGCCGTCGAGTCCGCGCTGGCGATGACGGGATCGGCGCAGAGATGGCGGGTGAGGTCCAGCGTGAGCTGCACGCCCGGCGAATATTTTGCAAAGCGCTCGTCGATACCGAGCTTGAAGAAGAAGGCACGGTCCTGGTGCCGCAGTACGATGCCGGCGGCAATCGGCGTCGCGCCGGCGCGAAGCGTGATGATCTCGCACTGTGCAGTCTCCGCCAGCGCCGGCACGGCGCGGCGAATGAAGGTCGCATCGCCCGCATGCTGAACCAGTGCGGTGCCGCGCTTGCCTTTCCAGCCGCTGGCTTCGAGCTGCAGGAAGCTTTCGAGCGCACGTCCGATCTGGTCGGAGCTGCGCGCAATCTCGAACACGACGGGGCCGTGCTCCTCGAGACGATGACGTTGGCGCCGCAGCTCCTTGAGCTTCTTGGCGCCGAGCGCGTCGCGCAACAGCGTTTCTCCATCCTGCGTCGCATCGAGGCTGGCGCGGATGTAGGAGCTGAGGATTCTCGGCTCCAGGCCGTCGCGGTTCAGCACGTGCTTGAGCGATGCCATGGCTGCGCCCTCGAGCGCGAGGTCGGTCAGCACGAGCGCATGCGCGCCCGCCTCGCGCGCCTGCTGCAGCAGACGCGCGGCGGCTTCGAGCGGAGCGTCGCGGTCGAGCAGCGGGCTGCACAGCGTGCCATAGGGATGCGCGCTCACCAGGGCGGGCAGGGGAATCTTCAGGGCGCGCCACAGCGAGACCACCGGCATCAGGCCGATCAGCCGGGCCGAAGAATCGTCAAATGCGGGCAGTGCCGAGGCATCCGTGCGACCGCGCGCAGTTGCGCTGACGGCGAGCTCCCAGGCCGGCAGGTAATATCCGTTCGGCTCGATCGCCCGCTGCGCCAGCGCGCGCCATTGGCCGGTGTCGACCGCGGCAAGCGGCACAGGCGCGCGCGCCATCGCGACATCCCTTGCCGATGCCGGATTGATCGCAGCCTGATGCGCGATGTCGACCACGTCCCGTCGTCCCCGTTCACGCGAGCTGAGCCCGTGCTACCGGTCATGCTTAGCGTAAAGATTGGAAAATACCGTTGGCACGCCGCTGCAATTCGAGCGGTAGCGTTAACGTTTCATTCAGAATCCAGGCGCGGCTTGGTCCTGAGGAATCATCCTGAGGAGCCCGCTTCAAGCGGGCGTCTCGAAGGATGGCCGCAGGGAAAAGCGCTCAAATGCGATGGCCTGCCTGAGGAACGTGACTAGTCGCCCGGCACGAAATGATCGCGGGCGCTGGCGCGGCCGCCGCTGGCGGTATCGGTGATGGTGATCTCGACGTCGCGGGAGGTCTGCGGCAGATCGCCCGGCCCGACCTGGACCGACAGCCTGACCTCGCGGGTTTGATCCTGCCCGACCTCGATGATGGGCTTGCCGCCCGCCTCGATGCCGGCGACGCGAATGGTCGCGCCCGGCAGACCGGAGACTTCGAGCGCAAACGATCGCTGTGCGCCCTTGTTGAGGATGCGCACGGTGTAGTCGTTGCGCACGCCGCCGTCCGAAAGCTGGACGAAGAGGGGATTGCGCTCGTGCAGCACGTTGACGTCCATCGTCGCGCGGGTGGCGAGGGTGTAGAGCATGATGCTGCCGACGATGGCGATGGCCGCGGCATAGATCAGCGTGCGCGGACGGATGATGCGGTAGACGGGCGGCTTGCCTTCGCGCCGGCGCTGCATGTTGATGTCGGTGTCGTAGCCGATCAGGCCCTGGGGCCGGCCGATCTCGCGCATGACGTTGTCGCAGGCGTCGATGCACAGGCCGCACTGGATGCAGCCGAGCTGGATGCCGTGGCGGATGTCGACGCCGGTCGGGCAGACATTGATGCATTGGTGGCAGTCGACGCAGTCGCCGGCGAGTTCGCCGTGGGAGCGGGCGGCATCCGCCTTCTTCACCGACATGCGCGGCTCGCCGCGGTCACGCCGATAGGTGACGTTGAGCGCCCATTCGTCGGTCAGCGCCGCCTGGATTCGTGGCCACGGGCACATGTAGATGCACATCTGCTCGCGGGCGTGACCGGCAAAGACATAGGTCGTCGCGGTGAGGATGCCGATCCAGAGATAGGAGATGAACGGTGCCTGGAAGGTCGCGAGCTCCTTCACCAGCGTCGGCGCGTCGGAAAAGTAGAGCACCCAGGCGCCGCCGGTCCACCAGGCGATCATGATCCAGAGGAAGTGCTTGAGCGCGACCTTGCGAAGGTGGTCGAACGTCCAGTAGCGCTTGTCGCCCTGCATGCGCTCGCGCCGGTCGCCCTCGACCCAACGCTCCACCGCGTAGAACAGGTCGGTCCACACCGTCTGCGGGCACATGTAGCCGCACCACAGCCGCCCGGCGACCGCGTTCATCAGGAACAGCGTCATCGCCGCGATGATGAGCAGACCGGTGAAGTAATAGACCTCCTGCGGCCACAGCTCGATGAAGAAGAAGTAGAAGCGCCGATGCGGGAAGTCGATCAGCACGGCCTGGTCGGGCAGGCCAGGTCCGCGATTCCAGCGTACGAACGGCAAGAGATAGTAGATCCCGAGCGTGACGCAGAGGATCGCCCATTTGATGCGCCGGAAAGGGCCATGGACCGACTGCGGATAGACCTTCTTCCGTTTCTCGTAGAGAGGCCCCTCGATGAAGGTGTCGTCGGTCATCCCATGCTCCCCGCGTCTTGCGAAGGCGAGAGTCCCTACTTGCCGGCGCAGAAGAGACGGTACAGAATCTCCAGCACTGCGCGGACTTCCGGGCTCGCGATGCTATAGTATATCGTTTGGCCGTCCCGCCTCGGTTTGACCAGGCTCAATGCGCGCATCTTTCCGAGGTGTTGGGATAGCGCGGCCGACGACAGGCCAGCGATGTCGGCGAGTTCGCCGACGGACTTTTCGCCGTCCAGCATGTTGCAGAGAACCAGGAGCCGCTTGGGATTGCCCATGGCGGTGAGGAGGCGGGACGCCTCTTCGGCCTTCTCCTCCAGAGCGAGCAATTCCTGATTGCGGGGCTTGCGCTTCATCTCGATATATTAGTATCTTCGAAAATAAGAAACAATCGAAATGGCATATCGTCCGTAAAGGTACCTTGATCAGGAGAGGCTCATGGTCACGACGTCTTTCACGCCGATCGCGTCCCTCGCTGGCGGAGCGATGATCGGGCTTGCCGCCGTTCTGCTGATGTGGGCAACGGGGCGAATCGCCGGCGTCAGCGGCATCGCCGCGCGGCTGTTTCCGCCCTACGAGGACCGCGAATTCGCCGGGCGCCTCGCCTTCGTCGCCGGTCTCGCCGCCGCGCCCGTGCTGGCGCGCCTCGTCACCGGAGGTCTGCCGGAGCAGACGATCGCGGCGGGGCCGGCCCTCCTGATCGTGGGCGGATTGCTGACGGGTTTCGGTTCGGTGTGGGGCAGCGGCTGCACCTCGGGCCACGGTGTTTGCGGCCTGTCGCGGCTGTCGGTGCGCTCGCTGGTCGCGACAATGACCTTCATGGCCGCCGGCATGGCCACCGTTTTCGTGATGCGACACTGGAGCTGATCGCCATGGCAATCCTCGTTCAATTCGCGATCGGGCTGGTCTTCGGCATCGGCCTCATCGTCTCCGGGATGTCGAACCCCGCAAAGGTGCTGAACTTCCTGGACATCGGCGGCATTCCGGCGGGGACATGGGATGCGAGCCTCGCTTTCGTGATGGCGGGCGCGGTGGCGGTGACCTTCGTCGGCTTCAGCCGCGTCCTGAAGTTCGCGCGTCCATTCTTCGCCGATCGATTCTATCTGCCGACGCGGCGAGACATCGATCCCAGGATCGTCGCAGGTCCTGCGATCTTCGGTGTCGGCTGGGGACTGGTGGGCTTTTGTCCGGGGCCGGCACTGACCGCGCTCGGATTTGGCTCGCTCTCCGCCGTCGTCTTCGTCGCGTCGATGTGCGCCGGCATGGTGCTCGCCCGCTTCATCGCTCACCTGCCGTCATTGACGCGCTTCGTCACGCCGGCCGATCCGCTCGAAACCTGAAGTCACGCAGAGAGTCGTCATGGACAAGAACTACCCCGAAATTATCAGGCAGATCTCCGCCAACATGAAGAAGCTGCGGAGCGACATTCCCGACACCATGAAGGGATTTGCCGCGCTCGCCCAGGCCGCCACCCGCGACGGGGCGCTGGACAAGAAGACCAAGGAGCTGATCGCGCTCGCGCTCGGCGTTGCCGCGCATTGCGACGGCTGCATTGGCTTTCACACCGAGGCGCTGGTCAAGCTCGGTGCGACGCGTCAGGAGATCGAGGAGACGCTTAGCATGGCCGTGTACATGGGCGGCGGGCCGTCGCTGATGTATGCCGCGGACGCGATCGCGGCCTACGAGCAATTCCAGCAGCAAACCGTCGCGGCTTAGGATCGGCGGCCGGATTCGGTTACACCACCGGGACCGGGCGAATAGTCTCGTCCGGTCCCGAGCATCAAGCCTTCATCGCTCACCAACGGTCGTCGACACCGACGCCGACGCTGACGCCGGGTGCGCGAATGCCGACGCCGGCGCGCGGGCCGTCATCCCAATCGCGATGATAGGTCCGGCGCTCGTAATAGCGCTCGCGCGGCATGTAATTATAGGAATCGCGCACGATCACGCGCGAACCGCCGCGCGTGCGATAGCAGCGGCCGGAATCGTCGCAGACGAGTCGCACCTGCTGCACGAGATCCGGATTGGTGTACTCGCTGCTCGTATAGAGATCGGAAGCCTTCGCCCCCGAGGCGGCGGCCAAAGCACCCACGCCAGCCAACAGCGCAATAGTCAACGTCCTCATCATGTCCTCCTCGAAACTGCCCTCGGCGGTAACAAGAAAGGGAGGCGGTGATCGTTCCGGGTCATCTACAGGTTTTTCCCGGAACCTTGTCGTCAAGGCGGGTTCCTAGATCGGCTCGTAAGTCTCGGTCCCGCAGATGTCGTCGGCGTCCGCGCGCCGGCGGTCCACGACCTTGCCGCCGTTGATCGTCACGATGTAGGTCTGGGGTCCGAGGGACGTGCCGGTCGCCGAGGTGAGCTGCGCACGTACGCATGCGGTCCAGCCCGGTCCTCGCACCTCGCGATGGGGCGGGGCGACGTGCACCTCGCGCGGATAGGACGTTGCAAGAAAGACGACGTCGATCTGCTCGCGCACCACGCGCTTGACGTCGGGCGCCGCTTCCGGCGGCGGCTGCTCGGCCTCCTTCATGCGCATGAACTCTGGTACCGGTGCGCGGCTGTCGGCAAAGCCGCAGGCACCGAGCGCCAGCGCGCCGATGAGCAGCGCCGCATGAGCAATGATCCGCAACATCCCTGGAGGTCCCCCTGCGGGCCAACAGATAGGCACGAACGCGATCCGGCGAAGTCCCGGTCGATCAAGATTTGCTGAAGACTTGGAACCCGCGATATTGCTATTCCGCGAGTGCGGGCTAGGTTGTACCCCACACGAGGGGGATTGCTGCAATGAGGATTTTTGGTCATCGCGGCCGCGGTCTTGGCACTGACGGCCGGCTCAGTGCAGGCGCAGGGCCGGCGCCAGCCCAATGACGGCGCCAAGCCGGTCGACAACAGTCCCAAGGTCGACGAGAAGGCCTACAAGGCCGCGCTCGAGCGCATTCCCGAGCCCAAGGACAAGTACGACCCCTGGGGCGGCGCCCGTCCGGGCGAACCTGCCAAGAAGCCGAAATGACGTGAGGTGGATGGCGCGGACCTACCTTTCGGCTTCGGCAAAGCGCCGTCGCTCCTGTCGCGCAGGATCGATCGTCCCGGTGGACGATTTGTTGCGGGGGCATCATCGATCGCGCTCGCGGTCGTCACGCGCGCGATCGCAGCCCGCGGTCAGCGTATCGAAGCAATCATGATCGTGTTGTGCACGTGATGCGAACGTTCGTTCACGTCGCGCGTGCTATTGCACGAAAGCGAGGCCGACGCGCTTGTCGCTGCGCCAAACTGTGCGACAATGCCTTACGAAGCGGTCGCACGCGATCGAGAGCGTGACCGATTGCGGCAACATGACGGGAGTGTCGAGGTCGATCGCCGCGCCGCCCGCCGACATGTTGCGCACCGTGCAAGGAATGCCGCTGTTTTCAAAGGTGATCTTTCCGCCCTTGAAAACACGGTGACGTTGCGATGTACGCTTCTCAATCATCCGCGTCAGCCCTGCCGATGATTATGAAGTAGTGCATAGAAATTACGTTGAACTAAACTCAATACTGGCGCTACTTGCACGGGGTTTCAGACTTTGTTTACGACGTTGGAGCGGCGAGCCGCTCCAACGAACCTGCCCAAAGAGCCTACCCGAGAGCTTTTCCTTTATGGCGTGACCCGCCGATCGAGAGGTTGATAAAGACTTCGCTTTCGATTCTGTTCGCCGCAGCGCGCTCTCGCTGGCGAAGCGCGAGCGCGCTTCCTGTCCCGACACGATTTCATCGAGAGCCGCTTCGAGCTTTGCGCTCCGCGCGGCTCTCTTGTTTCAGGGCGCGTTCATCCCGGCAGCATCGCGAACGCGCTCGACACCATCGCGGCCGGCTTGCCGTCGGCGGCCGAGAGCAGCGTGACGCGGCCAAAGCTCATGGTGCGCCCGAGCCGTACCACGCGCGCATCCGCCAGCACGTCGGACGCGGAGATCGCGCGCATGAAATGCGTGGTCTGGTCGACCGTCGTCATGGGACGGTAGCCGCGATTGGCGGCGAGGATCGCGATCACCATCGCGGTATCGGCGAGCGCCATCAGGGCCTGGCCGCAGACCACGCCGCCGTTGCGGCACAGCCGCTCCGAAAACGGCATGCGCAGCAGCGCGCCGGGCTGCCAGTCCGGAACGTCCGCAGGCGGCGCATGCTCGATGCGCTCGACCGCGAGGTTGAGATCCTGGACCCAGGGCGCAAAGACCTCGCCGAGGATGCGCCTGGCGTCGGCGGGGCCGAACTCGGCTTCTGGCTGCGTTTGCATTGCTGTCGCGCTCTCCTGTGTTGCCGGATGTTTCATCGCATTGTGCGCGCATCGTCGAGGCAAAGTCACCAGGTCTCGCGGCGGCCGCCTCGGCTTGAAAATGCCTGACTTGGCCCGATATGATGCCTCGCTTGGGTAGGGGTGGATGATGTTGCGTCGGTGTGTCCTCGTCTTTTGCATGGCCGTGCTCGGTGTCGCGCTGAGCGGGTGCACCAAATGCGGTCCGATCTGGGACGACTGGCTGCATGCGCCCAAATCATGCAGATCGGATCGGCTCTAGCGGACACCGGCTCGTGACCGGGCTGACAAGGATGACACGGCGCGGGGCGATCCGTGCCTCATGGAAGATCTAAGGAGTGAATGATGAAGCTTTTCCGTTTGGCCGCGGTGCTGGCCGTGCTGGCGGGACCTGCCTACGCGCAACTGCCCAATATCAATTTGATGCAGGATGCCCCGAGCAAGACGCCGGAGGAGAAGGCTGCCGAGGCCGAGCGTGACAAGGCCTACAAGGAAACGCTGAAGAAGATTCCGGATTCCAAGGCGTCCAGCGATCCCTGGGGCGGCATGCGCGCCGATCCGCCGAAGCAGCCGGCGGCGCCGAAGGCGTCGGCCGCAACCAGTGCGCCGAAGAAGACCAAGAGCGGTACGGCCGCCAACTGACCCGTTCCGGGGAGGCACGAAGTCTTTCCGACGGGACTCCTCTTGATCCGGCCGGCGCCCTACATTGTCCGCAGCGTAGTGCGTCAAGGAAGGCAGGATATGGCCGATCGTCCGCGGGATCTCGCCGAGCGGATGGCGCGCCGGCGCAAGGCGGCCGGCAAGCCGGGTCCGACCGCGGGCGACGGCTATCTGCGCGAGACTTTTACGCTGCCGCGCGCGGCAGCGCGGGAGCGGGCGCAGGCCTTCTTCGCCCGCTATCCCAAGGCCGGCTATATGAGCGAGGTCGAGACCTGGCGCGAATTGCCCGGCGGCGACATCGAGTTCACCATGCGGCGGCTGCCCAGCGCGGACTGACGCGTTCCATGGCGCAAGAGGGCGAAACGTTCAGGCTGTCTTTCGCCCGATCGCCTTCAGCTCCCGATCGATGCGCAGCTGCACGCGCCGGATCGCCAGCAGGTCGATCCTGGTCTCGGTCTTGCCGGTCTTGATCTGGTCGCCGATGCGGAACTGCCATTGCCAGATTCCCGGAGTCGCCGTCTTGGCGATGGTGAACTCGACGCCCCTGTGATTCATGGTCACCTCCCACGATTCACCCTCGTGCCTGCAAACATGTTGGTGGTCGCAATATTCCGCGGGCAAGCAAAATCTGTTGCTGGCCGCGCGCGAACGGTTCTCGATGTCCGTGGTTCTCCGACCATGAACAAAGTTCCTGGGCTCCCGGTGCATCCGGCGGGCCCACAGCGTGGTTCCGACCCGGGGCGCACGATCCGCTCCAGCTTGACGGCATGTGCCTTGCTTGCCTGATCGCGGGCCAGCAACCATGGGCGCCTCATGCTCGGCATTCCCCGCCGCTACTCTCATTTCGTCTTCGGCATCATCCAGTCCGGGCTGACCTCGCTGATCGCGGCGGGAGTAGCCAGCTTTCCTGCAGGCAGCCCGGTGCTCTTCGTTCAGCACTGGATGGTGTCTTGGCTGATCGCCTGGGCCGCGATGCTGCCGGTCGTGCTATTGGCGGCGCCCGCGATCCGCGCCTTCGCGCTGCGCCTGACCCAGGAGGAGCGGGAGCCCCGCGCCGGCCGGCAGGCATGAAAAAGCCCCGCCTGGGGAGAGCCAAGCGGGGCTGAGAGTTGTTGGAGGCTGGGTGCTGGGCTGCAACACCAGAGCCGAGCGACCCTAGCCGGCTGAGCTTACGACAGCCTGACAGGCGGGCGGCCGGCAGGAGCGCGACCGCAAGGCCGCAGACTGGCCCCGCACCGGTCCCAATTTCGACATCCGTCCGCACCACTGCCGACACAGCCGTCGGCAAGATTTTGTCCGTTCGGCGCAGCCATGGGGGAAACGTGGCGCGCCGACAACGGGGTGGCATCATGGATAACGTAGAGCGGTCATTTGCCGCCGCGACGGCGGCTGGCTTCGTGGTGCTGGTGATAGGCCTGATCCTTCTGGCGCTGCTGTAGAGGGGACCGGCGTGCCGGGCTTCCCATTGGACGGCGCCCGCGCCTTGCCCTTCAAAAGTGGAAAACAACCCCATGCACAGTAGGGTGCCGGGTAATTTCCTCGCTCGGCCAACGGGTTGTTGGTAGTATTTAGATACCTTGTGCGCCCGCGGTTGCCCACCGGCGATGCCGATCGAGAAAGCGCCCAAATCGCCGGCTGGCGCCGCATCGCGGGGCGGGCCTCGACGCGCTCCGGAAGGTCCTGGCGGTGCCTAGTGGACCTTGATCTCATTCAACGGAAGATGGAGCTCGGCGGCGCGCTCTTCACGGTCCTTCTTGCGGAACTCGTTTTCCTTGCGCTCGAACTTCACCATCTCCTCGTGCGCCGCCTCCAGCAGCGGCTTTCGCCTGATCGTAGCGTGGTGCGTGTCGTTGTCCGTCATGACTTGAGGTCCCCAGAAGTTGCGGTCCCATCCCCACAGAAGGCCGGAGACCGCGAAAGGTTCGGTGCCGCAGGATTACGGAAACATGACGGCGCGCCGGCCGCGCGTCGTTGATGTCGGTCATGGTCGCTCCGAGGAACCCGGCGGAGGCCGGGTTATTTCGGCGGCTGAAGCCCCGGCGATTTGACCCAATCGTTCAGATGATTGGCAACGTCGGCCTGACGGGCCTTCTTGAGCAGCGCGTCCCGCTCCGGCCCGGGAGGAAGTTTGGACGCCTGCTCGCGGACCTGCGTCACCCATGCCGACAGCCGGTCCTGAAGGGTCAGTTGCTGCTTGAAACGTCGTCGCTTGAACATGGCGCGCTTTTTCCGTGCGAGGAGGCGGGAGCGCGAGGTTAAGCGTTCTCATCACCGATAGTGGCCACGGTCCGCGCGGTGATGATGCATTAGGATCCGGAAATGGATCCGCGTCTGTTCAGTTGTGCACGCAGAGCAGAGCGGACAGCGAGACGATCCAGCATGGCTGGTTTGTCAGAGGTCGATTTTTATCAACCGAGGCGGCCGCC